>JBNJEM010000100.1:0-15909 GCA_051745935.1 Planctomycetota bacterium
GCGGATCTCACGAAATGTGAGATCTTCAAACAACCGCAAAAAGACATTTATGCGCTGTAAAAGACGGGCCTGGAGACCCGTCCTACGCCGTCTTTATGTAACAATAGGGTTTACTCCTGCACCTGCACCTACTCCTGCTCCTGCTCCATGAATGCAGAATGTCGGATAGCAATTCTCGAACTCGCTTCTCTACGCCAGCGGGAAGACCACAAATCCACCGCTTTTTTCTGGGACTGGCCAGATCGTACCCTCGGAAGGAAAAGGGGGTTGTCATCTGGACCGGTTCTGAGAAAATAAGCGAGTTGTCGTTCTCTTGTGCATGTTTTCTCCAGGTCCCGGAAGCAAGTTCGTGAGCAGCCAGGTACCGCGGCAGTTTGAAGCGTTGGCCAAGCGGGCTCGAGACGTTCTCGGGGAGCGATCCGCCGGCGACTCGATTCGGATCCAGGTTGGTTCGGCGACCTGCGAGCATGCGGCTGGGTCGCGGGAGGTGTTCGATGAGTTCCACAAGCACATGATCGCGTCTGGGCGGGATGATATCCAGCTGCATCGCACGGGGTGTACGGGGCGGTGTAGTTGCGAGCCGATTGTGGGGGTTCTGATTCCTGGTCAGCTGCCGGTCAAGTACCAGCGGGTGGATCGTGAATTGGTGCATGGAATCTTCACGGGGCACGTGCTTGGTGGCGAGCCGTTGTTGGATCACGTGTTGGACGGGTCGGCGGAAAAAATGGCCCGCTACGAGATTCTTTACTGTAGTGCCAGCCGCTGTGAGTGGAAGGGCGACGAGTTGTGCAATACGGTGTTGCCCGAAAAGCTGCGCGCTGCCGGGCTGGGTCCGGACCAGGTTCAACTGAAACGAGCGAGCTGTTTTGGGACCTGCGCGACGGACGATGTGGGGCGGTACACCCAGCTTTTGGTGCGGCCCGACAAGGTGCTCTACCGGATTGAAAACGAGCAGGATCTGGAAAAAGTCATCCAACGGCACCTGATCGGTGGCAACGTGGTTGAAGAGCTCGTTGTATCCGGGAAGACGATCGGCCGCAAGTTTTTGGAGTTGTACGGGGACGTCTCCTTCTTCAATCAACAGACGCGGGTTGCCTTGCGACATAATGGCGTCATCGACCCGGAGAGCATCGAGGAATACTTTCATTACCGCGGTTTCGAGGCGTTGGCGAAAGTGCTCGATCGCGGGGATCCGAGCTGGGTGATTGACCAAGTCACCGAGGCCAAGCTGCGGGGCCGTGGTGGCGGCGGGTACCCGACGGGCAAGAAGTGGGCCATGGGGGCGGCGGCGGCTGATTCGACACGCTATCTTGTCTGCAACGCCGACGAAGGGGACCCAGGGGCGTTCATGGATCGCAGCATGCTCGAGAGCGATCCGTTTAACGTGATCGAGGGGATGATCCTGGGCGGGTACGCCAACCAGGCCTGTCGCGGCTTTTTCTACGTTCGGGCCGAGTACCCTTTGGCCATTGAGCGAATACAGAAGGCGATCGATCGGTGCCGCGAGTGGGGATTATTGGGCAAGAATATCCTGGATTCCGGGTTCGATTTCGATTTGGACATCATGCTGGGCGCTGGCGCCTTCGTGTGCGGCGAGGAAACGGCCCTGATTCATTCCCTGGAGGGCCAACGTGGTCAGCCTCGCATTCGTCCCCCCTATCCGACCGAAAGTGGTCTGTGGGGCAAGCCGACGGTAATTAACAACGTGGAAACGTTCGCCAACGTCGCCGCGATCATCAACTATGGCGCCGACTGGTTCCGGCAACTGGGGACCGAGGCCAGCGGCGGAACCAAAGTCTTCGCACTGGCCGGCAAGGGACGGCACACGGGGCTGGTTGAAGTGCCGATGGGAACCACGCTGCGCGAGGTGGTTGAGGAGATTGGCGGGGGCGTGGCCGGCAAAAGGAAGTTGAAGGCGGTCCAGACGGGCGGGCCGGCCGGCGGATGTATCCCGGAGAAATGGCTGGACACGCCCATTGATTTCGACACGCTGAGCCAAGTGGGGTCAATCATGGGCTCCGGCGGAATGATCGTACTGGCCGAAGACGACTGCATGGTCGACGTCGCCAGATTCTTCATGGCCTTTTCCGAGGACGAATCGTGTGGGAAGTGTACGCCGTGCCGGGAGGGCACGGTCCGCATGCTGGAGATTCTCACGCGAACGACCAGCGGCAATGGACGTCCGGAAGACCTGGAGCACCTGGAGCGGCTGGGCGTGTTGATGAAGAAGGCGTCGCTGTGTGGTTTAGGGCGGGCCGCGCCCAACCCGGTCCTCAGCACGTTGAAGCATTTTCATGATGAGTATCTGGCTCATGTGACGGAAAACACGTGCCCGGCTCGCCGCTGCGTGGCGCTCATCTACTACGAGATCGACCCGGAGGCGTGTATTGGCTGCACGGCCTGTGCCCGAAACTGCCCCGTGCAGTGTATCTCCGGCGAACGAAGGAAACCCCACGAGATCGATCAGGCGCGGTGCATCAAATGTGGCCGTTGCTTTGAGGTATGCCGCTTTGACGCGGTCAAGCGGATGTAACGAAGGACGTTTTGGAAACGGGGGGTCGCTCGCCGCGCGGGGCCCAACCTTTTAGCCGCCGTGTCGGTGAACCGCCAACCGTACTGCACGTTAAATCATGCAAAAAAAAGAAATCTCGTTGACCCTCGACGGCACGCCAATGACCGTCGACAAAGGCACCACGATCATGGAGGCGGCCGAGCAGCTGGGGGTCCGTATCCCCCGGCTCTGCTACCATCCCGATCTGAGCTTGATGGGCTCATGCCGGGTGTGCATCGTGGAGGTCAAGGGGATGGGCTTCTACATGGCCTCGTGTAGTGTCAAGGTTTGGGACGGGATGGAGGTCGAAACCAGTTCGCCGGAGATTCGCCAGGCCCGGCGTGATATTGTCGAACTGCTGTTGGACAACCACCCGCGGGATTGCCAGACGTGCGAACGGGACGGCAACTGTGAACTCCAAAACTTGGCCTACTCGATGGGGGTTCGGGAGCGGCTTTTCGAGGGGCGGCGAAAGCGGTTTCCCATCGAGAATTCCAGCCAGTCAGTGATTCGGGATCCGGAGAAGTGCATTCTGTGCGGGCGGTGCGTTCGGGTTTGCGCGGAAATCCAGGGCGTGCATAACCTGAGCCAGCAGGATCGCGGCTTCCACACCGTCGTTACCCCCGCCCATGGCGTCAACATGGATGATTCGGTCTGCATTCAATGCGGCCAGTGTATCAACGTCTGCCCCACGGCGGCATTTCTGGAAAAGCCGTCGACCGAATCGGTTTGGAAGGCGTTGGCGGATCCCGAGATGCACGTGGTCGTGCAAACCGCCCCCTCCATTCGGGCAGCGATTGGAGAAGGGTTTGGACTGGATCCGGGTACGCCGGCCATCGGTAGGATGGTCACCGCCCTGAGGCGACTTGGCTTCGATGCGGTTTTCGATACCGATTTCGGCGCGGATTTGACCATCGTCGAGGAAGCTCATGAGTTCCTTTCCCGGCTGGAAAAGGGGACGCTCCCCATGATTACCTCCTGCTCGCCGGGCTGGATCAGTTTCATGGAAAAATTCTATCCGGAACTCATTCCCCATGCGTCGACGTGCAAGTCGCCGATGAGCATGCTCTCGACGCTGGCCAAGACGTACTACGCCCAACGCATGGGCCTTGATCCCGATCAAGTCTATATGGTCGCCGTCATGCCGTGCGTGGCCAAGAAATATGAGGGGGCCCGCCCCGAACATCGGATGGCCTCGGGACAGCCTTATACCGATGCCGTGCTGACCACCCGTGAGTTGATTTGGATGATCAAGTGCTATGGGATCGATTTCACCACGTTGTCGGACGGGGAATTCGACGGGCCACTTGGCGTGGCGAGCGGAGCGGGGGACATCTTTGGAACAACCGGCGGGGTGATGGAGGCGACGCTGCGGGCAGCCAGCGAATTGGTGACCGGCAAGCCGGCGGAACGCCTGGATTTCACCGAGGTGCGAGCGGTTGAAGGACTGCGGGAAACGTACGTCGCGATTGGGGATCGCAATATCCACGTCGGCGTGGCCAATGGACTAACCAATGCCAAGATCCTGCTCGACAAGGTCGTCAAACGAGAAGAGGCATTTCACGTGATTGAAGTGATGGCGTGCCCGGGCGGATGCATCGGGGGCGGCGGACAACCCTATCCACCGGCCGGCGCCAAAGTGCTCGATCCGGAATTGCTTCGGAAGCGAGCCGGCGCGTTGCATACGATCGACAGCGGCAAGAAGCTTCGAAAATCGCTGGAAAATCCTCAGATCCAAGAGCTTTATGGCAAGTTTCTCGGAAAACCGAGTTCGGACAAAGCACACCAGTTGCTCCATACCCGTTACGCCGCGAAACTTCCCCGAGGTATCCGATGAGTATGTCGACTGAAAACTGGGAACAAGTGGAAACGAAAGCCCAAGAAACGTTGGGCGAGGACATTGTCGATTTCATTGAGACGTGCCGCCGTGGTCCGCATCCGGAAAGCCAGCTGATCGCGGTTCTGCACCGCGTTCAGGATCAATTTGGTTACCTCGGTGGCCCCCAGCTCGATGCGGTCGCCCAGTTAATGCAAGTCCCGGCCGCCAAGGTTTCGGGGGTGGCGAGTTTCTATCATTACTTTCGACTGAAACCGCGCGGCAGGTTCATCATTAGAGTCTGCTTGGGCACGGCGTGCTATGTGAAAGGGGCCGAGCGTGTGGCTCAGAGGGTGATGGACGAATTAGGCATCACGTGGGGGGAAACAAGTTCCGATGGCATGTTCACCATGGAGGGCTCCCGGTGCCTCGGCACCTGCGGCTTGGCCCCCGTGGTGATGGTCGGCGATCATGTACATGGCAACGTGACACCCGACGAAGTTCCCATCATCCTGGAAACATATCTCAAGAAAGTTCGCGGGGAATCCGCGTAAGCCCCTCCTCAATGTCGCATGGTAGCCGTTCACGGGCGCCGCTACACGGCTCGGACACGCAAGGCCCGCGCGGTCTCGTCCAGCAAGGCGGCGTCGCGGTGGAATGTGATCTTCACACCATCGCAGTTGAACATCGAGGCATCGTGGCAACGCCCGTAGAACGCGTCAATGGCGTCCAGCTCTTCAACCAACTGGTCGCTTGTGATCGTAAAGTCGAACGTGTTTACCCCGGAGCCGTCTACTCGAGCACTTTCGCGGTTTGTTCAGGGGTGGTGATGCCCGGCGGCAATTCGAGGATGCGGATGTTGCGGAAATGGATTTCCGAGCCTTCGGACTCCAGGCACAGGTAGCCTTTGCGCACCGAGGAATCGCGGATGGAGTTAACGAACCGTCCGTTGATCGCCAGTTTCACGGTTCCATCCACGCAGACCACGTCGTAGGTATTCCATTCGCCTTTTCCCTTGCAACGCAGCTCTCGCGACATGCTGCGATTGCCACGTGGGTTGTCGGGCGTGGCGGTCAGGCCGTTGGCCCCGAACAATTCCCCTGAAATATAGCCGACGTGCCGAGGCTCGCCGTCCGCGGTTCGATGCTGATTAATCCAGTCGAGTTCGAGCATCTGGACTTCCATGCCCTTGGGCAAGCGTTTTCCCTCCGGCACGAACCCTTCGCTCCAGACAAACACGCCGGAGTTGCCGCCGGCTTCCATATGTCGCCACTCGATGTGCAGGATGAAATTCTCGTATTGTTTCTCCGACCGCATCACTCCAATCGGCTTGCCGCTGCATACCAGCAGCCCGTCCTTGACCTTCCACGTATCGGGGCTCGTATTGACATCCACCCAGCCCGTTAAATCGCGGCCGTTGAACAGCTCCACGAATTCGAAACGATTGGCATCTCCGTCCGCGTCGTTCGAGCTGTCCGCGGCCCGGGATTCAAAGACCGGCGACGACAAGAACCCCACAAGCAGCGGCAACAGCCAAGCGTTCAACCTGAGCGACGGTACGGTTCTCATGGTTCACTCCAATGTTTTCAAAGAGGATGAAAGAGGTAATCCCCAACACTTCAAGGATCACTGTTAAACGTGTTTCACGGTGGAACGGTCCAGCGAGGCCGTGGCGGAAAAACGCGGCGGGGAATGGCTTCCGCGTGCGATATTTTACAGTTTTATAGGTAGCCGTTCGCGGTGGCGATACACGGCCTGGACACGGGGGCCCGCGGCTTGTCCCGTGGTGGTTCGCCCTCGCCGCTACAAACCGGCCAGACACACCACGCCCGGCCGTCGGTAGCGTGAAACGTAACGGACCACGGGACAAGCCCGGGGCATTTACACCTCCAAACGCCTGTCCTCAATATGTGCCACGGACGTGCGAACGTCCGTGGATATCAGTCTTTTGCCCGTGAACGGTTACTTTTACAGTCCGGATCACACCGGCGTGGTCGTTTCCCGTGCCAGCCGTTTCATTCCTGTTCCGTTTGAACCTCCGAGAGCTTTCCAACCGGCCGGCTGTTGGCCTTGAGCTCTTTATTGTGTTCTTCAATCAGTTGTGTGAGTCGGGCGACGATCTCCGGATGCTCCTCGGCCAGGTTGTTCGATTCGGAAATGTCGGTCGACAGGTCGTACAGCTGCGGACACGGCCCCGCCGGGCGCTCCTTGACCGTGCTTCGGGCCTTCAGCAACAGTTTCCATTTGCCGGAGCGGACGGCCGTGCGCCGATAGAAATAGGCTTCGTGCGGGCTCTTGGCCCCCGGTTTACCTTCCAGAAGCGGCACGATGGAGCGGCCGTCGATGACCCGATCATCGGGCACGGGGCAGTCGGCCAAGGTCGCGAAGGTGGGCAGCACGTCGATCGTGGCGGCGATCTCGCCGCACGTGCTGCCGGCGGGGATCTTGCCAGGCCAGCGCATGATGCACGGCTCGCGCATGCCGCCTTCGTACGTGCTGAACTTGCCGTCCCGCAAGGGTAACGCACAGCCGCCGTTGGCGCCTTTGGAGAGCCAGGGGCCGTTGTCCGACGTGTAGATCACCAGTGTATTGTCGTCGATGCCCGCTTCCTTGAGCGCGGCGAGTACCCGTCCCACCGACCAGTCCATCTCCTCGATGACGTCGCCGTAAAGCCCTCGGTCGCTGGTGCCGGAAAACTTCTCGGAGGCGAACAGCGGTACGTGCGGCATCGTGTGCGGCATGTACAGAAAGAAGGGGCGATCCTTGTTCGACTTGATAAACGACACCGCCTCTTCCGTATACCGTTTCGTGAGCGTCGATTGGTCGGCTGGGTATTCGATCACTGCTTCGTCCTTCAGCAGGGGCACCCAGTTCTTGGTCGGTTTCTCGGACCGCAGGCGCTCGAGCGTCATGCCTTCGCGCCAAACGACATCGTCCGCCACGGCCACGTCGGGGTTAACCGTCATGTCGTTGGAGTACGGGACGCCAAAGTAGGAATCGAATCCCTGCCGGGTGGGCAGGAAGGGTTCGTCGTCCCCCAAATGCCACTTGCCGATGCACGCCGTGGCGTAGTCTTTGTGCTTGAGTACCTCCGCCACCGTGATCTCGTCGGGATTGAGACCTTGATGATTGCGATTGGGAAAGAAGACGCCGCCGACCCCCACGCGATCGCAATAGCAACCGGTCAACAGCGAGGCCCTCGAGGCCGAGCAAACGGGGGCCCCCACGTAGAAGTCGGTGAACCGCATCCCTTCGTCGGCCATTCGGTCGAGGTTCGGTGTTTTGATCTTCGGCGAGCCGAAGCACCCGATATCTTGATAACCCTGGTCGTCGGCAAAGATCAACACGAAGTTCGGCGGGTCCGCCGCCGCGGCGGGGCGGCCAAAGATAACGGTCGTGACGATCGCGGCAGCGGCGAAGACAATGGACAGTTGACGTATCATGGCAGGTTTCCCTTTTCGTAACCGTTCACGGGCAATAGACCGATATCCGCGGAGGTTCGCACTTCCGTTGCACACCTTGAAAAAGGGCTTTGCCGCATGCAAATGCCACCGGCTTGTCCCGTGGTCCGTTACGTTCCACGCTACCGACGGCCAGGAGTGGTGTGTCCGACCGGTTTGTAGCGGCGAGCGTGAACCACCACGGGACAAGCCCGTGGCATCCATGCGGGCTCCGTGGCATCCATGCGGGCTCCTGTGTCCAGGCCGTGTAGTGGCACCCGTGAACGGCTACCCCTTTTCGAGGGTCCGAGGAAATCGATGATTTGGATTCTTTCCGTTCACAGTATATCACACGAGCAAGGGCGTGCCCGCGGCGGACAAAGTCATCCGCGACTCGGATCGAGCCGGGGGGGAAGTAGCAATCGTGCAACTTGACAGTCTTGCATGGTAGCCATTACGCTACCGCTTAATGGATCACGAAACATCAGCAGCGGACTATGACCCGATTCTTGACTCGATCACGGAAGGCGTGTTTACCGTGGATCGAGGGTGGCGAATTATGTCGTTCAATCGGGCCGCGGAACAGATTACCGGCATCCGCAGGCGGCGGGCCATTGGCAAACCGTGCAAGGACATCTTCCGGGCGAACATTTGCGAGGGGCAGTGCGCGCTGGGGCAGACGTTGAAGACGGGGGAGCCCGTGGTCAATCGCTCGATCACGATTCTGGACGAACGCGGACATCGCCGGCCGGTCAGTATCACGACGGCGCTGCTGAAGGATGCGGCGGGGAAGATCATCGGGGGGGTGGAGACCTTTCGAGATCTCAGCCGCGTGGAGCAGCTGCGCAAGGCGCTTCGTCGGCAATATGAAGTGGCGGACATCATTAGCCGTAACCACCGGATGCAAGGGCTCTTTAGCGTCCTCCCCGATATTGCGAACAGTCCCAGTACGGTGCTCATTCACGGGGAAAGCGGCACTGGCAAGGAGCTGTTCGCCAATGCCGTCCACCAACTCAGTCCACGCCGGAAGAAGCCGTTCGTGGCGGTCAACTGTGGCGCGTTGCCGGACTCGCTGTTGGAGTCCGAATTGTTTGGCTACAAGGCCGGGGCATTTACGGGCGCGAGGCAGGACAAGCCGGGCCGGTTTTCCGTGGCGGAAGGGGGGACGCTTTTTTTGGACGAAATCGGTGACGTCTCTCCGGCCATGCAGGTCCGTTTATTGCGGTTTTTACAGGAGCGCGTTTATGAGCCTTTGGGGGCCGTGACTCCCGTATCCGCTGACATCCGAATTGTCGCGGCCACTCATCAGGATCTCGCCCAGCTCGTCAAGGACAAGACGTTTCGGGAGGACCTCTACTATCGCATTAATATCGTGAAGCTTGATATTCCTCCACTGCGCGAACGCTTGGAGGACGTGCCATTGCTCGTGGAGCGTTTCATTGAACGATTCAATATACTCCAGGGCAAGGAGGTCGGCGGAATCAGCGACGAGGCCCTTTCCCAATTGATGTCGTATGACTATCCAGGGAATGTGCGGGAGCTCGAAAACTTCATTGAACGGGCATTTGT
The DNA here is from genome assembly GCA_051745935.1 of Planctomycetota bacterium. Taxonomy (GTDB): domain Bacteria; phylum Planctomycetota; class Planctomycetia; order Pirellulales; family Pirellulaceae; genus JBNJEM01. The sequence goes on from JBNJEM010000100.1 coordinate 9,377, forward strand.
CCTCTGTCGCTCAGGGGTGATCGAAACAGAACATCTTCCGGAACCGGTGCGGTACCAATGCCCGACGATGCCGGGGGGAACCGATGTTGACTCCTTTAAGCAGATGGAAGCGTCTTTCCTGATGAATGCCCTCCGCCGACATGGGTGGAATCGCACGGAGACAGCCAAGTCGCTCGGCGTTCATAAGACAACCCTGTTCCGAAAAATCAAGGCGCTCGGCCTCAGCGTGCCGCGGCAATAGCCACCGGTGGCGCTGCCCCAGCCCTAGTCCTTGTAGCCCATTTTGTTGCGCCTTGCATCCTTGCCCGCGTCGAATCAAGGACCTCAGGGACCGAAAGGACCAAAGGGAACATGGCGGACGGAGCTCATGCGTGGAAAAAAGCCGCGCGGCTTCTTCCCCGTCTTCATCCGTGGGTCCGTTCTGCCATCCGTGGGCCTATCATGGCCCCCGGAGCACTGCTGATGATCGTCACGGCGGGGGTGGGGAGATGTCCAGTGTTTGAAACGAGGACGCGCGACAAATGCTAAGAAGCCATAACAAAACCAGTCGGCTTTCCTTTCACCTAGGAAATCTTGGGAGCGGGAACCACGTTTTGTTGCGAGCTGTAAAAACCTAGTCATTCTAGTTTACGCAGTTTCCGCGGTTTTCGTCAGCCCAGGCGTATACGGTGTCTCTAGCAGCCCGTACGAAAACTGGGTTTCCGCTTGCAAAACCTGCCGGGTGAGAGGGAACCTGATGGTTCTGTTATGGCTTCTTGGCCTGTCTTAATGGGGCATGTGGGCATCGGGCTTCCAGTTGGCACGCCGTGTGCTCCAAAAGCAGGAAGGCAGGTAACACTTTAGCCATCTGAAGTAGAATACTGGCTTCGTGATCACAAATCTCTTATGACGTACCCCGTTTATACCGGTCGCGGATGCTTTCTCCGCCGCGAGTCCGACCAACGGGAGGACGGCTTGCGTCGGGCAGCTTTCCATCCGGAAAAAATCAACCGCCTGAAATATAACCGCAAGGCCAGAGTCCGCTCGGACACGTGGTGGACTCGACATGGGGTTGTCCAGCGGACGGCGGCCTGCGCGCTCTCCACGGGCGTCTTCAAACCCTCACCGCCCCAGAAAGCCTTACTTCAGTTCGCCAAAAAGTTACGAAAGCAGAAACAAGGACAAACAGAACGAACAGACGTAACACGTTAGCCGATGGGCAGTGGATTCATGGCAGTGAGGCTAGAAAGCCTGACGTACGCCAATCGGCTCAACCGTGACGGACACACAAGCTTCGGCGGATTCGGGGGGGACGAACTTGCTGCTCGCGACGTTCGCCCGGGCTCTTAAGTAGTCGGTGGTGGAGAACAAACAGGTGAAACGGACGGTAGGCATTGCCGCGTGGGACGAACGAGTCTCCACGACCTTGGACTTCGCCCGCCGCTTGGTGGTTGTGGTGGTGACGGGGGGGCGGGAAATGTCCCGCAAGGATGTACCGTTGATCGACGAGCCGGCGGAAGCCAAGGCCCGAAGAATCCGGGATCTGGCGGTCCGGGTGGTGTTGTGCGGGGCGGTATCGCAACCGCTGGCCCGAGCGGTTTGCCAGGCGGGGATCCAGGTCATTCCGTTCGTGGGCGGTGAAGTTGACGCGGTTTTGGCAGCCTACCTGTGCGGACGACTTTCGGAACCGCGGTTTTTGCAGCCAGGTTCTCCGCCTGGCGCCAGAAGGCGGTGGCGTCACCGGGGTGGATTCCGTGGCGACTTGACGGAGTGTTGGTAGGGTAGGATCGGAAAAGGGAACCGAGGCGGGTACGTTTCACCCGTACAGGCGTGGAACGGTCGCGGACCGCCTAAGGGGAGTGGCCGCGGGTGTGGGGTGAGCTTCAAGACCAAGAGGAGGTAATTGAGATGCCTAGAGAAGATGGAACAGGACCGACAGGTGGCGGTCCCGGAACCGGGCGGGGCATGGGACGGCGAGGCGGTCAAGGGCGAGGCCGGATGGGGGGATCCGGCGGTGGCGTTGGCGGTACGTGTCAGTGCCCCAACTGTGGCAACGAGGTGGCACATCAACGTGGGAAACCCTGTAACCAGCTGAAGTGCCCGCAGTGTGGCGCGACGATGACGCGGGGGACGACCTGATGGGACACCGCTACGGCTACCTGTTTGGTCCCGTTCCTTCCCGGCGACTGGGAAGGTCGCTCGGTGTCGACCTGACGCCGTACAAGACGTGCAGTTTCGACTGTGTGTTTTGCCAGCTGGGGCGCACCACGAACAAGACGCTTGCAAGAAAAGAGTATGTTCCAACCTCGGCGGTAATCCAGGAGCTGCGTGACTGGATCGAAACCGTGGGGAACGCGGACGTGATTACGTTGTCCGGGTCTGGAGAGCCGACGCTTCATTCTTCGTTTGCGGAGGTGATTGATTGTGTTCAGTCATCGACATCGGTGCCCGTGGCGCTCCTGACCAATGGCTCCCTGCTTGGCGACAAGGCGGTTCGCGAGGCGGCCGGGCGGGCGAACATTGTCAAAGTGTCTCTGAGTGCCTGGGATCAGTTATCCTTCAAGCGGATCAACCGCCCTCACCCCAAGCTTAACTTGAAAGACCTTGTCGACGGTGCCCGGGCGCTGCGGGAGACGTTGGCGGGCGAACTGTGGATTGAGGTTTTCATTGTCCGGGGCATGAACGACGCGGAGAAGGATGTCGGGAAGATTGCCGAGTTGGTCAAGTCGATTCAACCGGACCGGATACAGTTGAATACGGCTGTCCGTCCACCGGCGGAAGAGTTTGTCCAGGCGGCGCCTTCGGAAGAGCTTGCCCAGCTGGCTGCGTTCTTCGATCCGATCGCTGAGGTCACGGCGGAATTCAGCTCGGAACAGTCTCCCAGCATCCAAGCCAACGAAAACACGATCCTGGAAATGTTGGAACGCCGCCCGTGTACAGCGGAGCAAATCGCAGCGGTATTTGGCATGCACGGCAACGAAGTTTCCAAATATCTTGGCAAATTGACCCGTACCGGGCGGATTCGTGCCAAGCAGGAGGGCGGTCATACCTATTACGTGACACGGGCGGAAAGAGGGCAGCATGTCCAACGATGAAAATGAAGATGTATGAAATGACTCAAAATTAACTTCGGCCTTTTTCGGAGGGTGGCACTGGCTGAGCGAGCGGCAAGATGTGTTTCCTCTTCAAGAACCCCCGATCGCGAGCGGAGCCAGTGTTCCGGACGACTCGGACGCACGTGCAATTGCGGAAGTTATTGTTGAGTGATCCCTATGCGACCGGCCGGGGGATGCCCGCGACCAGGTTTGGCGGTTTTCAGCGCCCGCTGGGAGGACGTGTGCAGGGGGCGGTGGTCTTGTCAAACGGCGGATGGGAGTGGGCAATGGAAGCATCATGACATACTCGACACGGCCACGAATGCCCCGAGCCTGATTTGGCGACTCTGACACCTGACACCTCACACCTGCCCCCTGCGCGGCCTAACCCTGTATGGTTCCGGTTCGTCCGGGTTAGTCTTAGAGTCTTAGGGGGTAACATGCGCGCACGGTGCGCGCATCCTTGACGTGAGCGACCACCGGGAGCGCGCCAGCCCTGTGCGGTGTCCCGATTTGGTTGGCGGCCCTGCCGCCTTCGGAAAGCGGGAACCCGTTGTGTTACCGACTGTAAGGAACGGAAGAGCATGATTATCACCGTGGCCAGTGGCAAAGGGGGAACGGGAAAGACTACGTTTGCCGTGAATTTGGCGTATGCATTGGCCGCTCGCGGCGACCCCGTTCGTCTTTTGGATTGCGATGTCGAGGAACCGAACGATCATTTGTTCGTGAAACCGGAATTCAGCGAGCAAGCGGACGTTAATGTGTTGAAACCGGTATGGGAGCCGGACAAGTGCACGGGGTGCGGGGAATGCGCGGATGCATGCCTCTACAATGCAATTGCCGTGGTCAAGGGCAAAGTGCTTATCTTCAATGAGCTGTGTCATTCCTGCGGCGCGTGCAGCTACGTGTGTCCGGAAGATGCGTTACGCGAGGAGCCCGTGGGAATTGGAAAGGTTCAAACGGCTCCCAAGCATGCGCCGTTCTACTTCGGACATGGTCTGCTGAACGTGGCTGAATCTTTAGCTCCGGACGTGGTCCAGGCGGTCAAAGGCCATATTGATCCGGAAGTTGTGAACATCTTGGATGCGTCTCCCGGTACGGCTTGCCCGGTGGTCAAGGCTCTGGAGGGATCGGATGTGGCCGTGTTGTTGACCGAACCCACCCCATTCGGGCTCAATGATTTAAAGCTGGCCACCGCAATGACGCTTGAAATGGGGATTCCAACGGGGATCGTGGTCAACCGATCCGACGGCACGGACCGGATCATCGATGAGTGGGCGGAGCACGCGGGAGTGCCGGTCATTGGGCGCATTCCGTTTCGGCGCAAGTATGCCGTCACCTATTCCTCGGGCGAGATCCTCGTGCGGCATCACGATGAGTTGAAAACAAACTTGCTCGAAATATACGATAGGATCATGGCATTGCCCAGCAGCGAGGTGGCGGCCCCCCCGGCATTGGAACGGATCGAAATCAGCACGGACGAACCGCGTCCTTTTGCGGTTGGGCGCGCTTCCGACTACAAGGAAGTGACGGTCATCAGTGGAAAAGGGGGCACTGGAAAGACAACCGTAACGGTTTCCTTCGCGGTGTTATCGGGCGGCCAGGTGCTGGCTGATAATGACGTGGACGCCGCCGACTTGCACTTGCTGCTGGCCCCGCGGGTCCGAGAGTCGCATCCGTTCGCTGGCGGCGTAAAGGCGGTTGTCGATTCGCAACAGTGTGTCGGGTGTGGAGCGTGTGCCGAGGCTTGTCATTTTGATGCGTTTCGATTTGACGGACCTGGTAACGGTTCAATTGACAAAACCTGGCGAATTGATCCGATCGCCTGTGAAGGATGTGGTTTGTGTGTTAGAGTTTGTCCCGCCGGCGCCATTGAAACCGAAGAGTCGATTACCGGGAATTGGTATGTATCCGACACGGACTATGGGCCCATGGTCCATGCCCGGTTGGGAATCGCGGAAGAGAATTCCGGGCGGTTGGTAACGCAAGTGCGCAACCGGGCCAACGAGTTGGCCGTGGAACTGCATGCGGCCCGGATTTTGGGCGACGGTCCGCCGGGAACCGGGTGTCCGGTGATCGCCTCGGTTTCCGGGGCCGACCTGGTCCTGATTGTCACTGAACCGACGGTTTCCGGCGTGCATGACATGGAACGGGTGCTGGACCTTTCCGCGCATTTTGGCGTTCCGGCATTGGTGATCATCAACAAAGCGGATCTGAACACGGAACAGGCCGCCCGTATCGATGACATTGCGAGGCGGTGGGATTCCCGCGTCATCGTTCGCATCCCCTTTGATCGAGCAGTCAACGACGCACTCATGAACGGAAAACCGGTTGTGCTGCACGGGGAGAACGGCGCCGCCAACGCCATTAAGAACGCGTGGCATGCGGTACGGACGGAACTGGAGAGAATTGACTGACCGGTTTTTCCACGTCAGGAACATCTTGGCCGAAAATCGCATGACGAACACGGAACTCGAGGGAATCAGGAAATGGTTTGAAGATCACGTTCAAACTTACGCGTCTCCCACCGGCACGTTCCCCCCATTACTTCAACTGAAAGTGGAACATAGCGAACGGGTGGCTCGCGATTCCCGTTCCCTGGCCGGGGAAATGGAGTGGATCTCGGCGGATGTCAATGTGGCCGAAGCCGTGGGATGGCTGCATGACGTGGGGCGGTTCTCCCAGTTCGCCGAATTTGGTACGTTTTCCGATCGTCACTCCGTGGACCATGGCCACCGCGGATGGGAAGTTCTGAAGGAGTCCAACGTTCTGGCGGCCCTGGATGGGAGGGATAAGGACGCTATTCTGACGAGTGTCCGTTACCACAATGCTAGAACCATCCCGGAGCATGTTGGCTCACGCGCCAAATCTTATGCTTCAGGCGGGCGGATTTGTCCGGGTGGAAAGCTGCCCGACGCAAGCCGTCCTCCCGTTGGTCGGACTCGCGGCGGACAAAGTCATCCGCGACCGGTATATCTCGCACTGATCCGCGATGCCGACAAGCTCGACATCTTTCGTATTGTCCATGACGCAGTCGAGAGAGACGGCTTTCAAGAACTTGCTGACATGCTCCCTCAAGTGCAACTCGACGCCCCCATCAGCCCCGTCCTGTTGGAGGAACTGGAGAGGCGCCGGTGCGGTTCATTGGAACACGTCGGATCGCGGTCCGATTATCTGCTCATGCAATTGTCCTGGGTGTACGACATCAATTACTCGTCCACGTTCAGACGCATCGTGCAACGTGGTATTGTCCGCGGCATTGCACGGGAATTACCCCTCGAGGACAGCCGAGTCAGGGGTATTGTCCAAGCAGCCGAACGGTATGTAGACGAACAAACGTGAAGTCGGTTTCGTTTTGGATAGCCGTTCACGGGTGCCGCCATACGGCCTGGACACAGGAGCCCGCATGGATGCCACGGGCTTGTCCCGTGGTGGTTCACGTTCGCCGCTACAAACTGG
>JBNJEM010000101.1:0-15791 GCA_051745935.1 Planctomycetota bacterium
GTCCTTTCGTCTCAATACCGGCGAAACGAACGGCGCAACAATATGGATGGCAACGACTTGGAGTTTTTCCTCACCCCAGGGCGGGCCTGTACTTGGCCGGGGACGCCAACGCCCGCATCGCCCGCACCACGGTGACCAATAACCGGGGCGAGGCGGTCACCGGCGGCCATGACGCCGTGCACGGCGGCGGGATTTACGCCGCGGGCGGACGAAGGCTCTGCATGCCCGGTGGCGGCGTGACGCGGGCCTGGACATGAAGGTGCCTTCCGTCTCGGGACGGAGTCCGAAGCTACCGGAGCATCCGCCGTAGCTCGGGAATCCTTTCCCGAGACGAACCGCCGGCACACCCCGCCACGACCCCCGCCCGCTGAAGAGGCAGCCGAGCTTTAACGCGGCGTGTCAACGACCCCGGCAGCCCGCGAACGACCAGGCCACTCCGCCAACGTCCGCGGACTGGAACCCCGCCAGCCCATTCGCCCGGCGCACGGCGTGGGCGCCGCGGGCGGACGAAGGCTCTGCATGCCCGGTGGCGGCGTGACGCGGGCCTGGACATGAAGGTGCCTTCCGTCTCGGGACGGAGTCCGAAGCTACCGGAGCGTCCGCCGTAGCTCGGGAATCCCTTCCCGAGACGAACCGCCGGCACACCCCGCCACGACCCCCGCCCCGTCGAAGACGCCGCGGACGTGCGGTTCATTCAGGCCTTGGTCGGGCACGAGAGCCTGAAAACCACGCAAATCTACACGCACGTTTCCATCCCGCAGCTGCGTCGGGTCCATGCCCGAACGCATCCTCCCTTGGCGACTTTATCGCCGAGCGGACGGTCCATCGTCAGAGACGTCGCCCCAGCCGCCTGAGCCGGACGACGATTCCGAGGCGGATGGCCGACCGACCGCCTGAGAACCCGCGGTCGGGTGGCACTCTACGCCGGTAACCAAAACTGTACGCGAGCAGACGCAACTCGTTTATTCACAAACCATTCGAGTTCGCTTCGCCCTGGAAATAAAGGAATTTCCGAATCTCGCACTTCGGGGCAGTTGCAAAATGTAAGCAACGCTAGCACTTGCCTGCTCTCCATTGCCGGCGCAGTTGCTGGTGTCCCCAGAAACTCCACGAAACACTTGTATTTGAGGTTGAAATGCCCCCGTGCCAAATCGTTTGGTTCACGGCGTAGGGTGGCACTGGCTGAGCGAGCGCGGGACAGGCTTCCATTTCTGACAACGCTAAACGCGAGCGGAGCCAGTGCACGGTTTCCACTTCCCTCTCGTGGTGACATGACACGGTCACTGTGTACAGGCCCTCTCCCCACACCGGACGGTGGTTGAGCGAGGATCCGATCGGGTTCGAGGCGGGGGATGGGAATCTGTATCGGTATGTCATCAATAGTGTGACAAGTTATGCAGATCCTACAGGCCTGTATGCTAATGAAGTGCATACTGGTGATCGGTTTGACGCTGATCCGGTCATGGTCCCAACGTGTTGAGATCCGCCCGCACTTCGCGCGTTGCCCGTACCCTACCCGACCGGGCGCCACTCTGTCAACTCGGTGCTCGCACGCCTTGGCGGCCCCGGACGGCCAAACGACCGGGTTTTGGCATGTTTCGACGAAACTCATATACCGAGAGCGACATGCACCTGTCATCGAGGCGTTGAATCCACCCCGGGGCGCGGGGGCAGCCTCTGACTTCCCTTCCATGACCATGGCGACGGGGCCAGCCGCCGTACCTGATCCGCGCGGCCAAGTCCAGCAGGGATTTCAGGGTCTGGCATCGTCGGCGCAACAACGCGATCTCCAGGCGCCTTCGATCTTTTCCTCACCCCAGCCCAATCGAGTACTGGGAATTTCGTCCGTGGTCGCACCAAGGATCCACTACATAGTAATCAACGCACGCAGAATGCCGGGATACGCTACGAGGAGTGGTTTAGAGTCAGTATTTGCCGTTTCTCGCTCCGGTTATCCGGCTTTCTGGTCTTGCACTGGAGAATCTCTGTTGGGGAAAACGGGGGAGACGCGCTATTTCCCGTCTGACCGCTGATCCAAGTCCCGCCGGAATCTGGGGCTGGGGCCGGCGTCTCTGCCATTAGGGCCTTTGGGACTGCCACCGTCATACGGAGGACGCCCGTCCGGGCCGTAGCCTTCATACCGGTCCTCTTGGCGCCGAGCACGCTCGTATCGCGTGTCTTGGGCGTGCCGCTCGTCCAATCGCGAACGCGGGTGGTATCGCATTTCTCGTTTCGCCGGCCGGTCAGGACTGGGATCATAACGATACCACCGCCCGTTTCGGTAGGAGGTCCAAAAACCGCCGGGGGCCCAGTAGCTCAAGTGCCCCGAAAAACGACGGAAACGCCATTCCTTGGCGCGGTCGTCCCAATGGCGTATTTCGGGATCCCAGTCGTAACCGAGGCCATTTTGGCCCCGACGATCACGGTCAACATCTGCATCGTCTCGCCGCGCAGTCCGATTCCGAGAGTCCCGGTCGTTCCCGTCACGGCGAGCGCGCTCACTAGGAACCGCGTATTCGTCGCGTCGACGAGTTCTCAAGTGGTCCCGATCGCGCCCGATTCCGCGCGCCCTACCGGCCTCCCGCTCAAACGACCTCTCGACCTTGTCGCCATCATTTTCCTCCTCTGGGGCGACGCGGCTGGCCTCGCCTTCCGCGTTTGCCGGTGCGTCCGGTCGAGGCCGGTTTGCGGGACTGTCGCCGTTGCGATTAACCTGAGCCTGGGTGATGTCCGCAGTCAATCCCACGATAAGTATTGCCATGAGTAGCGTGGTTGTGTGTCGCATTGCCTCACCCCTCCCAATGTTGGAACGCCAATCTGTTCGGAAACTGATGGTATGGTTGATGTCTGCTCGACGTGCAGCTGATCGCTCGACGCCCGGAGCGGCGTACACTGCACTTCAAGTCCGCGCTCGGCTGTGTTGACGGAGAGACGTGCAGGATCTTTGATCTCGCACGGTCCTGCCCACTAAATCATTGTAACGGTTACAGGACCACTTCGACCAGCAATTTCCGTCAAGAAAAGGCCGTGGCTCCGCTGTTTAATATACCGGTCGCGGATGACTTTCTCCGCCGCGAGTCCGACCAACGGGAGGACGGCTTGCGTCAGGCAGCTTTCCACCCGGAAAAATCCAACCGCCTGAAATATAACGGAAAACTGCATGCGATCGGCATTCATCGCTATTGGGACGTGGACTATGTGCCGATGGAGGGCAGCTACGATTGGTCGCTGCAAAGCCAGTTCGAAGAGGTGAAACGGAAAGCCGGGATCACGGCGGATGTCGCGTTCTACACCGATGAGATGAATGTGAAGAAACGCGAGATCACGGAACAGGAGGCGGCGCAACGGTTTCTGACGGCACTGTGGGATGCACTTGCCGTGGTGAATGACGAGGGCGAACGCGTCACCGAATTCGTCATGCCGTGGAACATCTTTCATCGAACTGACGAGGACGAGCACTACGGTCTTTGTACGCAACTTGATCCGTGGACGCCGGTCGCCCGCGGCAGAGTGCTCCAGTTGGTGTGCGAGTTGACCGAAGGGATGAAGGTCGTGAACTGCGACCCGAAAGGCCGTGGGGAATTGATGCTGGAGGGATCGGACCGGAAGCTCTGGGTGTGGCATAACCGGAAAGCGTGGACGGACCATCCCGGCACGACGTTCACGGTGCGTGACATTCCGAGAAGCGCCGAAGAACTGTCCATCTACGGTTGGGATGGACTGCGGGACACGATCGCGTTGAAGGACGCTTCATCCGTCGAGGTCCAGAAATTGAGTCCGGGCGAGACGTATATGTTCTTGGTAAAGGTAGAGTGAAATCACCAGGAACAGACTTCATAAAAGCCCCGTGTGATTGGCAAGAGGCGTTTATGGACCGGCAGGCATAGACGTGTGCAGCTGGGGATAGCCCACGTTTGGCGCACCGTGTTGTTAACCGATCTCCTGTCCGCAGTTGTCGCAGAATCGTGCATCCGGATCATTGAGTTCGTGGCAACTGGGGCATGCCTTTGACTTTTGCAGTGCGGCACCGCAACCGTTGCAGAAATTCGCGGCTGCATCGTTGTCTCGGTTGCATTTGTGGCAGCGAATCAGTCGCGTTGGTTCCGTGGAGTTCCCAGCTCGCAAGCCTTCGCCCACCGCACTTGCAAGGTCTCCAACGGCGTCCTTGGTTCCACTCGCCATGTAATTGAATGTATCCTTTCCCACGGGGGCAACTTCGTTGGCTACGTAGCGGGCAACTCGCCCCATAAACGCAAAGCGACATATGGCGAAGCCGACGCCCAATAAGGGGATCCCCACGAAAGCACACCAGAAGTAACGCGGGGGTCCGAACGAGCCAAAGGAAGAGAAGAAACTTCCAAGGCCGATAACAACAAGGACTAGGCCCGTAGTGGCCACCATCGGTCCAACCACTCTGAGAACTGATCTGACTTGTTGGTGACCTTCGTCAATGTGTTTCTTCACGATTGTTCTCCTTTATATGCACGGATAGCAGACTCCCTGTTGCTCTTAACGCACGTGCCCGCCTCTTGGGCCCGAGAGTCTGGAGAGGTATTTCCAATGTAACGACATGGGTGGATTAGGAGCAAGCGGGAGACGCGGAACCGCCGCGGGACGCCTCGGCTGCTTGACTGGTGCTCATGGTCGGCCTTACCGTGTATCAAATGCGACGGCGGAAGGAGTCCTCGCTTGTTGCCGGAAGTTCCTGATGCGCTGACCGTTTTTGATTAGCGTGTTGCGGGATTTGGAGAGGCATTGCTTTTGGACGTGCGACGAGCCTCCGAGTCCCTCTCCGGCCCACTCTCGCCGGGCTCGAAGGCCCGTCGTACACCATTTCGTCAGAGACTCTGTGAGCCATTGTTTTTGACACTGCGCACATGCGGCGCTACAATCGCGGCTGTCGCCCAACGGCGCGTCTTCAGTTGACGGTGTTCGATCAGTTTCGCGGAAGCAGTATTCGCATCGGGCTGTGAACCGAGATTCAAAGCGATGTTCAAGGACGAAGGAAGTACTCGCGATGTTGCGGAACATTGATGACGGCGGCTTCGTTGTAGCTGACCATCTTCTTCCCCCACGAGACGAGCTCGCGGGGGCCGCGGGGTGTTGGGGCGGTCGCAGACGGCCCGTGAAGCGGTGATCTGGTCCCCGTAAGAGGTATCAACAGTCCACCTAGTGTAGCCATTATGAAAAGTTAACACACGTCTTTGCTGGTTGGAGAGCGTTGCGTTGTCGCTAGGCGAGACATCCCAGTGCGGGTTCCATCGCCCATACTCCCCGCTCCAGAACAAGTAATTATTACCGGTATCAGGTCTTTCAAAGCTATGCGTTCCGACGTTGATCGTCTGCGCCGACGCGCCGGCGGTGCCCGGGGCAATGAGCGATGCCGCCAGGGCATCGCCCTTCGCCCGCGGTGTTCGCGCGATGCGCGGCATCAAGCCCCCGCTTCGTCGGCACAATTGCCGGCTGCGGGGAGTCGTCGTCCAGGAACTCCAAAACGAAATCCGCCGCCGCCAACGCACATTGCGGGTCAATTGGTTGTGCCCCGTATGAATCCCAACCGCTCGGACAGAAATATCTTAGGCGGTGAACTCTGATCCGTTTAACCGCAATTCCGCGGTGACGATCGGCATGCCACTGTGCGGTGCCAACCACCGCTGCCGATCGCACCATTGAAGTAAACCCGGATGCAACACCCAATATATCGCGTTTGCTCGTCTCGGGTTGTTGTGCCATTTGCACTTCGCGTGGTATTCGACGACGATATAGAGCAAGTCATCGAGTTTCGTCCAATGCTCGCCGGCGGGGTGTTCGTCCCCCTGCGTGATCTGGCGGTCTTCAACGATCGCTGGGGTGAGAGAAAGGTAACGATTAAGCCGATTGGCGAACGTTAAGCGAATGAAGAGTCAGGAAAATCGGAGGGTTTTATGCACGGTGTCACTCCTATGCTACGGCGGTCCACGGTTCTGATGATGCTCGGATGTATGTTGGCTGGGCCGCTGGAGAGCCACGGAGCGCGGCTCTGTTATATACCAATCGCGGGTAATTCTGTCCGCCGCGAGTCCAACCAACGGGAGGACGGCTTGCGTCGGACAGCTTTGCATCCGGACAAGTTCGACCGCCTGAAATATACATTCGACGATGTGTCGAGCGAAGACCCTGCCTGCGAGGCGAAAAATGAAGCTCAATCCCCTCGCCTCGACTACCATCCAGTTGAGCCGCTTCACGTGAAAGAAGGGCGGCTTCCAGGGAGTCGAGCTGTTCGACTGGACCGGGGGTACTATTCAATGCCGGCGCCGAAGGTCGATCCCGAAGAAGGCTTTGGCTTCGCCGTGTGGGTTCGCTTGTTGGGGCACGGCAGCGAGGATGGAAACGGACGGCCGAACGGCATGCTGCTGGCCGCCGGCGACGGTTACTGGAGCGGTTTTCGCGCGTACGTGGATGCGGATCGTCGTACGCCGCGGTTCCAGATTGGACGCCCGAAGCCACGCAGTGCGGTGTCAGCAACGGGCGAACCGGTTTTGCAGCGCGGAGTGTGGACCCATGTGGTCGGCAGTTGGGACGGACACATGATGCGCCTCTACGTGAACGGCATGCTAGTGGCCGAGAACGCGTATGATGGTCCATACACGCCGCCGAGCAGCGGCACATTGCGGGTTGGATTCGCGGGAGCCGGTGTCGGCTCGAACCTCATGGATATCGACCAGTTTGATTTCCACGGCCGGCCCATTGCCGCGGAGGAGGCGATTGCATTGGCCCTGGCGCCAGAAGCGGTCGATCGAGACGCCGCGAAACGAATTGCCGCGGCCAACCAGGCATTGCGGGACGGTGAACCGAAGGAGGCGCGTGATCGGCTCCGGGCCGTGGTGAGCGATGAGACACTCGATCCTGGCGCGCGGACGCTTGCTCGGATTCTGCTGGGCGATGTTCTCAGTCATCTTCAAAGGAACGCGGAAGCGGTGGATGTGTACGTCAACGTTTATCGCACGGCCGCCGCGCCGCGTTGGAAGAAAACCGCGGCCGCGCGTCTATTGCCCAAAGCGACTGACCCCAGCCAGATTGGCGGCGCGGTTCCCGTGCGAGCCCCGGTCGAAGTGTACCGAGAGCTGTACGAATCGACCGATGGTGAGATGCACACTGTGGTTGGGCTCGCGCTTGCCGAGGCTCTAGTCCGAGCTGGCCGGACCGACGCGGCGGTCAAGGTCTACGACGAGTTGCTGGCACAGGATGGGCTGGCGAGCCGTACCCGCGTCGACATCGTGTCGCAGAAAGCCGAAGCCAAGATGCAGCAGGCCGCCGGTTCCTCGAACAAACGCGGCACTACCATATCGCAACTGGCCGAAACTTTGAAGGGCCAACCGGAAATCAGTGAATGGTTGGCGCTGGTCCGTGAAGGGTATGAAGCCTCGGTGCCGTTGGATGAGGTGTTGAAGCGCTGGCGACCGTTCAGTTCGGTGCAGAGCGATCCCAGTACGGAACATTGCGAGTATTTCGTCGCGCCGGATGGCGATGACGCGAATCCCGGAACCAGGGACGCGCCGTTCGCGACACTTGAAGCTGCCCGCGATGCGCTTCGCAAGCGGCGTGACCGGGAAGGTCGTGGGACTAAGCCTGCCGTCATCTTCGTGCGCGGCGGCCGTTATCCGGTGCGGTCGACCCTCGAACTTGCAAAACAGGACTCAGGTCGAAGGTCGCCGTTCGCGCCGACGATCATCCGTGCGTACAAGAACGAGAAACCAGTGTTCGATGGCGGCTGCCAACTGCGCAACTTTCGACCGGTTAAAGATCAAGACATGCTTGCCAGGCTGCCAGCGAAAGCGCGGGACCATGTAATGGTGAGCGACCCGCGGGCCGCGGGTGTGGAGGATTTTGGTGAAATGGTTTGCCGAGGCATGGGGCGTTCGTCGTATCCAGTCCCGCCGTGGGTGGATCTCTTCGCCGGCGATCGCGCCATGACGCTGGCGCGGTGGCCGAACGCGGATCAGCCGGAACTGCTGACCGGCGAGGTGCACCGCGGGGGCCGGGACACGCCAGAGGCGGGTAAAGCGGGGGAGTTCAGTTTTCGCCATGAACGGTTGGCGCAATGGGAGTCGCCGCAAGATCCGTGGATGGAGGGGAAATGGGGCCGACTCTGGGCGTCGCGGCTCGTGCCGGTCGAGCAACTCGATCTCGAGGCAGGACGTATTCATGCGGGGCCCGGCAGCGGGTACGGGTTTCGGCAGGGAATGCCGTTCCACTTCGTCAATGTCTTTGAGGAGATCGACACGCCGGGCGAGTGGTTCCTCGATCGCGAACGTGGATTGCTCTACTTTTGGCCACCCGACGACCTGCCGCGTGATGATCAAGGGAACGTGACAGCGCAGTTTCCGATCCTGGAAACACCATTTATTCGCATCCAAAACGCTGAGTGCATGCTCATCCAAGGGTTGACGTTTGAAAACGCGCGAGCGGATGGTATTGCTCTGGATGGGTGCGTGGACTGTCTGCTGGCGGGCTGCACGGTAAAGCATGTGGGAGGAAACGCGTTGGTGATTGCCGGAGGATCCGGATGCGGGGCGGCCGGCTGCGATCTGTACAGCCTCGGCGCCGGAGGTGTGCGGATGCGCGGCGGCGACCGGACTGAACTCGTTCCCGGCCGACACTTTGTCACCAATTGCATGATCGCCGATTTCGCACGCGTGGACCGATCGTACGCGCCGGCTTTGCATATTGACGATGTGGGGCATTGTGCATTGCACAATTTGATTTTCGACTCTCCTCACCATGCCCTTCGGATCGAGGGAGACCTGCACACCGTTGCCCTGAACCGGGTGTGTAACGTGGTTCACGAATTCGACGACCAAGGGGGAATCGACGTCTGGGGTGATCCCACCTATCGCGGCAATCGATTCTTCTGGAATCACTGGCGCGACATCTCCAGCTCCCACGATGTGGCCGGTCAGTGTGGCATCCGGCTCGATGACATGATCTCCGCCACGTTCGTCTTCGGTAATGTCTTCGAACGGGCGGCGGGCGGTCGCTTTGGGGCCGTGCAAATCCACGGCGGCAAGGACAACATGGTTCACAATAATTTGTTCGTCGATTGCCAGGCTTCTTGGAGCTTTTCGCCCTGGAGCGAGGCCCGCTACGTTCAGACCCTTGCTAGGCCAGACATCCAGGCCAAAATTGAGCAGGGAGTCAACCGGCGGCGACTGGAGCGTTTTCCGTCGCTAACTCGCTTGAAGGAGAACCCGAATCGCAATTTTCTGTCGGCCAACATCCTGGTGAATTGCCCCCGGGCGGCGATGCGCGAGAACGGGCAAAACGTGTACATGGCCAACAATATGTTCCAAGGGTCCCTTGAATCACTCGGCTTCCGTTCAGCCACCGACTTTACCTTGCGACCCGATGCCCGGATCCTGGAACTGACACTGTTCGAGCCGATCCCGTTCGACCGGATTGGACTTTACGCCGGTGACTTCCGCGAGTCGGTGGAAACGCCAAGGCGACCTGTTCATTTGGCCCCCACCAGGTCTCCCGCCTCGCGCAGGGCGGAATAGACCATGCACCATATGATTGGGCGATCCTGGAATCTAAGCGGCTTTCGGCTTGGTTCGGCCATAAGCTCGGCGGTCATGGCGCGGCTCTTTTGGGGACGGGAGCGGGACGGTTACGGGAGCAGACACTCTGATTTTCGGTGTGAATCCGCGGGCTTTGTCAAGGATTCTGGAACGGGGAAGACAAGCGAAAAGGCCAGTGCACGGAAGAACCATGGCAACCGTGAGGTCATCGAGTCACCAGAGCGAGAGGAAGCACGCGAGAAGTAGGCAGCTGAACCGATACGTGGCCCGAACAGCGCGCACTGCGACAACAGGCTGGCGTCGGCGTCAAAACATGACGAGGTTGCGTCGGCGTCGTTGGGAGAGCAACGCGTTCAGCCAGCCACGGACCGGTTCGTACAACCGCGGGAATGACCGGCCGGAACGCGAGCCGGGAGAGGTCGGCTACTTGAACACCCGGCGGCTGGCCGACGCGCCCTTCAGGTGGGACGCCTCCGTCCGCTCCGCCACCTTCCCGAGTGATGAACACGATCCCACGGCATGACAAAACAACTCGTCATACTGGTCCACCGTGTCCAGCCAGACCGCTTCCTCGATCGCCATGTGATCCAAGATCGAGGCCAAATCCTTGGGGATCGTTGATCGCTCGCCGGAGCGTAACATGCGGGCCGTCCAGTCGAGCAGCCGCACGTATGAATCCAACGACATCGGCAGAATCCTCATGTCGGACGCCCGGCGTGTGCGTGCGCGAACTGTCGGCCAGCGCGCGCGTCGCCTTGTTCTCCGGTTGCAACGTCAGTTCGGCCATCCACCCGTCCGATCGATCCCGCGCGTTCTTCCGCTGCCCTCGCGCGTGGATTCGCTGAAAGACCGACGTATACGGCGCCGTCTCCGGGCTGTCCGCCTCGCCCGCCTTGATCGGATTCAAATCGACATAGATGCCACAGAGCAGAATCGCGCTGGGATCGGCACATTCACGGCAGCGGAATCGCCTCTCCCAGAAGCGGCCGCGGCAATCATCCTCGTGATTCGCGCGGCGAGCAATATTCTCGGACAGAATACCCATGAACCACGAAATGCTACAGAGCCGCTTCCGCAGCTTCTGGATCCGCTTCTTGTCCTTGGCCAATTCCTGGCCCCGCTCTTCATCGGGCACCGGCAGCTCATCGGTCATGCACTTGGCCAGCTTCGTGATGGTCAACCACCGCCGAGCCACCTCCACCGCAAACAATCGCTTGGCCGCCCGAGGGCAGGGACGAAGCACCCCGTGCAGGTGATTGCTCATCTCGCTGCGGAATTCGATGTCGATCGTGAACAGCCCAGCGAGGTAACCGTTCACGAGTTTACAGAAACAGAACCGCTAATGAACGCAAACAAAAGCTGATATGAGATTATTGTTCACGCATGTTGATCCCTGTTCTGCCGAACTTCATCATTCGAAATTCCTTGCTCGATATTCGATATTCCCTCCTTCGGCGGTAGCCGTCGTGTTCGCCACCCGCGTTGCAGCCTCGAAGATTCGTTCCATGCCAGCCTAACGCCGGTCTGTGATCCACGCAATATGAGCGAGCGAGCAATGGATGCGTGGTACGACGCTGGCGGACAGGTGTGTCATATCGTTTGCGGAATCACCGGTCATGTGCGGGAGTTACTTCCCGTTTCGCTCAGTTGGCAGTGCTCAATGCACCTTCCCCCTTGTCGGCCCAACGCGTGACTTCGGATAATCCGCTGCAATAGGCCTGCACCTGTGAGGGCGTTGAAGTGGCTGGTGATCTGCTCGGCGAGGCGGGGGGATTTGACGAGGAGGCCGATTTCGATGTTCCGCTCTTGGGCGGCTTCGGTGAAGTTGGCCGAGGAGACGAATACCGTGTGGCCATCGACCACCACGGTTTTGGCGTGCAGGCAAGCGCGCTTGGCGGGTTCCAATTCGACCGCACGAGGGTCAAAGTAAACCGCCGGTAGCGGCCGATCGGCCGGCCACTGTCGGGTCTTGAAACGCTCTGCAAATCGCCGGGATAGCTGCTCCGGCGCGGAGGTGTCGCCCCGACTGCGGCGGCGGTACCGCAGACCGCTCAGGTCGTTCTTGGCTCATTACAGCTCATCGCTCACCGGCCGATCACAAAGCGTCGCGTTCACCACGGACAACCACCAAGACTGCCCCATTCTCGTCTGTCTGGGCTCTGCTCACCTGTTCGGTACAGTCCGCGAAAAGTCACACAGCCCGGATCGTCCCAAGAGCCCGCCCGATCAGTCCATGACCTCGGAAGAACGGATGGAAAACAGAGCACAATCTTGACAAGAGGGGGGACTGTCGCGTAGTTTGAGTGATTTCAGTGGCTGGATGGGGATTGGCATGGTTAGCGTTCTCATCTAGATCCGTCAGCCTGCAAGAGGTTCCCCATGAGTTTAGTTCTGCTGGGACTCGGCACCGCGGGACCTGAGTTCTCGATCGATCAGGGCGAGGCTGCGACCATTGCCGGGACGTTCATTCACGGCGACCAGAAAGCCAAGCGGGCGTTGCCTTGCCTGTTTCGGCGCACTCATGTCGAGCGTCGCCGAAGTGTTCTGCTCGATTCGCGAAACGGCAACGGACCTCGCCAGTCCTTCTACCCGGCGGCAGTTTTCGCCGACGATCGCGGTCCGGGAACCGAACAGCGGATGGATCGCTATGCTTCCGACGCTGCGCCGTTGGCCATGAACGCTGCCCGGGAGGCGTTGGCCGACGCACAGGTTTCGACGCAAGAGATCACCCATCTCATCACGGTTTCATGCACCGGGTTCAACGCACCGGGAGTGGAATTCAAACTGATCGACGAACTCGGGCTTTCGAGCGCAGTCTCCCGCGTCAATGTCGGGTTCATGGGGTGCCACGGCGTGCTGAACGGCCTTGGCGTGGCCAAGGCGTTCGCAACCGCCGATTCGGCGTCGCGGATTCTGATGTGCGCCGTCGAACTTTGCAGCCTCCACTACCAATACCGGTCAGACCCGCAGCACCTAGTGGCTAACGCATTGTTTGCGGATGGGGCTGCGGCACTAGTGGCCGGACCGCTAGTCGCCCGTGCGGATGCAGATGCCGAGCCGTGGAGCCTTGGAGCAGTCGGTTCGTACATGATTCCGAACGCCGAGGACGCGATGACGTGGCGCATCGGCGACCACGGATTTCACATGACGCTCTCCCCGCGGGTTCCCGATCTCATCGCCGAGCATCTGCGACCGTGGCTCGCCGGTTGGCTGGAGACCCAAAGGTTGACGATCGAAGATGTCGCATCCTGGGCGATCCATCCCGGAGGCCCGAGAATCGTCGAGAGCGTGGCGGCCGCGTTGGAGCTTCCTTCTGACGCGACCCAGGTTTCGTATGAAGTGCTTCGCGAACACGGCAACATGTCGTCGGCGACCATCCTCTATGTGCTGGAAAGACTGCGGCGTCGCCGCGCGCCGCTGCCGTGCCTGGCCTTGGGGTTCGGCCCGGGGTTGGTCGCGGAGGCCGCGCTCTTTGTGTAGACGACCGCGCGCGAAAGTCCTGGAGAACGTGAATGGCACGACCCGCTCTGAGTAAATCGGCGATCGCCAGCCACTACGACGTGGGGACCATCTTCTACTGGCTACTTTGGGGCCGCCACGTGCATCATGGACTGTGGTACGGCGACGAGTCGCCGAAGGCCGCGCAGGAGAATTTGATTGAGCAGTTCGGCCAACGGATCGACATCCAGTGCGGCGAGCAGGTGCTCGATGTCGGATGCGGCATGGGCGGATCGGCCATCCACCTCGCCCGGAGGCACAAGTGCCACGTGACCGGCATCACACTCAGTCGCGTGCAGCGGATGTGGGCGACGTGGTCCGCCTCGTGGCATGGCGTGGTGTCGCGAACGGATTTCCGGACGGCGGACGCGGAACGTCTCGATTTTCCCGCCGAATCGTTCGATGTCATTTGGATCATCGAGTGCAGCGAGCATCTTTTTGACAAACCCCGATTTTTCCAGCAGGCCGCGCGATGGTTGCGGCCCGGCGGCCGAATCGGCGTGTGTGCATGGCTCGCCGCCGATGAGCCCTGTTCGGAAAACATAAAGCAGCAGATCGACGAGGTCTGCGACGGCATGCTGTGTCCGTCGCTAGGAACCATGGAGGAGTACGGCAACTGGCTGGCGGCGGGCGGCGTTGGGGTGACCATCGCGGAAGATTGGACTCGGCAGGTGCAACAGACGTGGGAGATCTGCCTGAAACGTGTTTATCGGACGCGGTTGCACGCGATTGCGCGTATGATCGATCGGCGGTTCGTGCCGTTTCTCGATCGATTCACGAGCATGCTCGACGCGTATAAGTCGGGAGCCATGCGATACGGGTGCATCGTCGGCGAGGTTCCCGGCGCGGAAGACCGAGAGGGGTAAGGATGGAACTGACCGTCGCAGCGAACTTCGACCCGGAGGTCGTGCCGGAAATGGCACGGTACCCGGTTCGCGAGGTCTACGGGAAGCTGCCGGGCGATTTCGTCGGGGGCGGTCGCCCGAGTTACATGGGCACCCCGATCACCAACCGAGGCATCCGAGAATACGTCGCATTGCTGGAAGAACACGGCATCGCTTTCAACTACCTGCTGAACAGTTCTTGCCAAGGCAACCGCGAATGGACACGCCGATGGCAAAAACGCCTGATGCGAATGCTTGAGCGACTGGGCGACGTGGGCATCCGGCGCCTGACCGTATCGACGCCGTTTCTGCTGGAGGTCGTCAAGTCGCGGTTTCCGGAGTTCAAAATCAAGGTCGGAATCTATGCCCAGGTCGATACGCCCCGGCGGGCGAAGTTCTGGGAGAGCCTTGGAGCCGACGCCATCAACCTGGAGAGTTTTTCGATCAATCGCAATTTCGCACGACTCGCGGCGATACGCGAAGCGGTCGATTGCGATCTGCAGTTGATCGCGAACCACTCCTGTCTGCCGAATTGCGCGTTGCAAAACTATCACCAGAACGGTTTTGCCCACGCCTCCGACGGGTCCGGCGGGATCTTCCTCGATTATTGCTTTCTGCGATGCTCTCACCTCCGACTGCGGGACCCCTCGATGTTCATCAAGTCGGCGTGGATCCGCCCGGAAGACCTGACGGTCTACGAGGAGATGGGATACACGACGTTCAAACTGATCGAGCGGGGGATGCCTTCCGAGGAACTCATTAAACGGGTCAAGGCTTACAGCGAGCGCCAATTCGAAGGAAACCTCGCGGAACTGGTCCTGTCGTACGGTTTTCGCCAACCACTGAAGAGGTCGCGATTCTGGATCCTGCGGCATTTCTTCAAGCCGTTTCAGATCAATCCGCTGAAACTGACGCCCTTGCTGAAGGTCGTCCGCAGTCAAGGGATGCTCTTTCCCATCGATCGCCAACCGGTGGTGATCGACAACTCGCGGATCCCAGACGATTTTGTCGAAGCCTTCAAGGAACGCGACTGCGCCTCGACGGATTGCGGAAGCTGCGGATACTGCGAACGAATCGCCCGCGACGCCGTGCATATCGAACCGGAATTCAGCAAGACGTCGCTGCGGCAGTTCGAGGAGGCTTACCGAGCGATGGCTTCAGGGGACCTTTGGGGCGTATGATCCGCTGATGACGCGTCGCACGAAGCACTCTGGACAAAGAAGGGGACGCCAGGACAAGAAGTGTGGAATGTTAGGTCCGGGGCCGTTCGACGCGTGCGCCCCTCCCTGGTTCGATTACGCCACACGCCAAACTGATCCACGCCTCCAATACATGGAAGCGTAAATCACCGCCGCTCCCAGGAAAGCAAGAAACGGCATGGCCAGCGATGTCCGACCGCTACTCCTTCCAACCCGACGGCGTCGGCGAGCAATCGCATTTCACTTACGGTGAACGCCGCACGCAACGAACGCACGGCGTCGATATGCACCACGCGCGAGGTTGTAACGACCCGCGAAGCCGTGGCCACGAGGACCAACCCCGCTCGGCTTCGGTGCAAGTCGTTCACCAGTACGAGGTGGCGTGCCGCGTCAGCCATCTTTTGAAGCAGCGCGGCGGCCTGGTCTTCGGCAAGATGGTGAAAAAACAGGGAGCTGATGACCACGTCGAAACCGGAAGGCAGTTCGCCGGTCACCGCATTGCAGACACGACAATCGACGGGGATCTTGCGTTGGGCAGCACGTTCCCGGGCAAACTCCACGGCGTGTGGGTTAACGTCGGTTCCGAGAATCTCCAGCGGGATGCCCGCCCGAAACGCCTTCTGCCACAAATCCAGTAAAACTTCTCCCGAACC
>JBNJEM010000102.1:0-15750 GCA_051745935.1 Planctomycetota bacterium
ATCCGGCCCGCGAGCCGCCGAGAGACGCGTAGCAATCCGTCTCGACGGCGCGGCATTTTCCCCCCCCCAATCGCCACCCCCTTGACTGGGGAGGCCGTAAGCTACGCCACGGATTCGTCTGACAGCTGATTGGAAGCGTTCAGTGACCGGCCCGAGTTTCACGCTCGATCTGGCCGCCGGGAGAACGCTTGCGGCTTCTGCCAAAGCTTCCGCGAGTGGCGGGAAGCCAGCAGCGTTACCAACTCGGGGATTGGTTCGCCGGTGCCGTCGTCGGGCCGTTGCGGCGACCCCCTGGGCATTTTGGAGACTCGGAAAGCGACCCTTCCGGTAGCCTATGTGGAGTATCTGGCACGATTTGCGAACAGGCTGCGTGCTGGCGGCTCAATATGGCGGCTCAACGTAGGGTTGACAGTTTCCACTGCGCGTTTCAGGTTGGTATTTACTGATCCGATGGTTGTCCTGTTGGTAACGTTTTAGCGAACTGAAGTACGGCTCTTCCAGGCAATGAGGGTTGGACAACGGCCCTGTAGAGCGAGCGGGCCGCCGTCCGCTGTCACGGATCCTTGCCGGTTCAATGCGCGGCCGAGCGGACTCTGGCCTTGCGGTTAAACAGGGTACGCCATAAGGGATTTGTGATCACGAAGCCAGGATTCTACTTCAGACGGCTAAAGGGTTACTCCTGTTTCAATTGCGCCGAGGCTCCGAGCATGTCCGACCTTTCCGATGACCAAGTAACTGAACAGGCACGGGCGTGTCTACTTCTACCTGACACATGCCTTCGCGAATTGATTCCGGGGCTTTCCCTGCAATCCGAATCGCGCATTGACACGGAGTCCTTGTTGGTGCGCACGCGAAACTGTCTGAACAACCAAGCGATTCACCAATGGGGTGATCTGCTTGACATGACGATCTCGGATCTAATGAGAATCAGGAGTTTTGGGGAGCGAAGTGTGATTGATTTGCTCGAGGCCGCGGTACGTCGCTCAGGCGTGACGAATGGCACGTTACGCGAGCGCGGTTGCCCTTCCCAGGCTGAGATCTCGGCACTCCCGGAACCATCAAGCAGGAACGTTCGCAAAGCTCTTCGGCGTTTACTGGCGAATCGGCACGCTTGTCTTCGCGAGCTTTTACCGCAATTGGATGGAGTGGCACAGTGCTCCATCCAATTAAGCCAGCTTTCGGTGCGCACAAGGAACTGTCTTCACAAACGCAAAATCCAGACTTGGGAAGATTTGCTTCCTCGCACGGTCGGCGATCTGTATGCAATACAGGGAATGGGCGAGGCGAGTGTCGGAGATCTTTTGTCTCTTGCGGTGCGAGTTGCGATTTCAGCCAATGGGCTCGAGGATTCTGCGGTTAACACAGCGCGTCGAGACGCTGTTCGCCCCGATGACGCCGCCTCCTCGCTTTGGGAAGGTCTACCTGTATCGGTGCGAGACGCCGCCAGGAACCTAATGCGATGGGCGGGGACAGAGGAGCATGCACATTCCATCGGCGACCTATGCGAGGTTTTGCGGCATGGAGATCTACCAGCGGACATCGCGGCGGACTGGTCCGCAATCAAATCGCTATCACTTGGTTCGCTGGCCGGCGAGGCCAACAAAGTGGACATTGGCGCCTTGATTGACACGTGTCTTGGCCAGTTGGACGCGAGAAGGCGCCAAATAGTCCTGGCTCGTTCCCCCATCTCCACCCGCTCATCCTTGGACGACCTGGCTCACCAATTTCACATCACACGGCAGCGGGTCGCTCAACTAGAAAACGCAGCCGCGAGAGAGATTGGGACGTTACTTGAGTGTGAACAATTTCGCCCGATCGGCTGGCGCGTCAATAGCCTCCGAAACGCTCTCGGGGTGGGGGTTCCCTATCAAAGCGAGTATTGTCGCGCGACACTGAGCCATGCCACGAGAAATGCCAGTGAGGAACTTCGAGAGCGGTCGCTTCAGCTTCTACTCTGGCTCGCCGGTCCCTACAGACTCAATGCTCAAAACCAATGGCTTGTTCGCGCGGGCTTTCCAACGGCCGTACTTATGGAGGATGTAACAGATGATACCGGGCTCGTGGATTTAGAGAAGCTGACCGCTATTTTGACGGACTTGGGACTGGTGGGCTCGGTGCATTCGGATTGGAAAAAGGAATTTGCTTCCATACGCAGCATTGATGATTTGCCTGTTTGGTGGCGAGGTTCCGTAACGGACAAGGCCGTCTTGCTACTTGAACGCTGGAGGTGTCCCGCCACGCCAGAGGAACTCAATGTAGCAGTTGGCGAGGGCCATGACGAACGCGCCACTCGGAGTCGAATTCTTGAAGATGACCGTTTCACGCGAGTTGAGCGATCGAGAGTAGCCCTCCGGAAATGGGGGCTGGAAGAATATTGAGGTATCGAGGCGATAGGAGAGGGAGATTGACCGAGCTGGTGGTGCCGTGCCCGTACAGACTGTTGTTTCCCGTCTGGGGGCCCAGTTTGGCCCGCGACTCCACGATCCGAGCGTACAGGAACGCACCAAGTTCGTTGGTTTCCGTTCACCCAAACATCCAGCCCCACGATAATGTCGCATGCCGCCATTGTCTAAGAGGGTGTTGCTCAAACGCGAGGGGAACCCAGCCCACGGAAACTGCACAGTTTACTCGCGAGTTCAACGGCCCTGATAACGCCGATTTCGGCCCCGCAATCATGGTTCTGGACTCCAACCCCCCGTTCGGCGCCGCTAGTGCCTTCCTGCACGCCGTTCAAAAACCCCCTCTAAGGCTTAGCGCCAATCTCAGGCAGAACGGGAATGGCCACCAATGGGGGGGGCGCCCGGGCCGTGCTCGCGTTGGTTACCTCCTGGGAGTCGTGGCGTTTTTGACGGATGTTCCAGCTCTGTTTTAGCGTAAGCTGTTTATTTACAACCAGTTAGCGTGTTTCAAGGGCGGAAGCGTAGCCACTGAATGTTTTGGATAAAATGTGATATTTTTGTCCTGCATCTTTTTGTCAACTGTCATTTGAGGACAAAAACATGCAGGACAAAAACATGTGCGCCGCGAGGGGAGCCAATCACGTGAGAATGGATATAATCAACCCTGAATTGCAAGATCGGGGCGTGTTTTCCCAAAACCACAGCCAAGTCTTCAGGGGCTGCTGGATGTCGGCGGCGTGACCCTACCCAAGTCCATGGTCGACCGAGGCGTCCAAGTGGCCACTAGAGAGAAGCGCACGGAACAACGCAAAACCCATTGATATGAAACCACTTAAGGGCCGTTCTCTTGTCAGAATCTACTGGAAGATCCGTTTTGACGCTCGCTCCGCCAGTGCCCCGGGGCGAGCGTTCCCGGTTTGGATGCGGTCAAGCGAAGCGAGCCCACGCTGGTTATTTTTCAGGCGGTTGGGTTTTTCCGGATGGAACGCTGCCCGGCGCAGACCGTCCTCCCGTTGGTCGGACTCACGGCGGAGAAAGTCAGCCGCGACCGGTCTAACAGGCGGTCGGATTTGTCCGGGTGGAACGCGGCCCGGCGCAGACCGTCCTCCCGTTGGTCGGACTCACGGCGGAGAAAGTCAGCCGCGACCGGTCTAACAGGAGGGTGGCACGATAAACACTCGGTGGTCCACATTGGGCTTTTTTCTTCCGTTCTTGTTCCCCGGCCTGGCGTTGGCACGGGCATTGCAATCTTGGGGGCTGGAACCGCCCCCCCCTTTAGAGCGCTGAGCGCCGCCCGGTAAACTATTGTCGCAACCTGGTGGAAATGGCCCTCCGAGGCCGTGGACGGGGCGTTTTCGACGGGCTCGGCGGGCCCCCGTATTTTCGGGCACGAATTATTCGACTGATGTTAAAGCATTACAAAAGCAGTGTTTGTTCCCGTCGCTTGCGGTTGGTGGGCGATGTTTTTGATCGTGGTCCGTTTTGCTTTGCCTTGGGGCTGGTGTTTGGGTGTCGGACTGAGATGAGATCATGAAAGTTGCGCTCAAATTCGTCTTCGCGATCTTCCTGGTGCTGGTCGCGATCCGCACGGTGGAAGGCATTTTGACGGTCCAACGGGAGACCGCTCGTCTGGATGAAGCGATTCAGCGAGACGCCCGGCTGCTGGGACGCATATTGCGGGCTTCGGTTCGCGATAGCTGGACGGCAAACGGCAGAGGCCGCGCGCTGGACCTGATTGAAGTGATGAACGTGGGGAGTCATCCGATGGAGTTGTCGTGGGTTCCGTTCGAGGGGGAAGAGGGGCTGAACGCCCGGCTGGACGCGGACTCACTGGGGAAGCTGACCAGCGGCGAGACGGTTGCTCTACGGAAACGCCAGGGGGAAAAGGGCCAGGTGCAGTATTTCTTCGTGCCGATCGACGTTCCGGAAGCGGAGGGGGTCATCCAACTGGCTGAAGCCTTGGAAGATCGAAGCCGATACGTTCGGCACGCTCTCGTTCGCGAGATCATCGTCGGTAGTATCATTGTGCTCGCCAGCGGAGCGGTGGTGATCGTGTTGGGCGTTTTCGTGATTGGTCGCCCCTTGAGTCGGCTACGGGCGAGAATTAACCGGATCGGCGAGGGCAATCTGTCGGAGCAGGTGACGCTGAGAAGCCGGGACGAACTCTCTACCTTGGCGGAAGGGCTGAACGACATGTGCGCGCGGTTATCCGCCGCTCGGGAGCGAGAACACGCCGAGACGCAGAAACGCATCTCGGCCATGGAACAGATGCGGCACATGGACCGCCTGACCACGATCGGTCGACTCGCTTCGGGCATCGCCCACGAGCTCGGGACGCCGCTGAACGTCATTGGCGGCCGGGCGGGGATGATTTCCGATGACGCGATACCGCTCTGTTCCCAAGAAATCCAGACGAATGCCGACACAATCAAATCCCAGGCGGATCGCATGACGCAAATCATCCGGCACTTGCTCGATTTCGCGCGGCAGCGTCCTCCCAAGCGGGTTGAAATCAACGGCGAAGAGGTGGTTCGCCATGCCGTTGAACTGGTCAGTTGTCTTGGCTATAACGCGAAGGTTCAGGTTGAATCGCGGGATGGCCGATCCTCGCTTGTCGCGAAGATGGACCCGGTACAGATGCAGCAGGTGATGACGAATCTCATCGAAAATGCCTTGCAATCCGTGCTCGAGGCCACGGACGTGGTCGTGACCATTGAATCGGCGAGGACCACGCCGCCGGGCGACGTCGACGCGTCCGCCGGCCGCTTCTTGCGGATCGCGGTTAAAGACGATGGGGTCGGGATAGCCGAAGAGGATCTTCCGCACGTCTTTGATCCCTTCTTCACCACCAAGGACGTGGGCCGGGGGACCGGTCTGGGCCTGTCCATCACGTACGGGATCGTCCGCGAGCACGGCGGGTGGATCGATGTCCAGAGCAAGCTGGGGGTGGGCAGCTGTTTTACGGTGCATATCCCACAAGAGGAGTCTCCATGACTGGCCGTATTCTCATCGTTGACGATGACCGGAGCATGTGCGAGATGCTCCACGACGACCTTGTTCGACGCGGTCACCGGGTTCAATGGCGAACGGACGCCAAGGAGGCGTTCGAGCATTTCATGGCTGAACCGTTCGACACCGTGGTGACCGACCTCAAGATGCCCGGACTCAACGGCATCGATTTCTGCCATCGCCTGGCTGAGAACCGCCCCGACGTTCCGGTCATTGTGATCACCGCCTTTGGCAGCCTCGATAACGCCGTCGAGGCGATTCGGGCGGGAGCCTACGATTTCGTGACCAAGCCGATCGAACGCGACATGCTGGGACTGGTGATCGAACGGGCCTTGAAGCATCGCTCGCTCCAGGAGCAGGTGCGATTCCTGAAGGGGTGTCGTGATCAGGCGGGGGACTTCGGCGAGTTCGTGGGCCGGAGCCGGTGCATGGAACAGCTGTTCGCCCAGATTTCGCGTGTTGCTGACGAGCCGGTCCCGGTGGTGATCACCGGCGAATCCGGCACCGGCAAGGAACTGGTCGCCCGGGCGCTGCATCATCGCAGCGAACGACGGCCTGGCGCTTTCGTACCGGTGAACTGCGCCGCCTTGCCCGGACCGCTATTGGAAAGCGAGTTCTTTGGCCACGCCCACGGCGCCTTTACGGGTGCGAAGTCCGATCGCCAAGGGCTGTTCATGGAGGCCGATGGGGGCACGCTTTTCCTCGACGAAATCACCGAGATCCCGCTGGAACTACAGCCGAAACTCCTGCGCGCGTTGGAAACCGGCGCCATTCGGCCCGTGGGCGAGAACCTGGAGGTCGACTGCGACGTCCGCGTGCTGGCCGGCACCAACCGCGACCTGGAAGCGGCCGTGAAAGAGGGCGAATTCCGGGAAGACCTGTTTTTCCGGATCAACGTCGTTCGAATCGAGGTCCCGCCGCTGCGAGCCCGGGGCAACGATATCCTGCTTTTGTCCCAGCACTTCCTCCAGCAAGTCGCCCAGCGCAGCAACAAAGCGGTCAAGGGGCTTTCGCCCGGGGTGGCGGAAAAGCTGCTTGCCTACCGTTGGCCCGGCAACGTTCGCGAACTGCGAAATGCCATGGAACGTGCCGTGGCCCTGACCCGGTTCGAGGAGCTCGCCGTCGAAGACCTCCCCTCGACAATCCGAGACTACCAGCCTGCACGAATGGTTCTGGGTGGGGATTTCCCGGACGAACTGCTCCCGCTGGAACAAGTCGAACGGACGTATGTGCAGCATGTGCTGGAGAAGGTGGGCGGCAACAAGAGCATTGCCGCTCGCATTCTTGGCCTGGGCCGGCGAACGTTGTACCGAAAACTCGAACGCTGGGGACTGTAGCGGCTGTGGCGGGGCGGCGAGCGAGCCAAAATGACTCACTGTGCTACTCTGACGCGCCCCGGCCTGGTCCTGAGGCGGGCAAACGGGATCGTGACCGGCTGATCCACCGCGACCATCACCCTTTTTCTCGCCGCTGGAATCACACGCCCCGCCAAGGGTTCCGCCACACGCGCCGATTCATTTTGGCGTTTGGCGCGCCGCTTGCGGCTAACCAAAATGGTTGAAGTCTTTATGGACCGAAAAACAGGTTGAAGATGACCAGTAATTACTCCAATGGCCCTCAGCATGACCAGGGACGCACGCCGCTCGACCGCAAAATGCCTCACGTCCTGCTGATCGAGGACGATGATGTCATGCGCGAGATGCTGGCGGAAGCCCTTCGGCGGGAGGGTTGGGAGGTGACCGAATGCGTGGATGGTTCCCACTGCCTTCAAACCTGCGGTCATGACACGTTGTCTTGCCAGACCGCGAATCATGACTTCTCCGAGACGTACGACGTGCTCGTCTCCGACATTCGGATGCCCAACATGAGCGGGTTGGACGTCCTGAGAATCCTCAAAGAGAGTCACTGGGCGGGGGCTTGCCCGCCCACTGTCCTCATTACGGCTTTTGGCGACGAGGAGACGCATGAGCGGGCCCGCGAGTTGGGCGCGGTCACCGTGCTGGACAAGCCGTTTGCGATGAAAGAGCTGATTCAAACGGTGCGGACGGTGACGGGCACGTAGTCCCCGCCACGGAAGGAGCGGATTTGCGGGACACAGACTTGGGGGACAACAGGGAAAGCAGGAGCCTACAGCCCGTAACAAAACGTGGTTCGCGCCCGCAAAACCCCCTAGAAAGGAAAGCTGACTGGTTTTGTTGCGGTTTTTTAATCTGCCCGGGTGCGGGGCTTTGGAGGCCTCCGAAAGGGATCTGGGTCACGGATATGGCGATGTCCCAGAGCGCGTCGAATCGGTGTGCTGGCTCCGCGCAAGTCATGACGTCGGGCAGTAGTGAGGTCGGGCAAACGCGGCCCCCCTCCATATCCTCGACAGCGCGATCAACAAGACCGCCTCCCAGTTGGGGGGAGGCGAGAATTGGAATCCGCGTGACGGAACGCCCTTCTCTCCGCTCGCGCTAACCCACTGAGACAAACCTTGCAGGCAAAACACGCGCGGTCCCATACTGACGGCTGGCCATGGGACGGTTGGCGTTCACCAGAAAAGGCCGGCCTTCAAACAGGAGCACAGGATCATGGTTCGACGCAACGCAAATAAGTTCTTCCTTGGAACCGCCACGGCGGTGGGTCTCGTAGCGGCCATCGTCATGGTGGTCGGTCACTTGACCGCCGAAGCCCAGATTGACAGGCCGGGAGGAGAGGCCAGGCCGGGAGGAGAGGCCCAGGGGGATGCCCCCGCTCTACAAGTTGGTACCTACGATGCGGAGGAGGCCTTCCAGGCGCATCCGGCACAGGGGGAGGTGGAGCGAGCCTTAAGCACGGCTCAAAGCCAGATGCAGCAGGCCCAACAGCAAGGGGATCAGCAGCAGATGCAGCAAATCCAGCAGCAGTTTGAGCAATCCCGCGGGCAAGCCATCCAGCAATTTGAGCAGGATATCTCCCAGCTTCTTCCCGAGATCGCCGATGAAGCTGGCGTTCAGGTGGTCGCCATGGAGATCGTTTACAAGGCCGATAACGTCAAGACCATCGATATCACCCCTCGCGTGAAAGAGGGGCTTGCGAATTTGGGGGGCGAGCGAGGCAAGGTCGAGAAGCAGCCCGTGCCTCAGTTCAAACCTCCGAGGCAGTAGACGAAAGCGGGCTCAAGAGGTCGCGACCAAAGATGCGCCGCCCCTGTTGCAATAGCAGGGGCGGCGTTGTGTTAGTGGCGCTGTGTTAGTGGCGCTGTGTTAGTGGCGCTGTGTTAGTGGCGCTGTGACGCAAAGAAGGCCAAGGGCCGTGATGCAAACCCCTTGGCCCTCGCCCCGGCTGATTTATCGTCCAGCCTTGAGTAGTACGCAGACCGACGTGCTTTCGATCCCGCTGCCTTTCTCAGTTTGTGGTCCGTGGCATGGAATCGCCCGATTGGTCAAGAGCGCCCCCCTCATCCTCGGTTGCCGATGGGGTCGGCGCGGGCTGCTGGCGAGCTCCCGCCGCTCCCTGATAGGGGACTTGCCGGGATTGCTGGGGGGCTCTGGTCGGGTGGTAAGCGCCATTGTGCCCGCGTCGATCCCACTCACATCCGGTGACCAGGCTTGCCACGGCAACAGCGATACAAAAGTTCGCGGTGTGAATCATCCACTTCATGCGCATCCGTATCTCCTTAAATCGAGTTCCATCTCAATATCCGGAATCCATCCGGAATCCGTCAGGTTGTCCCTGTTCACCCACCGGAGGAGTGACAGCTACGGGCTTCGCGGGTGCATCCCCTTACGCGGAGCGCTTCGGCCCGCATGTCGCGAGTCAAGTGCGTCCTCTTTGATCACGACGCGAGAAGCCCTCGCCCAGCACGCTCAAGAATCCGGCATATCACCAAGTTCCCTCGTGCTTCCCACGCAGCTACAGCAACGGGCGTGCCAAAAGTGAAGAAAGAACGCAGTTCCATCGGCGTCAGCGATGAAGCGACAGGGGATACCGAGTTTCCAATAAGAACCTGTCCCCAAATGTCGAACGATGGCCGTCCGAGGCCCTCGTCAGACGCCATCCCCGAAGGACGCCACTGAAAGCGTGGCAAAACGCGTGGTAATGCCACCGCATTGCCCGGTCGCATTGTTACGTTAGTCGTTGTGTCACCTCGCCTTGCGATCAATCAACGTGAGACTCCACCGCACAAGCCGGTGGCGTCCAAGTGGCTAGAAGGGCTCGGCTTTAGCGACGAACGTCATCAGCCCCAGGACAAGCCTGGGGCATTTCTGGCCTTTTTCGGCGATCCCCGGAGGCTCCTCGTCCATCGGAATTCGGGCCGTGATTCAACTTCGGGACAGACTTTGAAAGTCAGCGTCACAATCCCGCGCCAGGTTTGGGTGTGATCTTTCATCGGAGCGTGCCGCGAAGCGGCGCGCCATATCGGCGCAGCGGGCCAGTATGGCACGGCACCCGGGCAGGGACACTCAATGCCGCAATCGCTATATGACCTGCGATGGAAAATCGGTGCTTCTCCAGCACATGACGCCCCGATTCAACCAACGCCGTGGGATCAATGGGGGGGCCACGCGGTCAGATACTGGTCCGCCCGTGACGCCTGTGCTTGTGAAGAATGAAGCGTTTGGTCTCTTTGTCACCCGTTAGGACCCGGGGCCATTGTCTAGTTTACCCAGTCTGGCAGCGTTCCCTGTTTGTGGCATGGCGTCCGCGAACTCGGCTGATCGATCCTCTGGACGCGGCCTGTCGGGCGTGGTGCAAAGTGTTGGCTGTATCCGTTCGGCACGGCCTACCGGTGGGAATCGCCATTTGAGCATTTCCCTGACTCCGCTAGACTACGCAGGTGTCAAGGTCCGTTGGCCCACCTGGCACGGCGGAGAGGATGGCCCAGTGGCGGCGTGTTCGGCGGTAAGGTTCACCGGGCTCATGGCGCGGCTGCAGCGCGTCGAGCAGAGCAGGTGCAAGGAGGTCCCCATGTCGGATTTGCCAGTTCGGTTTTTACATGCGTCTGATTTTCAGTTGGACCAACCCTTGCATGGGTTGACCGAGATTCCGGATCACTTGCGCGAGGTGTTGATCGATGCGCCCTACCGCGCGGCCGAACGCGTCTTCGAGACTGCAATATCCGAGCAGGTGTCCTTCCTCTGTCTGGTCGGCGACCTCTTGGATCTGACGCGACTCAACCCTCGCAGTGTATCGTTCCTGCGAGAACAGTTTGAACGGTTGGCGGGTCAAGGGATTCCGGTGTACTGGGGCAGCCAGGGGCACGACGTGGCGCGGATGTGGCCGCCGGAGGTTCGCTTACCGGACTCCGTGCACTGTTTCAGTCACGCCACGCCGGAAGCGCGGACCCACGAAACGAACGCGGGCTTTGTCGCGACGATCTTGGGATGCGGCGGAACCGCTGAGGTATCCGCCACCGGTTTCGCGGCTCCGGCCAGCGGCCAGTATTGCGTGGCGCTTCTCGGCGGCGCGGCGGACGAGCAGGCGCTGGGCAAACGTGACATCGACTACTGGGCCCTGGGCGGGCAACTTGACCGCAAGACGCTGTTTTCCCAGCCCACGGTTGCCCATTATTCCGGGTCTCCTCAGGGGCGGCACTTCCGGAACACGGGACCGCACGGCTGCACGTTGGTGGACGTGAAGCGGCCGCGCGAGACCCACTCGCGCTTCATCCCGTGCGACGTCGTGCGGTGGCAACACGAGCGGCTCATGGTGTCAGCGGGGGCCGGCTGGAGCGACCTGGAAGACATGCTGGCTCAACGGGTCGGCGAGATTCGTTCTCAGACGCCCAGCATTCCGCTACTGGTGCGGTGGACATTCACCGCGGCGGATGGCTCCGTCGACCCCGAGGCCATGGCAACGATCGCAAACAAGGCGTCAAAGTGGCTGAAAAAGCAATACGGATATCACGCCGAATCGTGTTGGCCGGTATCGGTCGACGTTGAGGTGCGCGAGCCAATCCCCGCTTCGGCGTACGAGGAAGATACTTTGCTCGGTGACTACCTACGCTCGGTGCGCGACCTTCAGGACGGCCACCGGTTGGCCACGTTGGAGTCCCCCTGTATTCCACGGCACCTACCCGAGGACCTGCACTGGCTAACCGACCTGTCCGACTCGAAAGCGCGGGGCGACGTGCTCACCGAGGCAACTCACCTGGGAGCGGCCCTGTTACGCGGCGAAAAACCCGCTTTTACCGCTCAGGGGCAACCGTGACACGGCACTAGATCCAAACGCTCGGGAAAAGGGAATGTCGGATGAGAGTGACGGATTTACGAGTAGACGGATTCGGCGTTTGGTCGCAACTGTGGTTAGACGGGCTGTCGGATGGCGTCACGGTGTTCTACGGGGCCAACGAGGCGGGCAAGACGACGTTGATGCAGTTCCTGCGCACTGTCCTTTACGGGTTTTCACCCGAACGTCGCGGTCGTTATCTGCCGCCGGTGCACGGTGGGCACGCGGGCGGCGTGTTGCAGGTTGAGAACAATCGCCAACAGCTCCGGATCGAGCGGCATCTGAGCCGGTTGGGGCTGGTCGACGAGCAGGAACAGCTTGAGATCCGCGCGGTGGACGGCGCGAAGCTTTCCCCCTCGCTGTTGGACCAGTTGGTGGCGGGCGTGGACGAACCGACGTTCAATAACGTCTTCGCGGTTGGGCTCCGCGAGCTGCAAGAACTGGGCACTTTGGATGACACGGACGCCGCCGAGCTGCTCTACAAGCTGACCACGGGGCTGGATCGGGTATCGCTGGTCGACGTGATGCAAGAGCTTGATGAGGTTTGCCGGCAGCTGCTCGATCCGAGCGATCCAGCCAGCCGCATCGTGGATTTACAGCAGCGGCGCGACCAGCTGGCGCATCGCCTGGAGGAGTTGGCGGAAAATGGGCGCGAGTGGCTCCAGGTGGAGACCCGGCGCGGCCAACTGGCCGAGGAGGCCGCTCAGCTGGAACAGCGGATCGAGGGGCTGACCGAAACCTCCCAGGTCGTGGACACGGCCCTTCAGACACAGGATCTGTGGGCACGGCGGGGGGCCTTGGAACGGCAGCTGGAATTGCTGGAGCCGATCCCGGAGATTCCGGGGTCAAGCCTGGAGAAGCTGGAGGAGTTGCAGCGGACCATCGAGGAGATGCAAAAGAGGGCAAAATCGCTCAAACGCCGCCGCCAGGAGATTCGCCAAGAGATCTCGTTGCTGCCCCTCAATGAAAAAGTGGGGGCTCACGCGGCGCGGATTGAAGCCTTGAATGATCTCTCTCCCTGGATCACTTCGCTGCAGACGCAGGTCGACAGACTCCGCGGCGAAGTGCAAGCCTTGGAAGCCAAGCTGGCCCATTCCTCCATGCCGCTGGGGCTGAACGAGGATGTGGTTCCCGAGCAGTTACCCGAGATTTCGCGTCGCACGCTGGGTCTGCTACGGGACCCCGCGCGGGCCGTGCGCGATGAAACACAGCGGCTCAAGCAAGCGCGAAACGAATATGAAACCGCTCGGCAAGAGTGTGACGATCTGGTGACGGAACTGGAAACCGCCCTGCTGGACCGAGGTCAGGAGGACTTGACCCATGCGGTGGAACAGACCGGCTCCCACGCGTCTCGCCTCCGACGCCGGCTGCAATTGGAGGAACGGCTGGACGAGATGACGCGGCGGCAGAGGGAATTGCAGGAAAACCACCGCGACTTGCTCGAAGGCCAGGTTCTGTCACTGAAAACACTGGCTTGGCTGGGCGTTCCCTTTGTCGTCGGCGTGATGCTGTTGATCGGTGGATTGGTCTGGTCGAGCGCCGCTTCGCTGGGATGGCCGGTGTCCATTCTCGGTCTGGCCGGCTGGGGAGTCGCGGTGGTCGCCAAGATCTCCATGGAGCGTTCCGCGGCTCGCGACCTGGAACAATGCGAGAGACAGTTGGAATTGGTCGACTCGGAAATCAAGCAGGCTCGGACGGACAAGGAGGAAGTGGCCTCGGAGCTTCCGGTCCATACCGGAAATTTGGAGAAAAAACTGCAGGAATCCGAAAACGAACTGGCGACGCTGGAAGAGCTGGTCCCCCTGGAAGCGAGAGTTCAGACGGCCCGCCAACGTGTTCAAGCTGCCCAGCGCCGGCTCGATGAGCTGACCGAGTCCTCGAAAGACGCCCAAGCTCGGTGGCGGAGCGCTTTACGACAGGCCGCCCTTCCTGAAACCCTTTCACCCCAAGCCGTCCGGCAGCTCGCCGAAGGCAACGAGCACTTGCTGCAGGCGCGCCGTCAACTTGAATTGAAACGAGAGGAATTGTCGTCCCGCGAACAGGAACTCGACACGTTGTCCTCCCGCATCATGCAGATCGCGGAGGAAATTGAAATGAGCTACACGATCAGCGACCCTCAACAGTTGCTGCATCATCTTTCCGTGGCCGCGTCCGAGCAGCAGGCGTTGTACGAACGGCGTGGAAACCTACGGCGAGAGGATCGGAAGATTCAGCGGGAAGGACAACGGGTGGTGTCCCAGCTCCGAGACGCTCAAACCCGCCGTCGCGCGATTCTCGCCCGTGCCGGCGTGGAATCCGACGATGAGCTGAGAGAAATCGCGGCGAGCGCGGAAAAACGTGGCCTCCTCGACACGGAACTGAGCGAAGTCAACGAACAAATCCGCCTCGCGCTGGGCAACCGCTTCGACTTCGATCGGGTCGAGCGCGAGTTGATCGATCATTCCAAAGAGGAGTTGCAGGAGCGATATGCGACACTGATTGATCAAATCGATCAGTGCCAGGAAGAACTCGCCGCCCGGTACCAGAAACAGGGCGCCCTGGAGCAACAATCCAAAACCCTGCTCGCCGACCGACGAATGGCCGAAACCAAACTTGAATTGGGGGCCGTGGAGCAACAACTGTTCGAGGCCGTGAAACACTGGCGCACCTTGGCCGTGACCGCCTCGTTGTTGGAAACGGTGCGAGTGATCTACGAAACGCACCGGCAACCTCAAACGCTGATCGACGCCTCCCGGTTTTTCGAGAAGCTTACCGAGGGCCACTATGTTCGCATTTGGACCCCATTGACCGACATGTCCCTTCGCGTGGACATGGCTTCTGGCGAGTCACTATCCCTCGACCTGTTGAGCTGCGGCACGCGCGAGGCGGTCTTTCTCAGTCTGCGACTGGCGCTAGCCGCCGATTTCGCCCGTCGCGGCGTCATGCTCCCCCTCGTGCTCGATGACGTCCTGGTCAATTTCGATCGCCAACGCGCCGCCGCCGCCGCCGCCGTGCTCACTGAATTCGCCCACCGCGGCCACCAAGTTCTCGTCTTTACCTGCCACGAGCATATCGTCGAATTGTTCACCAGCTCCGACGTTTCCATTCGCTGCCTGCCAAACCACGCCAATCTCGATGATTCAGGCCACTCCACGAAAGACATGGAAATGGCCCCGGCGGGGGCGGATCAAGAAGTCGACTTCGAGGACACCGAAATGGAAGCGGAACAAGAACCGATTGAGAATGAATACCCGGCCCTCGCCGAGCGTGATCTGCTGCCAGTGGCGGATCGTCAGGAAGACCACGACGGCCATGACCATGCCGCCTATGAGTGCGAGGAGGACGACGAGTGGGAAGAGGACGGCGAGTGGGAACAGGACGGCGAGTGGGAACAGGACGAGGGATGGGACGAAGACGCTGAAGGAGAAGACGGTGACGAGGAGGGGGACTACGAGCTCGTCGCCTGGGAAGAAGATTTCGAGCAGCAACACGAGGCGGGCCATGACCAGGACGCCCAGGATGACGATGCCTACTTGCTCGAGGACGTCCAGGTCGAGACGGGGTCCGACGAAACAGGCACGGAGGGGCAGGATGACGGTGAGTATAAACTGCAAGATGAAGTAGAAGTTCCAGGATACTTTGTGTCCGATTACCTGTACGTCTTTCAGGAAGAGGCGACGGATGAGGGCAGTGAGCGTGAATCGGAAGATCGTTTGGCCGAGAATTCCGAGTTCCGCCTGGCCCGTGATAGCGAAGAAGAAGGCGAGAATCACGGCGATGCCTACCCCCGGAAAAAGAACAAGAAGGGAACGTCGACGGACGCCGAGGCGAGCGTTGAAAAGATGTCCGCGGCGTTGCAGAATGGGCTCGAGAACGTTGCGAGTGAAGAGGCGAGCCACGACTCGGACAAACGGTTTGCCTGGGAATCCCCTGAACGGTATTGGCGGCTCGGAGGAGGTCGTGATGCCGCGGCGTGACCCCGGGGTGAGGAAAAACTCCAAGTCGTTGCCATCCATATTGTTGCGCCGTTCGTTTCGCCGGTATTGAGACGAAAGGACCTCTAAGAGACCTAAAACACCTCAGGGAACACGGCGGGTACGCTAACGCATGAAACGCAAGCGACCCGGCTTGTACTCTCTCCGTCTTTCCTCATCCGTGGGTCCGTTCTGCCATC
>JBNJEM010000103.1:0-15688 GCA_051745935.1 Planctomycetota bacterium
CTGGGCCGGCTTTCAGCAGAGCTCGGCCGGCGTACGGACCGCGCACGGCTCCGGATGCACGTCCACGGCCCGCACCACGGCCGATACGGGCGAGCAAGGTGTTTGGGACGGCGAGGCGCCGGTGGTGAATCGGTTGGAGAGGGTCGGCCACCTGGCCGCGAAAACCCCATACTACAACGTGAGGCTGAACGGCGAGACGGTCCACGACGTGCGACTGTTCCAGCGGCCGCTGCCGTCCGGCGCCACCGTGGGCCGCGTTCAGTTGCAGGCGTTCAATGCGCCCGGCAACTGGCTGGCCAACACCGTAGCGCTCACGCCCGGGCGGGCGCCGGAACAGATACCCTCGCCCAAACTCCTGGCGGGTTTCCGAAAGCTGAACAGGCTGACCAAGGGACTGCTTTACCCGCGACCGGTCGATGTTTCTGATGGTTTTTCCACGCATCCGCCATATTCGTTCCGGCCAGGTCTCAGCTCCGTGTGGTTGTGTCCGTGTGTTTCCCGCGAACAAGCCCCTCCCGAGGCTTCGAACGCGCCCAGATCAACTTGCATTCGTGCAGACCAAGCGGTAGGTTGGAAGGATATTTGATGCGGCGTTTTCAACGGGGTAGAAACGAGGATTTGGAGAGGGGGGCGGGAATTAACTGAGCAGAAAGGCTGCTTGGTGGTCCGCTGGGGAGACGGTGTCGGTCATGAAGATCGTTAGATATTGGAGCGTTCACTGCGCAGGCAGACAGACTTGCGATGTCACGCAATGCTTTCTACGTTGGAACGTGTGCCAGACGACACCAGAATCTTGACGACTGCAAGCTTACGTTGCTGCAGCGACACTGTGGTAAGGGATGACACGGTGTTTCCCGGTGGTTTGGGAATCTACTGTTCCCAACATTCTTCGTGGGATTGATCGACTGAATACAGAAGCTCCTCGTGTTCAAACTGGCGCAGGCTGCAGATCGGGAAACGGAAGTAGTTCCGTTCATTCTGCTGTTTGCGGGTCTCATCGGAACATTTGCTGGTACGGCCTCCGCCGGTTGGCGTTGCGGATTCACAAGCTCGAAGAGCGCAGCGGCAGGTAACCAGCCGCTGCAGTTGACGAGCGGCGTCTGCGGCTGAGGTCTTCATCGAGTTGTCTGTTTTGCTCCCGCGGGCGGCTCGCAACTGAGCGGAGCGACACTCGACGATCGGAGCGACTTGATGGAATGGGATTGAACATGCCAGAAGTAAGCCGTTTTTTCGGGATTTCCATTCGCATGTACTTCGATGACCACACTCCACCGCATTTTCACGCGATCTATGCTGGCTCGGAGACCGAAGTCGGCATTGATCCCCTCACCGTCCTACGCGGGCGGTTTCCACGACGCGCTCTCGGGATGGTATTGGAGTGGGCGGCAATTCACCAACAGGAGTTGCTTGACAATTGGGACCGGCTGCACAATGACGAAACACCACAAAGAATTGACCCTCTGGACTAGGAGGTAGTATTATGTTTCCACGAGTTACTGGCGTACGCCATCTAAAGGATTACGAACTTGAGATCAGCTTTTCGGATGGCACCGTCGCGAATCTGGATTTCCGGAGGCGAATCGTTGGGCGCGGCGGCGCATTTGAATCTCTGCAGGACGTCGGTTCGTTTGCTCAGGTTGCGGTTGATGGTGAAGCTGGCACGGTGGTCTGGCCCAACGGAGTCGATTTCTGCCCAAACGTACTGTATGCCGAAGCCACAGGAAAAGATATCCATGAGTTGGGCAACGAATTAGAAATAGCGTGAGTGTTCCTCACAAGATCGCGGCGCCAACCGATGCAGCGGAGTGGGAATAAGCATGTTGAAAGTAACAATGCCACTTTCCGCCCGCTGATCGCGGACGTTCCCGAACTCAACAGCCGAATCAGTGCAGGGCGGTCCATGTCGAGATCACTACCAGAAACATACAAGTAACGAGGTACATAATGACGGCGCGGCGAAACGGTATATTTCAGGCGGTTGGTTTTTTCCGGATGGAAAGCTGCCCGACGCAAGCCGTCCTCCCGTTGGTCGGACTCGCGGCGGAGAAAGTCATCCGCGACCGGTATAAACGGCGTCCCGGTTGGAGTCAGTAGACTGTCTGCCAGTACAGTAATCTCGTCTCCATCAACCCAATTGGCGACTATTCTCAAAGGACCGTCTGAGAATCATTCTTTTGAGAGCTTCCAGGGAGCCGGCGGCCCTGAGGAGAGTGCGCACGCGGCCCTCGCGGCGGCACATCTCCAGGAGATGTCGAATGGTCTTCTCGCGATTCACTTTCTGGCGGTGACGCCAGAATTCGCGGTGGATGCGAACCGCCGAGAGTGGGACGGGTTGAAGCTTCGGTGTCTCCGCTGCCGTCACGGCTCCGACATACCTAGCCAGAACCGTCCCAAGCCAGAGTCCGTGCTCCGTGATCGCCGCCCGCTGCACTACTGCAACTCCTGATTCCACGCCGACCGTCCAGTCCGTCATGAATATGTTCGCATAATCTCCGCTCAAGAACCACGGGAGCGGTATTCGGACATGTAGACCGCGACCTTTACTTCATCGCTTGCGGTCACTTGGCTATTGTCACTAGAGTCATCGAGACCTTGTGTAATAATCTTTCCCGCCGCCTCGGCCAATGCATGCGACAAGACCAGTCGGGTTTCGAGTTGCTCGGCGTGTAATTGCCTGCCAACTGGCCACCGAGGCGTTGCCTTTCAGTGATGAATTTTACGAAGGTATCCGCCGATCATGGTGGCTACCTGTTAAACATGTAAAGAATGTGAAAAGGAACAGGGGCGAAGGGAGACAACGAATGGGAATTCCATCCGCGTCTCCTTGAATTCGCACCGCATTCGTTGTGGGCGTTTTTATAAAACCGGCAAACCAGACAGGTCGGTAAAGATCTCGTCAACGGCATCCAAATCCGTGGTTCGATCGTTCTCGTTGTCGTCCTCGAACAGGAACCAGTCGATGCCGGCCGATCCAGTCAGCATGTCCTGCTGCCCATCTCGCAGAAGCGTCGTGGAATCGAGGCGGCTTCCACCGGTGAGCCCGTCGCCGGCTTGAATGCTGGCCATTCGATCGGAGACAGAGTCGCCGGTGTTCCATTCGTCCAGGATCGACCGCAATGCTTCATCGAAGTCTTCCGATAGCGCCGAATCGTCTGGATGGTAGATGGTGGCCCCGGACAGTAGAATGTCCTGGCCGCCATTACCCACGATGCGATCCGCTCCGCCACCGCCGATGAGTATATCCCGCACGCTGCCACCAACGATGCGATCGTCGCCTTCACTGCCCCAGATGATGTTGGAGCCATCGCCGCCCTCGAGCTGATCGTTTCCGGCTCCGCCATCCATGACCACGTCGGTCTGAATGCTGCTGGCCACCGTGGCATGGTCGTCCCCGTCGCAGAGGATGAGGGTGATCTTGTCGACATCCGCGGCGTCGAAGTCGCGGAAGCCGCCGCGGTCGGGCAGGAAGTCCGCATGGACACGCAGAAGGTCGGGAGTGTTGTCCTGCCCGCCCCCGTTGCCATTGCGTCCGCTGTTGCCCGCGGGGTTGATCGTCACATGGTCGTCGCCCTCGGTGCCGATCACGTAAAGGGTGCCGTTGTTCACGCCCGCCCCGGTGATGACGGCCGAGGCGGTCTCCGTGACCTCGCCCGTGTCGTCATCGACAAGTGAGACAGTCACGGTGTAAATACCACCTTCAGCATACGTATGGCTGCCCGTGTAAGTCCCGGAGCCATTGGACTCGGTAATGCTGGCTGAGGTCGTGTTGCCATCCCCCCAATCGATTTCTGCGGTATGCATGTCGAGGGTACCTACATCACTGAAATCCCCCGAGACGGTGACGTCATTCTCGCCCTCGCGAGCGTCACCGCAGCCAGGCGAACTGCTTTGGATGTCGGTGATCTCGGGGGCAACGTTCTTGACCGTGACGTCCGCGGTGTCGGTGTCCTCTCCGGTGTCGTCATCCGTGACAGTGACCTCGATGGTGCTGACATCCTGCGAGGTTCCGTTGCCCGGGGCGGGCCCGTCGTCGAGATACCGGTGGGCGGCCACGGTGAAGCCAACCGTTCCGGTAACCAGATCCACCGAATCGACGGTCAGTTCGGCATCGTCGGTCGAGGAGGCGAAGGTGTCGCCGGCGCTCAGGTCTTGCACCGCGTCCAGCGCAAAGGTCGAGTCGGCCGCATCGTTCGGATTGTCCCAGTCGACGACCACATCGTGCTCATCCAGCGGGCCGATGTCCTCGAAGGTGCCGGATACCGAAATGGTCTCATTCTCGTCAATCTCGGCCTCGCTGAGGCTGAGGCTGCTGATCTCCGGGGCTACATTGTGGACGGTCACCTCTGTGTCGGCGGTGTCGGTCCCCGTGTCGTCGTCGTCGACGGTCACCTGAATCGTGCTGGTGTCGTCGGCCGTGTTGTTGCCCGGGGCCGGCCCGTCATCCAGGTACTGGTGCTGCACGCTGAAGCTGACCGTGTCGGCCGTCAGGCCGGTCACCGTCAACACCGCACCGTCGCCGGAACCGCTGTTGAACGTGTCACCCACGCTCAAATCGGCGATGGCATCCACGGCGAACGTCGAGTCGGTCGCGTTGTTCGGATCGTCCCAGTTGACGGCCACGTCGTGCTCGTCCAGCGTGCCCGGATCGGTGTAGCTGCCGGAGAGCGTGGCGGTCCCGTTCTCGTCGATCATCGAATCGACGGAAAGGCCCGTGATCTCCGGTGCGACGTTGTTGACGGTGACGGATGGACCTGTCCCCCATTGCTCTAATACCAGGCCCGAACGATGATTGTCCGAATTGTCCGAGAAGAGAATTCTTCCACCCTTACGGAACGCCAATGACAAGTCTGGCGGTGATGTCTGGATGGAATCATCATTCAAGAAATCTGCACCGGCAGAAACCGGGTCTTGCAAATCAATTTGAGAAAAATTCAGCGTACGTCCAGACGGGAGGGAATCGCCAACACTTGCTCCAGAGTGCATCGTCGCGATGTATCGATCACCAAACGACGTGTCGTTTCCGACCGCAATCGTGCCGTTGGACCCTGCAAATTCGTAGCCTTTCATAGGGAATGCGATTCTCCAGTCGGTCATTGTGC
This sequence comes from Planctomycetota bacterium, assembly GCA_051745935.1. Lineage (GTDB taxonomy): Bacteria > Planctomycetota > Planctomycetia > Pirellulales > Pirellulaceae > JBNJEM01. The sequence goes on from JBNJEM010000103.1 coordinate 5,100, forward strand.
TCGGATACTGGAGGTTCAACGTCGAATCTGGATGGGACACGCTCGACGTCGTCGAAACGAAGGTAAATGAACCGACAAACTCATCGCCATCAGTGAAGTCTTCATCGGTCGATGTCATGTGCCCTTGGAAATTGAAGGTGATCACATTTGCCGATTCTTGGGTCCCATCGGGTGTATCGTCATCTGCCAAGTTCACCGTAGTCTGATACACATCCGAAGAAGTGGCACTGGGGTTGTCGTCCAGGTACTGGTGGGTTTCGCTGAACGACGTGGAGCCTGCCGCATAAGTGAACGTCTCGACCGCCGAGCCGTCGCCCCAGTCGACTTCCATCGTGAAACTATCGGCCGGGCTCGGATCGGAAATAGTGCCGCTGAGCGTAGCGAAATCGCCTTCGTCGATCTCCGGCGTGATGGTCAGATCGCTGACCGTCGGAGCGATGTTCTCGACATCCAACGTTGTCGTATCCGTATCCGTACCACCGTTGCCGTCGTCGACTCGGACGCTCACATCAAAGGTGCCGTCATCGTCGATGCCAAGGACGTTCAGCTGGGACCACGACAGCGTCGGTGTTTCACCAGTCGCATCGCCGAATGTTCCATCGCCGTTAACATCCCAGGTGAAGCTGAGCGAATCACCATCAGGGTCGGAGGACGCGGAGGCATCGAGGGTCACCGAATCGCCCTCGTCGATCGTGTAAGGGCCGTTGGCGTCGGCGGACGGTGGTTGATTTGCCTGCGGAGTGATGCTCACCGACGTCGTGGCGGTGGCTGCAAGGTCGTCTGTGGCCTGGAAGGTCACCACATGCGTCTGTCCGGATTGCTGCTGTGTCGGCATCCAGGTGGCCGTCCGCGTTACACTGCTCCCTGGTGAGAAGGAGCTCAACGTCATGCCGGACGGCGCGTTGAGCGCTTGGAGGTTCTGCACCGTGCCGTCCGCATCAGCCGCCGTGACATCGAAGGTCAGCGTCGCCCCGGCAGTCGGAGCGAAAGGACCTGAGGGATCGGCCTCGATAGTAGGCGCCTGGTTAACGGTCGATGGGTCGACCACTTCAATAATGAAGTCCAACGGCGTTTGGGTTTGCGTCGATAAAAAGACATCCAGCCATCGAGCGTCTCCGGAGGCGGAAGCTCCCCTGCCGAAGCGCGCTCAAGTAGGCCTGGGCCGGGGAAAGAACGTCGGGTATGCCGGGGCCAGTCGGCCGCACCGATTCGGGCGCGGCCGGGTTGAGGCTGTCAAAGAGGACGGGTCCCTGGCTGATCACCGTGAGAACAGTGGTTGTGCCATGAGTACCGATCATTCGCACGAGAATAGAAAAAGCCTGCGGCCAAGGAGGGCCAGAGGTGGCCGGCGAACTGGACGCGGTCAGGAGAAAATTCGTGTGATACGGCGGCGGAAGGGATGGGTCAACGTGCGCGGCACATGTCAACTCAAACCCGGCCGAACAAAGCTGCGGCCCGCAAGATAATTCCATTGGTTCAGTTCTTCCTCCGTCAAGGTGGTTATTTTCGGCGCATGGAAAACGAAGAGGCGGACAAGGAGAAGCCAGAGAGAAGTCAGACGGTCTACTTTCAGAAAGCTGCTCGGCGGCGAAGGAGCGGCGACGGCTAAGCTTCTTCGCAAAGGTTTTCAGCGACATAAGGTGCGTTCCTTTGATGGCAACGGATAGGAATTAACTGGTAAACTGGTACTGGTATGGATTTTAATCTCCGGCGGTTGACGGCTGCAAGACGAGCCCCCTGTATGGGTGGATTCCGAGAGGCGTTTGGGTGGCCGATTCGGGGAGTGCGTGGCTCGGCGTCAGGCACTACGCGTGCCATGCCGAGCACGGTCGCGGGTGAATTCCAGAAGACGCACGGCCACGAATGCGAACGCGGATCCGGCCAAGGGGAACCGGCCCCAGCGAGCGGGCGAACAGGCGGTGGGAAATGTGAGGGCCGCAGCGTGAGGGGGCTTCGGAGGTGGTCGGCAAGCAGGCGACTCAGGTTCCCGGACGTTCAGAGTCTCCGCGTCTTCATCGTCCACGCGCTCAGCATTCACGAAGGCGCTGGAAAGGATCAAACCTTCAATCTCGTCGCGACAGCGATCTACTTCACTTCCACGTTTGCATTCGACGGACTGCGGCAGACGAAAGGCTACGACTACAGCCGGACGGCCAACCCGACTCGCGCGGCCTTGGAGGAATACCTGGTCCCAATGGAGGGCGGCGCCAGGGCTGCCGGCGCTGACGAGCTTCTTCCAATCTGAGTTGCTCTGCGTTCATTGTACTAAGCTGTCGCTCCTCCCGGGTTCTGCTCACGACGGTAAGACCTTCTTTAACGTGTCCACGCGAGCCATTTCTGAAACAGCGATTTGACAAATGGCGTCAGCCGCGACCGACTATAGCGGTCGCCGACCTTACGAATGGCCTCGGCCTGCGTGGGGTACGGATGAATCACCTCGGCGATCTTGCCGAGACCTAACCCGTGAGTCATGGCGAGCGTGACCTCCGATATCATGTCTCCCGCGTTGGTCGCCACGATCGTCGCGCCAAGGATCTTGTCCGTCCGCTTCTTCGCATGGATGCGGACGAAGCCTTCGGTTTCTCCTTCAAGGATAGCGCGGTCGACGTGGTCCAAGTCTTGTGTGTACGTTTCGACGGCGATCCCTTGCTTTTCAGCCTCGTCGGGGTAGAGACCCACGTGTGCAATCTCCGGTGACGTGTACGTGCACCAGGGAATCGTGAGAGCACTTGCCTTGGCTCGGCCCATGAACAGAGCATTTCGGATGACGATGCGGGCCATGAAGTCGGCCGCATGAGTGAACTTGTATCGGGAACAGACGTCGCCAGCCGCGAAAACCCGCGAATTGCTGGTCCGCAGCTTGTCGTCCACCTCCACCCCAGTCTTCGAGTCGTACTCGACACCGGCGGCTTGCAGGTCCAGGCTTTCCACGTTCGGCGCGCGTCCCGCGGCAACCACCAGTTTATCCACCGGCTCGTCGTAGTTCTTTCCGTGCGACTGGAGGTACAAGCGGATCTGGTCACCATCTTTGCGGACCTTCGTTTCTCGCCCACAGCACAGCAGATGCACGCCGTCATGCAAAAAAGAGTTCCTGACGATCTCCGCGGCCTCAGGGTCCTCGCGGGGCAGAATGCCGTGGGTAGCCTCGACGAGAAACACCTCGGAGCCCAGGCGGGCAAAGGTCTGGGCAAGCTCGCACCCGATGGGGCCGGCGCCGATGATTCCGAGTCGGCGGGGAAGCTCGGTCAGGGAAAACACGGTTTCGTTCGTCAGGTACTCGACTTCGTCGAGGCCCGGGATGGGTGGTGCCGCGGCGCGGGCGCCGGTGGCGATGACGCCCTTGCTGAATTGGAGGGTCTGGCCGCCGACTCGGACCGTGTCGGGCCCGGTAAATTGCCCGTCGCCGAGAAAGACATCGATCCCCAGCTCACGAAACCGGGTCGCCGAGTCGTGATCGCTGATCCCGGCACGCAGCTTTCGCATCCGCTGCATCGCCGCCGCGAAGTCCACGGTGCCGTTGCCGCCGACGTTCACACCGAATTGTTCCGCGTCACGGACCGCGGCCGCGGCACGCCCGGCGCGGATGATCCCTTTCGAGGGCACGCATCCGTAATTGAGGCAGTCGCCGCCCATCAGATGACGCTCCACCAGCGCCACCTTGGCCCCCAGCCCAGCGGCCCCAGCCGCAGCGACCAAGCCAGCCGTCCCGGCCCCAATCACCACAAGATTGTATCGTCCTGCAGGCTCGGGGTTGGTCCAATCGCCAGGGTGGACGTTGTCGATTAGTTTCTGATTGTGAATGTCGTCCGGTAGAACTTCGACAACTCCGATCATTGGTCCCTCCAGTAGCGAACGCATCTCATTGAACTCCAACGGTATTGTTATATTTCAGGCGGTCGAACTTGTCCGGATGGAAAGCCACCCGACGCAAGCCGTCTTCCCGTTGGCTGGATTTGCCCCGCCGAATCATACGGCGAACTCTGGGTAGATGACGCACACCCCGCGAGATTCTTACAAACCATTCCGGGAAGGAAATCTTGACGGACAGCCGAAGCCCGCCGACTCCCCCCCGGCCGCGTGACTGTTTGACTCACAACAGGTTAGATCAGCGACCAATAGCCCTCAGTGCGTGGAACATGCCCAACGGAGCGAGTCACGGGAAGACGGCATGCCCAGAAAACGCGAGCCCCGCGAAGGTCACCAGCTTGGGGGCGACGGTGTTCGACCGTCCAGGGTGAAATCAGGGCGAATGGCCGGCCGTGTCATCCCCGCAGTCCCCCGGCGGGGATACTCCTCGGCAGCAGAGAACGCCGATGGCCGCGCCGACCACGGGCGCAGGGAAGTCGCAAGGAAGTAGCCCCACTGAGCAGTGTGAGATCTGCAAGAATTCGAATATTCGCCGTAAGGATGTTTGGACCTGGCACGTCGTCACAACGTACGTCGACCCCTGTGTGAACAAGGGAATTGCAAGGGCTCCCTCACGCAAATTGATCTTTGATGACATTGCGCCACGCGCGCACTTGAAACACCACGACTTCCCTGCCATCGGGGCCGTATCCGGGTTCCTGGTCGGATTGGTCGGAACGATGTTAATTCACGGATAAGAGACGCATTCGTGCACATGGGAAGCAGACGGCACGGTCCCGGCGCAACCCTGTGTTAACAACCACCACGAAAGCGAGTGCTATCTGCCATGCAACCATCCAGTCATCACGTCTTTCAAAAACCAGCATACGCGAGCAAGCTTCAGGAAACGATTCCAAACGCCAAGCTGATTTGGATCAAAGACGCCGGACATTGGCTGATGGAGGAAAAGCCCGAAGAGGTCAGCAGCCACGTGATTGCTTTTTTTGACGGGATATGATTCACAGAGCGGATGGGATACGTAAGCAGACGAAGCACACAAGGATCGAACCAGCAGGGCGCAAAGCGATGACGAAGCGACTTGTCAATGGAAATTCGGGTTTGAACCAGATCGTCTGGTGACGATTGCCGTAGAATTGCTAACGGGCGAAAGAGCGGTCCGACAAGGTCCGTCGCCTACCTCGCAAACCAAGGAGTGAATCAGATGAACGGCATGAACAAATCAGGTGAACTGGCGCACGCCGGGCGGACAAGCGCGTCGGTTAAGCACGACGTCGGCAACCGTGACGTCCACGGCAATTGGATCGTTACCGTCGTTCGGTGGCTGTCGATCTTGTTGATTGTGGCCGCGCTGCTGACAATTCTTCGCTCGTTGCCGATCGGCCAGGCAATGGAGGCGATGACAGGCTGGATCGCCGGCCTGGGGATCTGGGGGCCGGTGGTCTTGGCGCTTGTGTACGTCGTAGCCACCGTGCTGTTCGTGCCGGGAACGATTCTGACATTGGCTGGCGGCGCCTTGTTCGGATTGGTGGTCGGGACGATTACGGTCTCGATCGCCTCGACGCTGGGAGCCGCAATGGCCTTTCTGATCGGCCGCTATGTGGCCCGCGACAAGGTCGCCGCCATGGCTAGCCGCAGCCGCAAATTTGGCGCCATCGACCGGGCGATTGATGAAGGCGGCTGGAAGATCGTCGCCATGCTGCGGTTGTCGCCGGCGATTCCCTTCAATCTGCAAAACTATCTGTACGGGCTGACGCCGATCCGCTTCTGGACGTGCGTCGTCACAAGCTGGCTGGCCATGCTTCCCGGTACGTTTCTCTATGTCTATCTCGGACACGTCACGGCTGCGGCAGTTGGGGCCGACCGGGAACGAACCACTGCCGAGTGGGTCATGTTGGCCGTTGGGTTGCTGGCGACGGCCGCGGTCACGGTTTACATCACCTGGTTGGCCCGCCGTAAGCTGCAAGAGCAAATGAAGGAAACGGCTGAAAGCAGCAAAGCGTCGCCCAACGCCAACGACGGGGACCAGCGCGATCAGCACGGAGCTCCACCTCTGCGAAGCACCATCATTCTGGCGGCAGTGGCCATGGTCATGGCGTGTGCGGCGGGCTACGTGTATGCCAACTCGAAGACAATGGAGCGCTGGTTGGGGGGCTTGTTCGGGCCGCCTCGCGTGGAATTGAAAGAGGCATACGCTGAAAACGCGGCCGGCCCGGCGTTCGATCATTCCGCGTTCGACTCACTGCTTCATGAACACGTCGACCCGGATGGTTGGGTCGATTACCAGGGATTGAAAAAAGACGAGGCCAAGCTGGACGCATACGTTGACGCGGTCGCCGCCGCGCCATTCGATGCGATGGGGCGCAATGACAAACTCGCCTTGCTGATCAACGCCTACAACGCCTTTACGCTGAAACTGATCGTCGAACGCCTGCCGCTCGATTCGATCATGGACATTCCCGCCGCCGAGCGGTGGGACGCGGTTCGCTGGAACGTCGGCGGGCAGGTGTGGAGCCTGGGCCAGATCGAACACGAACAGATTCGGCCGAAGTTTGTCGAGCCGCGCGTGCATTTCGCCTTGGTGTGCGCCGCCGTCGGCTGCCCGCCGCTGCGCAGCGAGGCCTACGACGCCACGCGGTTGGACGAGCAACTGGCGAAACAGACGGAATATGTCCACCGGCATGCGACGTGGTTCGAATTCGACGCCCGCGCGAACGTGGTTCGGCTTACGAAACTCTACGACTGGTACGGCGACGATTTCGTACAGGTGGCCGGCAGTACGACGGAATTCGCCGCACGTTACTCGCCGGATCTGAAACAGGCCTTGGAAGCCGGCTCTCCGCCGGTTATCGAGTGGCTGCCGTACGATTGGGAATTGAACAGCGTTGCCAACAAGCAGCCTCGATAAGAAAAGGACGGAGAAGACCGTGGTTCATCAAGATGGATCAGGAGGTAGCCCGGCAAGTGTCTCGCTTGGCCGGGCGAGAGCTCGCAGGCATGCTCCTTGGACGTCTGGAGTTCTTCGTCATCTTCGTCAGCGCGGCGAACCTCCTGCGCGACGCCGGTCACATGATTAGTAAGGCATGCACTCGTTGAGACAATATCCACGAGCACAATCAGCAAAACCAGCGAAACCAGACCAGCGAAACCAGACCAGCGAAACCAGGCAGCGAAACCAGGCACCCTGATTTGTCGCGGTTTTGGCCTTCGGGCCTCGGTGTAGGGTGTCGCGGTTCTGGCCTTCGGGCCTCGGTGTACGTGTCTGGCCCTTCACCACAGCCCGTAACAAAACCTACTTTCCGCGTCCCAGCATGCCTGGATAACACCAGCCCGGCACGGTTTTGTTATGGGGTCTTAATCCGTGACGTCCCTGCGGAAAAGCGCGTCGGCAATCCAACATTCATCGGCCAGGAGAATCCACATGGCATCCACCAGTCGATGCACCGGCGCGGTTTCGCGGCGAGGTTTTGTGACCGGGGCCGCCGCGGCCTGCGCGGGCGCTGCGATATCGCCGGGCCGGCACGTACCGGAGATACGATCGATTGTCCACCGATGTTTTGCTAGACCGTCCCAATCGAAAGCGGAGAGAGGGAAAAGGATAGAACGGCGGAAGAAGCGATCGTGCTAGGCAACTGAAAGGGTTAAGATCGCGCTCTCTGAGCAACTCCCGCTTCGAAGACGCAAACTGATCCGAACTATTTGCGGTAACTGAATTCCGGCCGGAAAGGGCCGCACTCCACGGGCGGCAGCTCGTCGAGCGGCAAACGTTGCGTACCGAATCCTTCACGGAAGTAGTCGTTAATTCTTCGGGCGGTGAATTCTTCGCGCCAAGCGCCGCGGCGCATCGTGCGGACCTCTTTGAAGAACTGCGCGTAAAGCTGCGCATCGGTTCCCTCGTAACCGAGGCCGCGCATGTAGTCCTCAATGCTTCGATCCGCGTCGGGATAGTCGATCTTCTCGTATCTCGCACCTTTTTCGCCGGTGACTGCGACCCATTGCTTGAAGCTCAGCTCTCGCTCCTCGCCTTTCGGCCCGACGCGGAAGGGCTTATCCCGCGTGGTCGTGAACCAGGTGTTCCGCTCGAATCTCAGGCCGTCGAGATCCTCTACGATCGCCAGCGTGTTGGGATACACCTGGCTCTGGAACTGGTTGTCATAAACATGGATATTCTCGAATCCGCCCTCGCGGTTGGCAAGAAGTTTCAGGGCCGCCTGACTGGAGCCTAGTCGAACGCCGTGGACGACGTTCTTGAAGATCCTCACGTTCCGTGTTCCGCCCCGGAGACTGCCTCTGCCTTCGGTGACCGGTTCACCCGTCTTTTTGTCTCGCTGTCTTTCACTTGCCCGCAGTTGGATTCCATAGGCGTTCGTGACCTCGGGGTGACGCTGACGAATCACCAGATTGTTGGCGATGTTGCCGCCGTCCCAGTCGGCCAACGGGAAGTACCACGCGAGGTGTCGGTTGGTAGGCCGTGAACGACCGATATCGGTGAGGACGTTGTTCACGAGGTTGACATTCACGTTGCGATGCGGGCCGGGGTAGTTGCCGCTGATTCCGGGACCCAGTTCACCGTCAACGAACACATTGTCATCCAGAAGCAGGTTGCCGATGGATCGCGGATAGTCGGCCCGGAACTTGTTGCCGATCGACGCGCTGCGGAGCCACATATTCCGCACCAACGCCGTGTTCCAGCACTTGGAGTAGTACAGGTTGTGGCTGAGCGGAATGGCCCAACCGATATCGCGTCCATGATCCCGCTGGTTGTACCAGCCGCAGTGGTCGACGATGTTCTCCTCCAGGAGCAGACTGCCGCGAGAATTCCAGAAGCCCGTCGTATGGCCGCGGAGGGGATAGTGATCAACCACGACGTTGCGCCGCACCACGAAGTTCGTCATGTCCGCCCCGAAGTTCGTTCCGGAAACTGGACAGAAACGCAGGTAGCAGTCCTCGACGAGGACGTTCTCCATCGGATCGCCCCGGCGATCGTGATTCCCCCAGTTGATGCCCGAGCGGTGCTTGCCTCGCATTTCCTTGATGTAGTCGTGCCCGTGTTCGCCGTGTACGCGGTCGAGGTCGACCTCCCAATCAGCATGCTTCGGATCTTTCCAACTGTTGTAGAACTCGATGCCGACGATGGCGACGTGCTGCGTCCCTCGATGGGGTCCGCCCAATCGGAAACCGGCGCCTCGGCCCGTGATCCGCGGTCGCCGCAGGGAAAGCGGCCCGTACGCTCCGATTAGACGCGGCTCTTTCGCGGACTTGCCCGGCGGCACGCTTTGTTCGGTGATGGGGCCGCGCCACGTATCCCCGCGCTTGAGAAGAATCCAGTCGGGCATGCCGGGACGCTGCTTCTTCAAAGCCGTGTTGATATCGTGGAACGGTTTGATATCTTCGCCCGGGTTGAAGGGATCGGAACCCACGGCGGGATTGCCCGGGTCGTAGACGACGGCGCTCGCGTCATCGCCGTCCGCCGCCACGTAAAGGATGCGCGTGTCGGGCGTCGCACGGAAAACCGACCATCCCTCGGAATTGACGGGGCGGTAGTTCTCGGGCCAGTCAACATCACCAACTTCGACCGGCCTGACCGTTCCCTCAACCGGGACGCGCATGCCGTGCCGGACATGGTATTCCTCATCAGCGCACATTCCGTGCAGCATCAACACGTTGACGAACAACCAAAAGGCCAAAGGTCGGATCAGAAAGTGGTTCATGTCAGTCATGAATAATCCTTAGAACCTGTAACAGAACTGAATCAACGAATGCGTGAATCATATCCACGACCCGCAACAAAAACTGTTTCTTGCTTCCACTCCCCCCGGATAACAGCACACCCGCATGGTTTTGTTACGGCTTAATCCCCGCAAAACCATGCCTGCGTGTCGTAGACGCCGTGGCCTCCGGCCCGGACGTGCCGCGCGTGAAGCCTGTTTTCGATTGCAATCACGGCGACGCAGCAATTCCATACGGAAAGTTCGCATCACGGAGGGCCCTGCTCATTGTACCACTTCTCGACCCCCGTTGTTCGGTCCCCATCGCCGCGACGTTTGTTCCCCCCGCCGAGCAGTCGATCTTTTTCGGTGACCGCTATCGGCTTCAAACCGCCAACGCCAGAGAGGAAATTCCCGCGAATGTCGCTGGATGCACGGTTGTCAGGCTAGAAAGCCTGACGTACACCAATCGGCTAAATGGTTATAAAAAAGGCGATCTCTGTCTTATGGCCACCCTCGGTGATTCAACACACGGCCTAGCGATCAGAGGGGGCAGGCCTCTTTGATGTCGTCTTTCGGGAAGCGAACCCGTTTTCCGCCGGGGGGACGCATCGTTGATTCGAGGTTGAGACGAGGGGCGATCGACTCCACCCAACCTTCGTCCCCATGTTTGTGCCGTCGACTGACAGACGAACGCGTGGGTAGTCTGGCCGCCCGATTCGGCGGTGTCAGTCCCGCGGCGGTGACCACGTCGGTCACCCGCCGTGAGGCTCGTTGCTCGACCGAGGCAGGTTGGGATCGCCACTTGGCCGAGCTGGAGGCTCAAGTCAAGTTTCGCGACAAAGCCAAGCGGCACCCAACGACCACTCGGCGCAAGCGGTAAACATAAAGTGGTGAGGATCCACTAACCGGCCAAGACTATCTTTCAGGCGGTTGGATTTATCCGGGTGGAAAGCTGCCCGGCGCAAGCCGTCCTTCCGTTGGTCGGACTCGCGGCGGACAAAGTCGTGCGCGACT
>JBNJEM010000104.1:0-15612 GCA_051745935.1 Planctomycetota bacterium
CCGTTACGTTCCGCGCCACCGACGGCCCAGCAGTGGCGTGTCTGATTGTAGCGAGGAGCGTGAACCACGACGGGACAAGCCCGTGGCATTCACGCGGGCTCCCGCGTCCAGGCCCCGGGAACGGCTAGCTGACTGGTTCAGCGATCTTGCGGGGCTCTCTTCCTTTCCGACTTGCTCCGCGGGGCCAGCAACTGGCCGGCTACCGGACGCAATGTCTGAATGAAATCGGCGATTTGAGCATGGATTTGGTCCGTTTGCGCGATCACCAACCCGCCTTCCAGAGCCGTAATAGTACCTGTTCCTCCGACCTCTTGCCATGTTTCGGGAGCGATCACGTCGGTAATCAGTTCCACCAATCGATCCGGATTCAAGTCTTCAATAAGGTATAGCCGGGGGTCGAGATGCGAACGCGCCGCCTCTTCGGTCGTGATCATCAGTACTTCATGGTGGATGACGTAGTCGAGATCCAGCCGACTGAGCAGGAGAGCCAGTGCTGAACGTAGGCTGATGCCCTTCAAGCCACAGCTGATAGGCGTGTCTGGCCCCAGTCCGACGTTATCCAGCGCGCGATGATCAATTACAACCGGAATCTCGCGCAGTGTTTCGAGATAATCCACGATCTCGCTGAGCGGCGCGTCGTCGAAATCCAGCATGATTTCATGGTCCAGCGCCTTCGAGATTTCCCGGGCGCGTTTGAGCCTGGGGCTCCTTCCCGTTTCTTGTTTGACAACCTTCGGCCTGGCTGCCCGGAGCCGCTTCGCCTTTGGAGCTGCTTTTTTCACCTTTGGCGCGGGCTTTTTGACCTTGGACGCCGGTTTCTTGACCTTGGACGCCGGTTTTTTGTCCACGTCATTGAATGGCGTGACCGGGGGATTTGACTCTTGCCCCAGGGCGGCGCTGGAGCGCGTAAACGCGTTGAATCCGCTGGCTATCGCCACCATGGCACAAACGGTGATCATTCGCTTCAGTCTCATAATCATGTCTCCAGTTCCGGGACGGCTTTTGTGGTTCTTCCGTTTCTAGGTGCAAACCCCGGGAAAAACGGCGAAGCCCAGCTACGTTTGCGTGCCACTTTTGCACTAGCCCGGCAGGCACGCTTTGCCGATGCCGACAACCCGATTGCCAACATACCTGCTATTTAATCAGACCTTGGCAAGGTCTGTCAATCGCCTGGACGGGGCGGGCGGCCCTCGAAAGGGGGCCGGATGAGCGTAAGCCATTGCGCCATAAAAAGGTAAACATTCGCTGAACCTGGGCTGCTAAAAATCGAGCGGTTAGCGGCGACCCGTGGCAGCCCCGCACACTGACCTTTTTGTTCCGCTTACTGGTTCCTGTTTTGCCTACAGCATCCAGTGCGAATTACTTTGCTTACCCTTGGGGTAGGCGTGGTTGGTTGACACACCTCGGGCCCCAATGCCACGAGGTGATTCAGCACGTGATGTTAACGGATCGGGTGCCAAAGGTACGCTCCTATCCCCGCGACCTTAGCTCACGAGCCTGATTCACCCACGAGGTGAACTCGTGGGGGTCTGGCGGGATTGCCGGGTCGATATCAGAGCGGTGCTTGTTGACATGCCCCCGATCCACCAAAACCAATCCCTCGTGTCCAGAGGGGTTGGACGGGTTTACCGAATGTTTACAATCCAACCAAATTTCAAAACGCCCGAGACAAGCCCGTGGCATCCAGGCCGTGTAACGGCCCCCGTGAACGGCTACCCCCTCCCGTCCGCCCTCTTTTAGGGGGGTGCGAAGCAACTCGGACCGAGGCGGGTTGGGAGGTTCCAATCGTTCGGTCTTGTCGTTTCCCGTTCCCTCAAAACCTCTCCAATCGGAACAACTGGCTGGGCGGTCGGGGAATTGCTGGCGTTGCCCAGCGCGGAGGTCTTCACGGGGGCCGAGAGGGAGTTAGACTTTTCGATGGGGAGCGAGTTCGAGCAAGCAACTTCACCGATTTTTCACACCGCGACAAAGATACTTGTCCTTCCCTCCAGGCAAGCGACACCGCGACGGATCGCGAGATTGGCGAGTTTGTCTTTCCGTGGCCGAAACCTGATATCACGTGGCGGATGCGTGTTGGCCATCGCTGCCGGCAGCGCGTTGGCCTGTCGTGACAACGGGCTGGTTGTCGGTATGCAAGGACTTCCCGCCGATTCACGCGGCCTCCAAGCCACGCACAATACGGATTACAAGTTTGGGCACGGACGCGCCCACGGTCGTCGCTACCGGTAACAGAGTCTCCGGCATTTAGCTTTCACCCCACGGCGCGTTCCATGACTCAGAAACGGAATCTCAAACTTGACCTCACTGCCATTGCGCTCCTCGCGGTCGTCGTGTTTCTCACGCTGGCGTTGTTGTCATACAGCCCGGCTGACCCGGTCATGCAGCTGATCACGCCTTTGGATCAGCTCTTTCAGCCGGACACTTTGGTCTACCCGGAGAACCCGAAAGTCCAGAATGTGTGTGGCCCATTGGGCGCGTTGGTCGCCAACGTGATGTTCACGGGGGTGGGGGTTGGCGCCTATTATCTAGCCATGTCGCTGGCGGTTTTGGACGCGTTGTTGCTGATGCGGCGTCACATCGATGCTCCAGTCATTCGGGCTATCGGTTGGGCTGCGTCGTTGATCGGCTTAACGGTCGCGGCGGCCATCGTGACCCCTGGTTTTTCGCCGGGTCCGGTGATTGGGTCGGGGGGCTATCTTGGCGCGTTGGGGGCCGGATTGCTGGAGATGCAATTCGCCACGGTCGGGTCGCTGATCCTGGCCACGAGTCTGATCATGGGTGGCTTGTTGATGTCCACGGACTATGCGCTGATCCAGTTGGGGCACGTGGCGGCGAGCGCCACGGCGAGGGGTGTTTCCCGCGGCCGGTCGTTGGTTTCCGTGCGGCGTGCGGGCAAAGCCCCGGACAAGTCCAGTGATCTATCGGAGGAAGACGTTTCGATCCGGATCAGTGGCATGGATGTGGAAGGGGAAGACGAAGAGCTGGACGAGGACGACGCGGAACATGGTTTGGTTGCGGAAGAAGAGGACGACGAATGGGACGCGGACGTGGACTCCGACGATGGGGAGGAGACGGAAGTCGTGATCAAGGGCGAGGACAAGAAGTCACAGCGCCAGCCGAAGGGCGGCGGGGGGCCCCGTGTCCGAAATCGCAATGCCAAGAGCGAGCGGGAACAGGTGATGGAGCGGTTGGATGAAGCAAGTATCCAGGGGGACGCCGCCGACTATGAATTACCGTCCCTGGACCTGCTCATCGGGGCCGACGAGGTCTGTTTCGAGGCTCAGGCAAAGGAGGTCCGCCACAAAGCCAAGATTCTGGAACGCACGTTTGCCAACTTCGGCTTCAACGTAAAGGTCGTGGAAATCGAAACGGGACCGGTGATCGCGCAGTATGAAGTCGAGCTGGAGGCGGGGCTGCGATTGTCCAAAATCACGGGCTTGGCCGACGATTTGGCAATCGCCTTGCGCGTGCCGAGTGTCCGTATCGTCGCGCCCATCCCGGGCAAGAACACGGTCGGCATTGAAGTGCCCAACCAGGTCCGACAACTTGTCAGGCTCCGCCAAGTCATGGAAGAAACGAACGGGAAACTGAAGCGGATGAAAATCCCGCTGTTTTTGGGCAAGGACGTTTCCGGTAATTCGCTGACGGTCGACTTGGCCATCATGCCCCACTTGTTGATCGCCGGCCGCACGGGCACGGGAAAAAGCGTTTGCTTGAACGCGATCATCTCGTCGATTCTCATGACCCGGCGGCCCGATGAAGTCCGGATGTTGATGATTGATCCGAAGATGGTTGAATTGAGTGGCTATGGCCGGTTGCCGCACTTGATGCATCCGGTGGTGACCGATATGCGCAAAGCCGAGGCGATTCTGGCCTGGGCCGTCGACAAGATGGAGGAGCGGTACGCGCTGCTGGCCCGCACGGGCGTGCGGCATATTTCCAGTTACAACCAGCTGGGGATGGAAGAGCTGGTGGAACGTTTGCAGCCGGAGTCGGAGGAAGAACGGGAAGCCATTCCGGACCACATGCCCTTTATCGTGATCGTGGCCGACGAAATCGCGGACCTGATGATGACGGCGGGAAAGGAAGTGGAACAGTACATCATCCGCCTGGCTCAAAAGAGCCGCGCCGTGGGAATACACTTGATCTTGGCGACGCAAAAGCCGACCGTGGATGTCATCACGGGCCTGATCAAGTCCAACCTGCCGGCCCGAATCGCGTTCCAGGTTGCCAGCCGAACCGACAGCCGGGTCGTGCTTGATGAGATGGGCGCTGAAAAACTGCTCGGCAACGGCGACATGCTGTTCCTCTGGCCCGGCACCAGTACGCTCTTGAGAGGCCAGGGAACCTACCTCGACGATGAGGAAATCGACTCGGTCGTGGACGTGGTGAGCACGGGCGAGCAGAATTTCGTGAACGAATTGGTCAACATGAAAGTCGAGAATCCGGAAGACGAAGAAGGGCCCGGCCCCATCCGCAAGCGGGATGAGCTGTACGAAAGCGCCATTGATGTAATCGTGCGGGAAGGTCGAGGAAGTGTTTCCTTGCTGCAACGAACCCTGGGCATCGGGTACGGCCGCGCCGCTCGCCTCGTTGATTTCATGGCCGAAGATGGAATTGTCGGAGACTATAACGGTTCGCAGGCCCGCGAAGTCCTGATCTCCATTGCCGAGTGGGAACAGATGCAGGGACTTTCCTCGGATGAAGACGCCGTGCCCGCGGGCGAGGCGAAACCTGAACATCAAGCGGAAGAGAAGGCCCAGGAGAAACCTGGGGGCGGCGGCAAGAAGTCGCAACGCCGCCAAGAGGAGCCGTTGAACGAAGCGAAGGCCAAAGGGAAGGGGAAGACCAAGCGATCAAACGTGGTTCTCCCCGCCCCCCACGGTCCCGACGACGAACAAGACCCGGACTCGCCCGCGGCCCCATCGCCACCGGCCAAACAACCCCACAAGCCGTCCGCGCCCCGCGTGAGCGCCCCCGTTGACGACGCCGGCTTGAGCCGCTCGTTGCCGCCAGATGACATGGACGAGGAAGTCGACTGGGAAGAAGTCGACTGGGAAGAGAGCCGGAGTCGCGTCGCGCCCCGGGCGGGTTACAACGTGGTGTCCGCCGATGACCCCCGTGTCGTGGAAGAGGCGGAGGCCTATGACGACGACGATGACGACGCGGAGGAAGACGAGGCGTATGAAGCGGAAGTTTACGGCGAGGAGGAGTACGAAGACGGCGAAACCGAGTACGGGGACGACGAGTACGGGGACGACGAGTACGAGGATGACGAGTACGAGGATGAAGCCTACGAGGATGAAGCCTACGAGGATGAGACGTACACGGCCGGCCACGAATTGAACGTGTTTTGGGATGAGACTGTTGACGCCCCGGACCAGTGGTCGGCGAGGGACGACGAGGAGGGGGCCGACGACGCCGAGGACCTGGAATACGTCGAAGCGGGGGATGACGAGGCGGGGGAGGGAGCCGAATACGAGGCGGACGACGAATTCGAAGCGGAAACGGACGAGGAAGAGGAGGAATTCGTGCCCATTAACCGGCGTCGACGCTAGAAAATGGCCGTTGACAGGACTGGCGGCACCCCCTATCGTTAAGATCTTTATGCTCGTGGCCGTCGGAAGTGGCGTGCCGTGCCCGCTCCGGTACGAACGGTCGTCGCCGCAGGCTTCCTGGCCGTTGACCGAATAGATTCACGGTTGTTCCACGGCGGTGTTCATAATCCAAGAACGTGTCCCGAAAGATCGTACGATGGCCCCCGGGGCCGTCGTCCCCCCTTGATGGCTTCGGAGGGCTATCGTGCGTCCGGGTGGCTCGCGGTTCCGTTTCGGGACGGGCTCCCAGGAAATCTTCCCCCGATGTGTACACCAGCCCCTCACCCACTGATCCGTGCCACGCTTGGCGGGATCGTTGGCATGACGGTCATTATTGGAGGCGTGGAGTGGGCCTGAGGGGAAGCCATTGAGAGTAAACATGCTGCAACCCTGGGGCCCACGGCGGGTTTCAGGGTTTTTTCGTGGCCGGTCGACCGCCGGCGTAATCGATTATTCATGACCGGGATCGAGGCCATTCGTTTTGCGGACTGCCGCTGAACGCGGAGCCTCGGGTAGTGCCATGCGAACGATTCAAATCTACGACACGACGTTGCGGGATGGGACGCAGGGCGAAGGGGTGAGTCTGTCCTTGTTCGACAAGCTTCAAATCACCGCGCGCCTTGACCAAATGGGGATTGACTACATCGAAGGCGGCTATCCACTCTCCAACGACAAGGATATTGAGTACTTTCGGCGGGTCCGGGAACTCCAGCTGAAACAGGCGAAGGTGTGTGCATTTGGGATGACGCGACGGCGGGACATCGAGCCGAACGACGACCCTGGCATGAAGGCGCTCGTCGATTCGGGGGCCGCCGTCTGCACCATTGTGGGGAAAGCCTCCGGCTTTCACGCCACCGAGGTTCTCCGGGTTTCGGCGGACGAGAATCTGGCCATGATCAGCGACTCGGTGGGCTATCTCGTGGCGCGCGGGCGGGACGTGGTGTTCGACGCGGAACATTTCTTTGACGGATGGAAATGGGATCCGGACTACACGGCTCGGACCATTCGCGCGGCGGCGGCGGCGGGTGCCCACCTGATCGTCCTCTGCGATACCAATGGAGGGGCCATGCCGGAAGAGGTCGGCGACCTGACGCGCCGGGCCGTGGAAGCAGTGCGGGAATTTGGGGTCCAGGTGGGAATACACTGCCACAATGATTGTGATTTGGCGGTGGCGAATTCGCTGGCGGCTGTCGACGCGGGGGCCGAACACGTGCAGGGAACGATCAACGGATTTGGTGAACGGTGTGGCAATGCCGATTTGATTTCGGTAATCTCCAATCTCGCCTTGAAGAAGAAAGGATATCGCGTGTTGGGCGGCCACCATCTGGACCGCTTGACCGAGCTATCCCGCTACGTCTACGAAGTGGCGAACATGAATTTCCGCAATGAGCAGCCATTCGTGGGGCCCAGCGCGTTCGCGCACAAAGGCGGAATGCACGTGCACGCCGTGGGGCGAGCGGCATGCAGCTATGAACACATCGCGCCCGAATCGGTGGGCAATGAGCGGCGGATACTGGTGAGCGAGTTATCGGGCCTGTCCAACGTGGTGGCTTTAACCACGCGGCACGACATCCAGCATGACCGCGAACTGATGGAAAGGATTCTGGCGAAGGTCGTGAGAATGGAGCATGAAGGTTATCAGTTCGAAGCGGCGGGGGCTACGTTCGATTTGCTGGTAAAAAAATGCGCCGGCGAATTCGATCCCCATTTCCAACGCCTCAAGTACCACGTGGAGGTCAGCGCGGACGCCGGGGCGGACATCGTTACCGAGGCGACTGTAAAGCTGCGCATCGGCGAGGCCATCCGTCACGAAGTGGCTGAAGGGGATGGCCCGGTCAACGCCCTGGACGCCGCGCTGCGCAAAGCCCTCAATGGCTCCTACCCCACGCTCAATGATATGCGATTGGTTGATTACCGGGTCCGCGTGGTCAACTCCGAAGCCGGAACGGCGGCTCGCATTCGAGTCGTGATTGAAAGCGCGGACTCCCACCAAGTGTGGGGGACCGTGGGGGTCAGCGAGAACATTATCGAGGCCAGTTGGATGGCATTGGCCGACGCCTTCGAGTACAAACTGCACAGGGAAGAGCTGGAATCCGAAACAGCCGTCAATCTCCACGCACTGGCCAATGCCGAGGAAACACGTGAATATACCGGTCGCGGATGACTTTCTCCGCCGCGAGTCCGACCAACGGGAGGACGGCTTGCGCGGGGCAGCTTTCCACCCGGAAAAATCCAACCGCCTGAAATATAAGCATGGAGCAACGGCTTCCTCAAGGACCGCCCCTCGTCGCGGGGCTCGATGGGCCTGAGTTTTGCTTCCCTCATTACACCACCTGGGCGAACGCCACGTTCCAGGACATTGAACGACATTCGAAGAGGAGAGGAAAGGGCGACCTGACCATGTCCGCTGCATTTTCCGCCGACACGCTTCCCAATCGTTTCGATCACGCAACGGCTCAACACCGGATTTATGCGCGGTGGGAAAAGGCCGGGCATTTTCATGCCGAGCCCGATGCCAGCCGGGAACCTTACACGATCGTGATCCCACCGCCCAACGTGACCGGCGCGCTTCATTTGGGACACGCCTTGAACAACACGTTGCAGGATATTCTGATCCGGATGCGGCGGATGCAGGGTTTTAACACGCTCTGGATGCCCGGCACGGATCATGCCGGCATCGCCACGCAAGCGGTCGTGGAAAAGCGGCTGAAAGAAGAGGAGGGCAAGACGCGGCACGACCTGGGACGGGAGGCGCTGGTTCAGCGGATTTGGACCTGGAAAGACGCCTATGAAAGGCGGATCATCGAGCAGCTCAAGTCAATGGGATGCAGTTGTGACTGGGACCGCCTGCGTTTCACGCTGGACGAAACGTGCGCCCGGGCCGTGCAACGCACCTTTTTCGACCTTTTCCACAAGCGGTGGATCTATCGCGGCAAGCGGTTGGTGAACTGGGACACGTTCCTGCAAACGGCGGTCAGTGACGATGAGGTCTTTCACGAACCGGTAAAAGGGCACTTCTGGCACATTCATTACCCCATTATCGACCCTCGCCCGGGCGAACCAAAACACGTGACCATCGCGACGACCCGCCCCGAAACCATGCTGGGGGACACGGGCGTGGCGGTTCATCCCGATCCCGCCCAGGTGCTGGCCAACGCTCAAACGGATCTGGAACGGAAACTGGCGGAGGTTCCGGCCCGGGACAAAGAGGCGGTGTCCGCCCAACTGGACGAGATCCGTCGGCGACAGCGCGAGATGCTGCCACGATTGGAGCAGTTGCGTGACATGGCCCGGGACGGACGGAAAGTTCGGCTGCCATTGCTTGAGCGGGAAATTCCATTGGTGGCGGACCCTTGGGCAAAACCCGAGATGGGCAGCGGCTGCGTGAAAATAACACCGGCTCATGACGCCAACGATTATGATGTCGGCCGGCGGTGCAACCTTGCCATCATCAATATCCTCAACCCGGACGGCACGCTCAATGCCAACGGTGGTCCCTACGAGGGGCAGACGGTGGAGGAATCGCGGCGAAACGTCGTGGCCGACCTGGAAAAAGCGGGGCTTCTGATTGACGTCGAGGACCGAGAAATCGATCTCGCGCATTCGGACCGGAGCAAAACGCCGATCGAACCTTATCTGGCCGATCAATGGTTCGTGAAAATGGACACGTTGGCGGAAATGGCGATGAATGCCGTGCGTGACGGACGCGTGGCAATTACGCCTCCGCGGTACGCCAAAGGCTATCTCGATTGGCTGTCCGAAAAGCGGGATTGGCCGGTTAGCCGCCAGTTGTGGTGGGGACACCGCATACCGATTTGGTCACGGACCTTTGAGGATCAGGAGGCGCTCGATCAGTACGTGAAGCAGCTGGAGAAGGATCCCGACGTGCGGGCGGGACGGGTGGCCCTGCAGCTGGATCAAGAGGACGCGGCCTACTCCGGCCCCGATGATCAGGGCCGCGGCAACAAGCTTCATCTTTGTCTGCGAGACGATGACGAGGCGTTGGCCGGGCGATTCGAAAAGGACGGCTTTGCTCGGGAAGACGATGTGCTCGACACCTGGTTCAGCTCGGCGCTGTGGCCCCATTCCACGCTCGGTTGGCCTGATTCGACGCCGGCGCTCGATTACTTCTATCCGACGAGTGTTCTGATTACCAGCCGCGACATCATCACGTTATGGGTCGCCCGCATGGTCTTGGCCGGCTTGAATAATCTCGGCGAAGTGCCGTTCCGCCAGGTCTATATCCACACCAAGATCCTGGATGGATATGGCGAGACCATGTCCAAATCGAAAGGAAACGGCGTGGACCCGGTCGACGTCATCGATAAATTCGGTCCCGACTCGCTTCGGTTCGGCTTGGCGCAACTTGCCACCGAAACCCAGGATGTGCGGATGCCGGTCCAGTTCGAGTGCCCGCACTGCCAGCAGCTGCTCGACCAAACCAAGAAGAATCGGGAACGGCCGAGAATCGAGTGCGATAAGTGTGGCAAACCCTTCAAGACGCAGTGGGCTCAGCAACCGGAAGACGCGCGGTTGCCCCGGGGGCTGGTGGTGAGCGAGCGTTTTGAAGCCGCTCGCAATTTCTGCAATAAACTCTGGAACGCTTCGCGGTTCGTGCTGCTGAATCTGGAGAACCATGAGCCCGGTCCAGTTGATCCAGCGGAGCTGGCTTTTGAGGATCGCTGGATCCTTAGCCGGCTGGCCACGGTTACCCAACAAGTCACCGATGCGTTGGAAGGGTTCCATTATTCCGAAGCCGCGTGGACCCTGTATAACTTCTGCTGGGACGAATTCTGTAGTTCCTATATCGAGATGGTCAAAGGCCGGCTTCAGGACCCCGAACACCGGGCCGTGGCTCGTCGCGTGACGGCCTACGCGTTGGACGTCATCCTGCGCCTGCTTCACCCGATGATACCGTTCGTTACCGAGGAGATCTGGCGACTGTTGGGCACCATCGCCCCCGAACGAGGCTTCCCGACGCCCGCGGCCGCGGCGCCGGATCTGATTGTCGCCTCCTGGCCCCAACCGCATCCCGAACGGCTGGACGCGACGATCGAAGATCAGTTCAGGTTATTCCACGCCACGCTCTCGGCCCTGCGCGAAATCCGGAGCCGTCAGAATATCGCGCCTCGCAAGAAGATATCGTTTAGTGTCCAGTGCGATGGGCGGATCGCGGAATTGCTGGCGCCACTCCACGCTCACTTTCTGGCCTTGGCCAATGCCGAGGTATCCACGATGGGCAGTGACGCGCGCCCCCCACGGACACACGCCGCCGTGCAACTCGACAACCTGAAAGTCCTGGTCGACTTGGCGGGGCTCATTGATGTCGAAGCGGAAAAAGCGCGGCTGAAAAAACAGCACGAACGATTGAATGGACTCATCGCCGGCAAGGAAAAGAAACTGGCGAACCAGAATTTCGTTGGTCGAGCGCCGGCGGACGTGGTGCGGCGAGAACGTGACGCGCTCGCGCAATTGAAGGAACAACTGGATTCCGTCACCAGCAGCCTCGAGGCGCTGGATGGAACCGCCGACACCTCCTCGTGATCACGCAACCCCCGTGCCCCAACACAATGTGGCGTACTGGCAGAGAGTCCGCCTCGAGTCGTATAATGAATGGGGTTACGCTGGGGTTGGCTGGACTCCAAGAGTTTCAATGCTCGCCTTCGAGTGCGCGGACCGTGGTTCGTGGGCGTGAACAGCCGGTGGAAGTTCTTCCACTAATTCCCATTGAGTTGCGGTATAGGATGAATAGCAAATCTGCCCCTGCGTAACATTCCTGTCAGGTTTTCCCCTATCATGTCCGGAAGCCGAGCCGAAGAGGGCAGCAGTTATTGTTCCAGAAGTGAGGTCCGTCATGCCGGTCCAAATGCAGCTATCGCGCATCATTATCAGCGAAATCAATGAACAACAGGTGATCTACTTGCAGGAGGTGGACGGGGAGCGGCAGTTCCCGATACTCATTGGCATCTTTGAAGCGACGAGCATTGATCGCCGGGTGCGAGGCAAGCGAACTCCACGCCCGCTCACGCATGATTTGCTCGTGCAAGTCGTGGAATCGCTCGGCGCGGAGTTGGATAGCGTGGTGATCAATGATCTGCGAGATCACACGTACTTCGCGAAACTACGCGTGATTCGCGACGGTGAGATGTTGGAGATTGACTCCCGCCCCTCGGATGCCATCGCGGTCGCGGTTACCTGTGATCCACCGTTGCCCATTTACGTGGCCGAGCAGGTGTTGAACGACGTGTTGGAGGAATAGGCTTGGAAGTCATGGGAAGACGTGCCGGATTTCCCGCCATCCAAGGAGTTTTGAAAGCGAAAGCAAGGTATTGCCACGGGCCGTTGAACGCGCTGGCGAAACCATTATGTTTGTTTTCACCGACGGGCTTTTTAACGCGGGACCTAAAGTCGCTTCACGTTTGTCGAATCGCGGCGCGGCACGCGGAATCGGCGATGTTTTTCATCACGGGGGCCCCGATCGCGACACGTTTCGGCACGCCTATCGCAACACGTTGGCGAACGCCGTTTGCAGTTTTTCCAGGCCCGTGTGTCCATGCTGGCCGTCGACCACCACGTTGACCCGCACTTCGCTTGTGCTAATCATGTCTATATTGATTTTGGCGTCCGCCAACGCGCGGAACATGCGGATTGCCACGCTGGTGTGGCTGCGCAATCCGATCCCCGAAACGGACAGTTTGGCGACGCTGGGCCGATGGGTGACGGTTGTGCAATCGAGTTGCGAGGCCAGTTTTCGGGCCACCTCCAGCGACTGGGACAGCTGGTGGGCCGGCATCGTGAAACTGACGCTGATTTGTCCCTTGTATCCTTTGTGGCTCTGGACAATCATGTCGACGAAGACACCCGCGTCAGCCACGCTTTGGAAGACTTGAGCCGCCACGCCCGGCCGGTTGGGCACGCCGACGATGGTGACAAGGGCCTGGGTGTCATCCAGGCCAATATCGTCCAGCACGAGTTCCTCCATGTCGATACCCTGCAAATGCTCGACGATGTTGACCGCGTCGGAGCGGCTGGAGACCGGATGCGAAGACGTTTGCGTGGCCGCTTCTTGCCGCCGCCTCGCCGGTTCTTGCTCCAGGGCAAACGCTTGATGGACGGCTCGCAACCCTTGCCGCGCCGACTCCCGGTCGACCAGGGCCGAGATCTTGATTTCGCTGGTCGTGATCATTTGGATGTTGATGTTTTCGGCGGAGAGAGCCGCGAACATGCGGTTGGCCACCCCGGTCTGTTTGGACATCCCCATGCCGACCACGGACACCTTGGCCACGTTATCGTCGTGATTGACCTCGGTGGCTTCCACGAGCTGGGCCGCTTCCTCAAGTACCTGCAAGGCCAGCTCGAGTTCGTTGCTCGGCACCGAAAAGGAGATGTCGGATTTCCCCTCTGCCCCCACGTTCTGCACGATCATGTCGACATTCACTTTGTGATCGGCGAGCCGGGCGAAGATTTCGAGGCTGGTTCCCGGAACATCGGGCACCCCGACTATGGTGATGCGGGCCTCACTGGGTGTCATGGCGGCGCCACATACCGCTTGGTCCGGAAACTCAGGGTCCGCCATGATCATCGTTCCGGTAATGTCACTGAGACTGCTGCGGACATGAATTGGCACGTGGAACTTCTTGGCGAACTCGATGGATCGATTGTGCATGACCCCGGCGCCGAGACTCGCGAGTTCCAGCATCTCGTCGTAGCTGATCCGGTCGACTCGACGAGCCTCCGGGAGGACCCGCGGATCCGTGGTGTACACGCCATCGACATCGGTATAGATTTCGCACTGGTCGGCGTTCAACACGGCGGCCAGGGCGACCGCCGTGGTGTCGCTCCCCCCGCGGCCCAGCGTGGTGATGTTGTGGTCTCTATCGATCCCCTGAAAACCAGCGGCGATCACGATGTTGCCGTCGTCCAACAGCTCCTCGATGCGATCGGTGGAAATTGAACGAATGCGGGCCTTCGTATGCGCGTTGTCCGTCATGATTCCGATTTGGGCCCCGGTGAGGCTAACCGCTTTGTAACCCAACGCGTGAATGGCCATTGCCATCAGCGCGACACTGACCTGTTCGCCCGTGGAGAGCAACATGTCCATTTCCCGATCCGCCGGTCGCGGGTTTACTTGCCGGGCCAGGTCGACCAGCATGTCGGTGTTTTTGCCCATGGCGCTGACGACCATTACAATGCGT
This sequence comes from Planctomycetota bacterium, assembly GCA_051745935.1. Classification (GTDB taxonomy): domain Bacteria; phylum Planctomycetota; class Planctomycetia; order Pirellulales; family Pirellulaceae; genus JBNJEM01. The sequence goes on from JBNJEM010000104.1 coordinate 13,793, forward strand.
TTGCCTTCCCGCTGGGCGCGAATCGCCTTGCGAGCCGCCGCTGAAATCATCTGGGGGTCCGCCACGCTGGTGCCACCGAACTTCTGAACAATCAGGGTCATGTTCGTACCTACTGGAAAAGGAGTAACATCTTGGCCATTCGCGGTCTATGGTAACCATTCGCGGTCTACGGTAAGTGGGGAAGAGTTGCGGCAGCACGCCGCGCCGTGTTTTGCCATCACGCGTGTTTCGCCATCACGCGTGCCGGGTCGGTTCCTCTTCTATTCGCCCAGGAAGAATGCCATCACTCGCCAACCTTCTTCAAAGCATCGGGACGCGGCGGCGGCAGTCGGTTCATCATAAGTGCCGCTTCCGTCCTTTTGAATGCCGGTGCCCGAGATCGCCAACGGCACGGCGCCGTGACTATGGGTCTTGGTGCGAAGGGGCGTGGGATGGTCCGGGGATACGAGAATGCGGTATTGGCCCCGTTGTCGAAGCGCTTCGTGCAGCGGCGCGACCACGTGCCGGTCGATTTCCTCCAATGCCCGGACTTTGGCCCGGGTGTCCCCCTCGTGAGAGGCTTCGTCCGTCGCTTCAATGTGCACGCACACCAGGTCGTTTTCCGTCAATGCATCAATGGCATAACGCCCCTTCGCGGCATAATCCGTGTCGGTGTAGCCGGTTGCTCCCGGTACTTCGATCCGGCGCCAGCCGATCAACGCGGCCAGCCCGCGAAGCAGATCGACAGCCGTGATCATGGCCCCCTGCTTGCCGTGGGCCGCCGCGAACGATTGAAACGAAGGACGTTTTCCGATCCCCCACAGCCAAACGTTGGTGGCCGGTGGCCGTCCCGCTTCCCGGCGCGCCGCGTTGACCGGGTGGCGGGCAAAAACAGCAACCGAACGGTCCATGACATCACACAATAAATCGCTTCCCGGCCCTCTGGGAAAGTCATCGGCCACGCTTCGACCGGTCAAATCGTGCGGGGGCGTCGCGCGGGTCTCCGCCGTGAACGGCGCCGCCGTCCCCGTGTCGCGATAGAGCAACAGGTTCCGGTAACTCACCCCTGCATGAAATGCCCAGGGACCATCGCCGAGTTCTTGCTGGATCGCCTGGAGCAGCTGTTTCCCTTCCTGCGTGGAAATATGACCGGCGGTGAAATCTTGCATGATCTGGTCCTGAATCGTGACCAGATTGCAGCGGATGGCCCAGTCCGTTTCCTTTAATTCGAGCCCTTGAGCCGCGGCTTCCAGGGGGGCTCGCCCCGAATAATTCTCATTTGGGTTGTACCCCAATAAGCTCATCGTGGCCACATCGGAGCCGGGCGTGAAATGAGCGGGCACGTTGTAGGCACGAGCCACCATGCCGCTGGATGCAATCGCGTCCATGGCCGGTACGCGGGCCGCTTGCAACGGCGTTTTGCCTCCCAAGGCCTCCCGCGGTTCGTCGGCGCATCCGTCCGGTATGATAATCGCGTATTTCATGGTGTTCGATTTCTCCTTTGGATGCCCCGCGGCACCGCTCACTCAGTCCACTCACTCCGCCCCCAATGAAAGCTACGATTGCGACGCCCGTTTCGCGGCAAGTTCCACCTCCGACCCGTGCGACACTGACCAAAGAGCCGTGACAACACCGCCGGGTTTCCCGCCACGACAAGAGTTTTGGAAGCGGACCGTGGGCGTGTTATCAGCTGGAAAAACGGTTGGCTCGCACCGGGCCCAGCTCGAAGATCCCTTGCCTGGATCGCTTCGAGGCCACCTTGGAACGATATATTTCAGGCGGTTGGATTTTTCCGGGTGGAAAGCTGCCCGACGCAAGCCGTCCTCCCGTTGGTCGGACTC
>JBNJEM010000105.1:0-15572 GCA_051745935.1 Planctomycetota bacterium
TTGTTTGAAGATCTCACATTTCGTGAGATCCGCGGACACCAGATCAAGTACGATTTCGTACTTGAAAAGACGGGCCTGGAGACCCGTCCTACGTATACTTTTTGCAACGTTAGGGTCTAGGCCGCTCAAAGAGCCGCACGCGTTTGCACTTTGAGTCAAGAATAACTTGCGCACTTGCACGTGCCTCCGAATCGTCCGGAACACTGGCTCCGCTCGCGATCCGCGTTTTCTGGAGAGGGAACGCGTCTTGCCGCTCGCTCAGCCAGTGCCACCCTCCGAAAAATGCCGAAGTTATTTCTGAGCCGTTCCTTGGACAACGCCACGCTCGTTGGACCGACGGACGCGAAGGGTTGTTGTAATAGCGGGTGTTAGCCCCACTGGGCTTTTGTCCGGCACGACGCAACTGGCCAGCTACACAGCTGGCCTTCATTGGCCGGCGTTTGGCCCTCCACGGGGCGACCCAACCCTCGGCCCAGCTCACGCGGCCACCACCGCCCGCCGCTTTGACATCCGCGCAACCGCCCATCAGGTCCTGGGGGCCTGACGAGCGGCATTTGGGTTGATGGAGAGATCGGCCCCTCGTGGCGAACCCATGCTGGCCAAAGTCTTTCGGCCAGTCATGCCTCCGCTAGTTATCCGACTCTTTCTTAGCCGACTTTTCGGGGCCCGATTCGTCCTCAGGATCCTCGTCCGTTTCAGGCTCGTCCTCAGGATCCTCGTCCGTTTCAGGCTCGTCTTCAGGATCCTCGTCCGTTTCAGGCTCGTCTTCAGGATCCTCGTCCGCTTTAGGCTCGTCCTCGGCCGGCTCTTCAGGCTGGTCCTTGGCCGGCTCTTCGGGCTGGTCCTTGGGCTCCTCGTCCGCTTTGGGCTCGTCCTCGGCCGGCTCTTCGGGCTCGTCCTCGGCCGGCTCTTCGGGCTGGTCCTCGGCCGGTTCTTCAGGCTGGTCCTTGGCCGGCTCTTCGGGTTGGTCCTTGGGCTCCTCGTCCGCTTTGGGCTCGTCCTCGGCCGGTTGTAAAAGCTGGTCCTTGGGCTCCTCGTCCGCTTTGGGCTCTTCCTTGGTCGGTTCAGGCTCGTCCTTGGGAGGCTCTTCCAAGGTCGGTTCCTCCGGAGCTGGTACTTCCTCAATTGGCTCTTCACTCGTTGGCTTACCGAAGTCGAGCTCATCCTCCTCCGGGGTTACGTCCTTCTCCGGGGTTACGTCCATGTCCTCTTGATCGAGTTCGTCCCGATCCTCGAAGTCCCGCGTTGTGTCGATGGTGGTGTCCCCCGGTTCTTCTTCTTGTTCCGGAGCGCATCCGACAGCCAACACCGTGGTCATCAACAGGGCTGAACACCAAATCCACCACTGATTCATTCTTTGCATTGTCATTACTCATTCTCCCATTCTGAAACGAAGTCACCTGTTAACCGAAACTACTCAAGCCTGATCACCGAGATTCGTTCATATACTCTCGGCCACTGTTGTCTCCGATCGTCTTGACATCCCCCACACGGATTTTCTGCCTGGATGTCGGCATTGACAGCCGCTCGCCCAAAAAAAGCGGGCAGGCGTGTTTGTTGTATTTCAGGCGGTTGGATTCTTCCGGGTGGAAAGCTGCCCGACGCAACCCGTCCTCCCGTTGGTCGGACTCGCGGCGGACAAAGTCATCCGCGACCGGTATATTTGCTCCCACAGCGGAGCATATCCATAGCGGAACACGGAGGTCGGACAATGTTCAACATACCGCGCGGCGGTGTGCGAATAAAGTTCCCTCAGGGCATATTGTTCTCGCTTAATGATATTGATTTTCAATATGTAGGCGTGTGAAGTTCGGGGGGAGCGATCACATGCGGCTCCGGGGTTTTGTTGCACGGCGTGGCGAGCCCAATAGCGTGGTTCGTTCCTTCGAGCACATTTCCGTTCCTGGGGCCAAGACACAACGAGCTCACGTGGTCTTATCCCTGGGGCCAGACACCCCATATATCGCGGCCCCACGTTTTGGGGCCCTTCTTTTTGGTCAGCGAGGGCACTTTTGCAACACTCGGCGCGCGGGCGGCCCCCCGTGCGTCATTGACGCATTCGTCATTCAGACTTGCTTCGCCCTTGGACACTCCATGCTTCGTGCCCATGAACGATCGTTGCCGAATCACGTCGGGTCGTTTCCTCTGTTTTTTCCGCTCCCGATCAACGGCAGGCGAGTCCGAGGGGGTCAACGCCAAAACTGGTACCATTTCTTTTTCTTGGCCAAGTGGAACGTGACCAGCCGGTCAACCAGCGTCTTGGAGTCCTCCATGTCATCACTCAAGTGCTTCATGGAAAACTCTTCGAAACATGCGGTGTCAGGGGCACTTTCTAGTTCAGGGGGTGGGCTACGTTCCAAGTCCTCTTTGAGTTCGGTTTTGGTTTCTAATTGAGACACGTGGGCGTTTGGGGACGCCTTCTCCGGTGTCTTGGATTCAACGGGCTGGTGGCTGCATACTGGCTCCTCGTTTTGCACGGTCTTCTGGACGCATTCCACTTCGCGTGCCACTGGTTGTTCACGAAGCGGAGCGTCGGCTATCCGTGGACGCCGCGATTCTTCCTCAAGCACGGTCGCTTTTTCCTGGAGTTGGCAGCGGAGCAAATCCAGCGTCCGCTGTCTACTGTCCAGGGTCTTTTCTCGATCAGCCAGTGTTCGCTCACGCTCGGCAATTTGCCGATCCCACTGCCCGCGCCGCAGGTCTAGTGTCTCTTCCTTCTTTTCCAGCGCAGCCCGCAGTTGTTTCAGCTCCCCACGCTCCTTCTCGAGAGTTTGCTGAACAAAGACCAGCATCTCTTCACGACCTTCCATGTAGTGCTGCAGCGCCAGGCGTTCTTCCTTCTCCCTGGCCCACTCCTGGAACAGTCGTGCGCGTTGTTCGCGTTCAATTTCAAGTTGGTGCTTCAAACCGCGAACGTGGGAATCGTGATGATTCAAAACGACGTCGTTCCCCTGCCGCGAAGTTTGGCTCAGAGAACAGCAAGGCTGGTCTGGCGCGTGGTCTTCCTCCGTCGCGGCCGGGAAATGCCTCCCACGGTCAAGGTCCAATCTTTCCAACTCTTCATGCCAGGACTGTACCTGAGCGAAGTGTCTGTCGACTTCCCGGTACCGGTCGTCCGACACGCCGCGCCGCTCTACATCAACCGTTCGTTTCCTACCCACGTGTTCTTCGATTAGAACATGCATTTCCATTGCTGCCCAACATGCTACCTTGAAGATGTGTTCCCGCCCCGGTGGTATTTCATGGCCTGCATTGGATTTGCTTCACGCAGCTGGCCCTGGAAATATATTTCAGGCGGTTGGATTTTTCCGGTGGAAAGCTGCTCGACGCAAGCCGTCCTCCCGTTGGTCGGACTCGCGGCGGAGAAAGTCATCCGCGACCGGTATAGTACGACCAGCCATACTGAAACGAGAGACACCAAATTGAACTAAGAGCCGCAACGACACCCGTCAGGTTTTCTTTCCCCCCCGGGGGCTTTTGGGAGCGGAAACCAAGTTTTGTTACGAACAGCAACAAAGCCCCAACAAAACCAGTCAGGTTTCCCAACCGCCGAGGAGTGATGAAAGCCGGAATCAGTTTTGCCACGAAACCTTCAACGTGAACCCTCTTAGCCGATAATTGTTAATGCTCCACATATACTCGATGGCCATGGTGGTTGTCAACAAGCCGGCCCTGCCCCCCGGAACCATGCCCGCACGGTTTCGGAGATCGCGGCCGTTCCCCGCGGGACCTCTGCACAGGGCTGAAACGATCGATACAATGACGCTCCAATGCCGCGTTACGAGATGCCAGTACTTTCCGCACTCTGGGCAAGACGGGAAAAGAATAGGGCCCCATGTATGTTACGTGTGTTCGGTGGCCGCATCGCCATCAACTCCATATTGGTATTCACGGTGATGGGTTGACCGTGGAGTTATATTTCGGGCGGTTGGATTTTTCCGGGTGGAAAGCTACCCGACGCAAGCCGTCCTCCCGTTGGTCGGACTCGCGGCGGACAAAGTCATCCGCGACCGGTATAACCAACGCGAGCGGAGACCGTATGCGCCCCACTGCCGGCAGAGCCTAACGGCCCTGAGATGGGCGTCCGGGAACAAGCGTCATGAGACTTAGGGCGTTAGAAAATGCGCGCACGACAACAAGAAATCGAAAACGAGTAGGACAGGTCGGCCGGAGCGTCGTCTAAATCAGTGAGCGCAATGACGCGACACTCGGCGGGGTCGAACCGCGAGGTTCCTCATCCCGCATCAAAAACCGTTTTGGTTTTAGCCGATTTGAACACGGCGGAGACCGCCGCCGTCCGAGTAACCTCAGTTCGCAGCAGTTGGCACCATGATCCCTCTACGAGACAACATTCCGGCCCGAACAACGCCGATCGTGAATTACACACTCATCGGCATCTGTACGCTGGTGTTTTTGTTGCAGCTGGCCGATGAGTCGAATCGTCGGGCCGGGTTGATCGAACGTTTCGGGATGATTCCCGCCCGTGTCCTCGAGCCGGATCAGCCGGTGCGGATGCAGGTGCAGGTTCAGGACCGGTTGGGGCGTCGTTTCGTGCGGCCCGTGGAGATGGCGCCGCCCCCGGTGTCTCCGTGGGTCACGCTTTTGACGTGTATCTTTCTCCACGGCGGCTGGTTGCACTTTCTGGGGAACATGTGGTTCCTGTTCATCTTCGGCGACAACGTGGAAGATCGCGTCGGGCATCTGGGATATTTGTTGTTCTACCTGTTTTGCGGGGTTTTCGCCAGCGTGGCCCATCTGTTGTTCAACGCGGCATCGGTCGTGCCGACCATCGGCGCCAGTGGCGCCATTGCAGGGGTCATGGGCGCGTACTTTTTGCTCTATCCTCGGGCCAAGGTGTTGTCGATTCTTCCAATCTTTTTTTTCATTCAAATCATCGTGCTGCCGGCCCCAGTCTTCCTCGGTATCTGGTTCCTGTTCCAGTTTCTGCAGGGTACCGTCTCGACGGCCTCCGGGATGCACGCGGGTGGGGTGGCTTGGTGGTCGCATATCGGCGGCTTCGTCGTTGGCTTTGCAATCGCCGCCATTCTGGAGAGCATCGGCGGGACGCGACCGCCCGTCCAACGCGTGCGGCCCCATGCGGACCGCATGGGCACTCACCGGTTTGGGAGAGGGCTTGATGAAACATTTTGAATACTTCAATCCGCTGCTGAGGCCAGAAGCGGCGACGGTTGATCTTGGAGAAATGGCATGAGCACCTTGGTTGACCAGGTTAAATCAGCGGCGTACCAAGATGGCCGAATCGTCGTGACCATGCGGAGTGACGTGGAAATTCGGTTTCCAATCGTCGGTAATCGACTCTGCGAAGGAACGCCTGAGCAGCTCAACCACATCGAGATTTCCCCCTTTGGCCTGCGCTGGCCCGATCTGGACGAGGACTTATCGTTCCAAGGACTGCTTGCGGGCGATTGCGGCCGAAAGAGAGCGGCACGGGAGAAGGATGAGCCAGCGGCATGATCAGGTGTGTCGGATCTCGAGTTGGAATTGCCTTTTTGACCGCTCGGAGGCTTATCGTAGGTGAGGACACGGGGCGCTAATCTTTCCATCGAGGCTCAGCCATGGGGATCATCAAGGAGTTGCTTTAGTCGCGCTGCAAGCTCCCCGGGCAACGGTTCCGTCCAGGTTCTGTCGATGAGCCCTACATCAATGAGGTCGCGCAGGTGGACTCGGTCTTTGTCTCGGAAGGACGTCAACTTCATTCGCACCAAGGCCTCCAATCCGAGGATGCGCAACTGGGCGGTGCGATCGTACTCCGTTGCATCCGGCGCCGGGAGTAGGTATTCGGAACGTACCTTTTCTCCTCCAAATACAATATGCACGGCGTCTCTAGCTTTTGCCTTCGGTCCGTCAAGAAACATATCAACGCCAGCCACATGTCGGTGAATGAACCCTACGGAGGCTAAAGCCGCGACAACGCGAGGTAAATCACGGCGTTGAATGATCATGTCCACGTCCCGCGTGTTTCGCACTGCCGCTTCGTCCACTCGGGAAACCCATGCCGCCACGGCATTGCCTCCCGCAACGGCGTAAGGAATGCCCGCCTGTTCCAAAGCAGATACCGCCCGCAATAACCGCTCCCGCACCTTCTCCACGGCCCCAAGCATCCTTTCCCAAGAGACATCATCGTATTGTACCTGAGACATCAACACACTCCGCCACACAGCGGTCGCGGACCAACGGAAGAAAAGGGGTACACTCGCAAGCAGGCGCACTCACTCAGACCCCACCGTTTTTTGCTCGAAATTCCCCCTCCGGCGCGCGCCGAGTCTGATCGAGCACTAACACTCCGATTTTACCATGAGGCTCACGTTTTCAAACCCTGCCGAGCCCGTTTTTGAGTGATGAGCTGTGAACTGCGAACGGCGAGCGATGAGACGTGTGCCGTGGAATGTGAAATGTTGAGGAAAATGGGATAGCGCGGGGCTTCCGGACAATCACGGCGATCACCGGCGCTGCATGAGATGCCCCGGGCTGGCCTGGCCTGATGAAAAACTCTAAGTCCTTGTGAACCAATTTGTTGCGCCTTGCCGGGGTTGAAAAAGGGACGCAAGGGACCAAAAGGACCAAAGGGAGCGTGTCGGGAAGCTCAAATGTGAACCCAAAGGGGCGAAGCGCGGCCCCACGTTGCCTTGATGTTCGCGTCAGTCCGTGGTAAAGGTACGGCGTTGCAGTTGAGAACCTGTTCCGAAATTTCGCGCATCCGAAATCGCCTCTGGGTGTCGTTTCGGGACGGATTGTGGGAACCGCGCGGGACGAGCTGGCGTGGGATTCGGACACGTCCTCGTTGATGGGACCGTGACGCGGCGAGTACCAACCTGAAGTAACGGAATAACCTGGACTACTGGGAGATGTTGTCGTGAAGAAAATCAAATCGAGAAAACTCCAACAAGCTATTGCCATGAAGTCCATTCTGATTGCCGTCGCACTCGGGCTCTGCTTGAGCCCGGTGCCCACGGTTGCCGCGGCCGGCGAGGGCCGGGAACCTCGAGACGATTCAACCAAAATTCCCGTGATCTATGACACGGATATCGGCGACGACATCGACGATACCTGGGCGCTGGGCATGATCCTCAACTCGCCCGAACTCGATGTGAAGTTGGTGGTCGGGGACCAAGGAAAACCGCTCTACCGCGCCAGGCTTATCGCCAAATTCCTTCAAACCGTGGGACGAACCGATGTCCCGGTTGGCATCGGCGGAGGTCGGAATCGTGACGCGGGCGGCAATCAGTCGAAATGGGTCAAGGATTACCGCTTGCAAGACTATCCCGGCAAGGTCCACGAAGATGGGATTCAAGCCATCATCGATGTGATCATGGCATCCGAGCGCCCGGTGACCATTGTCGCCGTCGGGCCGCTGCCCAACATCGCCGAAGCGTTGAGACGGGAACCACGTATCGCCAAACGGGCTCGCTTCGTGGGCATGCACGGGAGTGTCCGCCTGGGCTATGGAGGCAGTGAAGACGTCTCCGCCGAATACAACGTGCGGGCGAATGCCGAGGCGTGTCGCAAAGTGCTCTCGGCCCCCTGGGACGTGACGATCACACCGCTCGATACGTGTGGATTGATCCAGTTGACGGGCGAGCGATATCAAAAAGTTCTCAAGTCCTCGAGTCCCGTTGCCCAAGCCATCATCGAAAACTATCGTATCTGGTCCCGGGCCCGCGGCCATGATCATTCCGGCACGAAAAGCAGTACACTGTTCGATACCGTGGCCGTGTATCTGGCCTTTGATCGCGAGCTGGTCACCATGGAACGACTCGGGATCCGAGTCACCGACGACGGATACACGCGCATCGATCCAAACGCCAAGAAGATGAACGTGGCCACGGCTTGGAAAAACCAGGAGGGGTTCAAGGATTTGTTGGTGGAGCGAGTGACGAAGAAATAACGATTGGATTCAAGAAGCTGGAGGAGTGGTTGCTGCTAACGCCAGGAAAGATTCAGGTTCCTCGCGACGCTGCCGCGCTCGCCCGCCCTTGGTGAGATGCCCCGGGCTTGTCCCGGAGAGCGTCGCGTTTCTCGCTACATTGTTTGCCCCGTTTTCCCGTTTGGCGGCGTGTTGCTAGTAGCGAAAAGCCTTACTTCAGTTCTCTAAAACGTTATACCGGTCTCGGATGACTTTCTCCGCCGCGAGTCCGACCAACGGGAGGACGGCTTGCGTCGGGCAGCTTTCCACCCGGAAAAATCCAACCGCCTGAAATATACCCAAGTTGAAATGAGGGGTCAGCCATGAGACGGTTTCATCACGTGGGGGTGATTACGGACGAGCGGCGGGAGGGAGAGATCTACGTGCCGGAAACGAAAGTGCACGTGACCAACCCCTCCGACCACCCGCACCGTATCGAGTATTTGCGATTCGAACCGGACAGCCCGGTCACGGGACCGGTCCGCACGATGCCGCACATGGCGTTCACCGTCGACGACCTCGCCACCGAGATGGAAGGGTGCCAGGTGTTGCTGGGACCATTTCAGGCGATGGACAACCTCCAGGTTGTCTTCGTCATGGTGGACGGCGCGGTCTTTGAATTGATGCAATTCGAGGGGGAATCGGAGTTTTTCACCCCGTGACAAGACTTGGTTCCCGCTCCCAACAGTCCCTGGATGAAAGGAAACCCGACTGGTTTTCTCATGGCTTCTTGCGACGGACTAAGATGGATCGCCGGCTCGATCACCCCATTGCCGACCTCGTCCATTCGGGCGGCACGCGGCTGCCCCCGCCTGCCTTCGATCATTGGGTCACCGATCATTCGCTGGGTCGGGACTCGACCACGCGGTTGCATGGTTTACGATCGACGTTTCGACGTGGACGGTATCCACTGGCACGGTTCGCGGTTGAGAACAACACACGTTGCCCAACTGGAGTGTGTTTGGAGCGGGAGCTTTGCCCGTTAGTGGCCTGGCAAATCGCGTGCCACTCGGAACCCGAGCCGGCTATTGCTGCGGAGGCTGGGCGCGTACCGGCTGCGATTGGCCGACCGGCAGCTCCTGGCGGTATTGTACCAGCTTCCGCCGCGATGAACTCGAGCCGAACCATCTTCGGGGCCCATGGGATCGTTTGCTGGGGACGTGGCGTAGTAATCCTCGCCGTACCAATCCTGGCACCATTCCCACACATTGCCGTGCATGTCATGGAGGCCGAATGAGTTCGGTTCCTTTTGACCGATCCGATGTGAATACTTCTCGTCCGCCTCGTAGGCGTTCTGCTCATACCAGGCGTAGTCCCCCAAGGTTGACACATCATCGCCGAAGTGATACATGGCGGTGCTTCCCGCCCGGCATGCGTATTCCCATTCCGCTTCGGTTGGCAAACGGTATTTTACGCCCTCCTCGCTACTTAACTTCTCGCAAAATTTCCTTGCTTCCTTCCAACTGATATGGCTGGCCGCGTAACCAGGCACCTCCGCCCCCTCCTCTCCAGCTTCATCCTCCTGTTCCGGCCTTGACAACCCACTCCACGGCTCGGTATTCATCACGGCTTTCCATTGCTCTTCGGTGACTTCGTGCACACCCAGGTAGAACGGCTTGGTGATCCGAACTCGATGTTGCGGAGACTCGTCACTGAAGTATTTTGCGTGGTCTTCGTCCAGGTCAAACATGCGCACGATTTCCTGAGATGATTGGGCCCTGCCCATCATGAACTCCCCGGCCGGGATCAACGTCAGCTTCATCCCGACCGAGTTCGTCACCTCCGTGGGCAAGTCAAAGTCAAGCACTTGCGTGAGCCGAAAGTTGGGCAGACTGAGACTGGTCTGATAGGAGGGGGATTGGGACACGCGGCGGGTGCGGAGAACATGGGTCTTGGTCTTTGAACGCACGTACTCGAACAACTCAAATAGCGAAACCCAATAGTCTCTCCTCGTATCGTTCTCAACTTGCTCGGCGCGGCCTTTCAAACCCTCCAAGACAAAGTGCATGAACACGCTGTGTTGGAATTCGGAATCCGACCACGATCTTTCGCCGCTGGTGCAACTGGTCAGCAGGGCCACGCCCTTGGGCACCACGGACTCGGAAAGCGACCTGGCAAAGCCGTCGATCAACTGGTCCTGTTCCGCCAATGTCATCGACTCAGCCGGCACCAAATGATCGCTGCAGGCATCCACGAGAACGAGCTTCAACCGCGCCGGACAGTTTTCCAATTTGCAGTACAGTTCTTCGACCGGGATCATCGTGCTCTCTGGGGATTTCAAAGACGCATCCGACGGAAGAAAATAGCTTTTGCCATCGATCTTCGCGCCATGGCCGCTGAAAGCCACCACCACCCAATCATCTTTGTTCACCGCCTTCAGCTGGGTGTCCAGTTGTTCCAAGATGTTTTTCCGCGTCGGTTGAATATCCGCGTTACCGGTCAGCATCACGATGTCCTGCTGATCGAAACCGATTTGCATCAAACAGTCCCGCAGCGCCGCCATGTCCTCCGAGCAGTATTGCAGGTCATTGCACGCCTCGTATTCCTCCACGCCAATGAGAACGGCGTAGCGTGACGCCGATGCCGGGATGAGGTCGAATTCCTTGTTTTCGGCCGCCGCTTGCGCATCGCCCCGCCAGCAAACACCCGCGACTAGAACGGCAACTACGATCAGTGAAAGCGTCGGGCGAACTGACGTCACGGTCACTCTCCTTTCAGAAAATCCGGCAGGACCCTGAAAACACATCCCATGATCCCTTTGTGAATCCAAGTCCTCCTATCGTACACCCTACTCCCGGGTTCTCCGGATCGCAATCCGCTGGCGCGAAGTTAGTGAATGATGAACGTGTACAACCCAAGGAAGGGCCCCTGAAACAGAGCGTCATGCAGCAGAGCTCGACTTGCACCGACTTAGACGCCCCAATGGACAAGAAAGATTCGAAATCTCCCTGAATTCGTAAGCATTGGGTGGACCTCGCACCATGAAAATCACGTGGAAATCAGGCTGCCTTGGTTTTTCTCGAAATCATGCGGGTCCCAACGTGGAAGCCGACGCTGGAGGGTCAATCATTGACACGACAAGCACCCTGTGATTGGAGAACATAACAGCGCCGGATTTCGCGCAAGATATCACCCGTAACCGTCTAATCCACGGACTCCACGGCCATACCACCGCCCCGGGACCTTTTCCGGCCTCAACTAGCCGCCACGGCTCCATTTTGCACGGCTGAAAGCAGGTAAGCCACCACCTCCTCGGCCGAATAGCTGGCCGCGGTGGATGAGGGGACTAACTGGAAGATGTCCTTCACGTCGTCGCCGCTGGTCACCAGAGGCTTTTCGGGGTCCCGACGCACCTGTCCCAGGCCGATGTTGGCCATCAGGGCATTGCAGACGCACTTCCGGCCGACCGTCTCTTCGCGTTTGCCGCCTTTACGAAGAAACGCTTCGACGGGTTCCGCGCCACACCGCCATCCAATCGATCCGTCCTCCTTCTTGTAGGCCGTACGCAAATACCCCAAATCACATACTCGGCTCCGCTGATCGTAGGTGGCCGTTTCGGAGTTGGACCCCGGCAGTTCGACCACCTTGAACGGAAAGCCCGTCGGGGAGGCAACCGGATCCGTCTTCACCTCCAAACGCCCGGCTCGACTTAGCTTAATGACCTGCCGTCTAATGCTGGCAGGCAACCCGGACTCGTTGCAATAGGCGAACGCCGTCCCGATTTGAACGCCGGTGGCTCCCGAGGCCAAGGTCTCGGCAACGCGGTCGGGAGTGCCATACGAGCCGGCCAACCAGAAGGGGCGTCCCAACGCCGCAATCGCCTTCAGATTCGCGGCATCTCGGCTCCCGTAGATCGGTTCTCCCTGCTCGTTTAGACACAGCGATCCGCGAGGCGGGGCATTATGTCCGCCGGCTGTTGGCCCCTCCACGATGAATCCATCCACATGCCCGGTTGCTTTCCGAGCCAACATGGTGGCTAGGGTATGGGACGAGACAATCGCCAGAAACTTGGGCCGCTCTCGCGGCAAAATCCGACCATTGCAGAATTTGACCGGGTCAAAGTGGACTCGATAGTGGTCTTGAGAGGCGGCCCCCTCCACCGTCACTGGCAACTCGACCGCCAAGCCTTCAGCCAATCGGTCCAGGATCCCAGGGATCGCTCGTGGGATGCCCGCCCCCATGAGGACGTAATCCACCCCCGCTAGGATCGCCCCGAACAGAGAGGGCAAGGTCGGCGTTTGGATCTTTTCCAAATAGTTGATGCCGACCCTCCCGTCGTGCCCCTCGCGGGCTAGAAATACCTCCACGAAGTTGCCCAGCACCATCAGCGCTTCGTGCTCGGGGGAGAGGGGCAATGACGGCATGGGGGTCGGGCGAAACGGCTCGTCCGGCCGCTTGCCTCCTTCAATAAAATACGTTTGGAGCACCCGCTCAGCCATCGCGGGCAACGGGAATTCGTCGATCGCTCGGCGCAAATGTCCTTCGGGATCGCCCAATTGCAGGCGGCGTGCTAACACCACGTCCAGCGCGGTGCCTGACACCACCCCCATCTGTCCCGTTTGGGCAACGGCTTGGGCTAGACGCCAGCCCGAAACGCCCACGCCCATCCCACCTTGAATGATGATTGGCTCTGGTCTGCTCAACATGACTTGTTTTCCCGCAAAGGTCCCAAAAATGCGTTTCCTCGCACGCTCACGGGCTCAAAACTTGAACCATCAAGCTCGCTCCCGCCGGCCCCCACGGCATGTCTCGGTTTTCGAGACCGTGGTGCACCTCCGTATCCACCTTGGCCGTAACCGCTGACCGCTTTCCTACGACCCGACAATCACGCCCGCACCGGCCCGAAACCCGACAACAGGGACGCGGATCCGCCCCTGGGCGAGATCCCCCCCGTGCTACTGACGGCGAGAAGCCTGCATTCTTTCACACAATTCCAGCGAGCAACGGGAGCGGGCTAACACGAGTCGAGCGGTAGCTCGGATTTGGTTGGTGGCCCTGCCGCCCCGTGTACTCGAACCTTGCGTGTAATCGGACTTACCAGCGTGATTTCACGTCCAGCCAAGTGACACTTCAAACTTCAGTCACTGATACGGTACACGATAGCCGGCGGGAAACCAGCAACCGTCTCGTAATTGTTTTGTAATACTTGCCCCACCGCGTGAGTCTGGTCCCCACAAGTAGGGCTTGTCGCCAGTGTCAGCCGATTGCCGGAAGAGGCACAATGAAGCGAACAGGGGGCCGAGATGCAGAGCCTGCTCTTGCTGATCTAGCCGAGATAGGCAGCCGCACCTTCCAGCAACACAAATGCCTTCATGGAGCTGGGCACCTGGAGGGGGCGCGACCCTGCCTTTGGGCCCATGTGAGCATCTCCAAAAAGGAAGGAGGGAGAACAGCAGAATGTCCGCTCAAAAGGTGCCTGCCGCATCCGGCGGGTTCCGCTTGAAAGTCACGCCACGCCGCACATGCCCGCCCTGATACCATAATGACCAACTAACAGTATCCGGCTGGCCCACCTCTTTGCCCCCTGCGTGAACTGGGCTAACACGGGGGCACCCTTTCGGACCCCAATACGGGGTGACGTGGACGCGTTTATTGGCGGTTTTTATAAGTTGTTTGTGAATAGTGGGTTGCGGCTGTGAATCCAAGAATTGCTACCGCTCTATTGGGTGGAATGAGTTGAAATTTTAGGCATAGTAGTTACACTCGGAATTGTGCGAATGACCGGCATTTGCCGTGAGACGCGTACCGTCCCGTTGGGTATAGGAGCGTCGACTGGGTCTGCATCGGTTCACCGCTGGTGGAGGAGGTCGGGGACGGGGGCAGTGGCCTGCTGGGGTGGGGGCCAAAACAGCGTGTTCTCGAGATTGCCGGTCCATGCCTTTCGCGCGAATCGGGGCAGAGTGGGGGGGAGCGTGTGCCAAACCACGGAGGGTTCCTGGCCCAACCGACACGGCGTAGTTGTTGCTGTTGTTCCCGAGCGAAAAAATAGGGTGAGGCCATTGATCACCGTAGCTGATTTGCGATCTCAGACTGTCAAGGATCTTGTTGCCATGGCTCGCGACATGGGGGTTTCCGGCGCCCATTCGATGCGAAAGGAGCAGTTGGTGAAGGCGGTGGCCAAGGCGTCCCGAAGAAAGGGGGCCGGGGCCTCCAATGGGCGACATCGCGGCGGTAGTAAGCGGCGGCGGTGTGCCAGCAAGTCTGGCTCCACGGCGTCGGTCAACCGAGCAGGAGCGAAGCGCAAGGGGCGCGCCGGGGGCGCGGCGGGCTCCGGGAGCGCTTCGAAGTCAAAAGCTGGAGGCCAATCGCGAAGCGTCTCAACCGGACGACGGGGGGGACAAGGCCGCTCCAAGACCGCTTCGAACACGACGCGGGAAAGGAGTGGGGGAGCCAGCCGGAGGATCCGCCAATTGCAGGCAAGCCGGGAACAGGAGCGTGATCTATCGTATGCGTCCACCGCGGCGGCGCAAAACGGCCATAAGAAAAAGAAAAAGCCGAAACCGACCCCCGTTCCGGGGAAAGATCGGATTGTGCTGTTGGTGCGCGACCCGTATTGGTTGCAGGCCTGCTGGGACGTGACGCGGCAGAGCGTGCGGCGAGCGGAAGCGGCGTTGGCCGAGCATTGGCATACCTGCAGGCCGGTTTTGCGGTTGATCGAGGTGGAAAGGGGCGGCACGACCAGCACGAGCGAGCGGTTGGTCCGCGAGATTCAGGTGCACGGCGGCGTGAGGAATTGGTACATCGACATCAAGGATTCGCCGAAGCGATATCGTGTTGAGCTGGGTTATCTGGCTGAGAACGGTCGGTTCTACGCGATTTCACGCAGTAATGTCGTGACCACGCCCCGTCCGGGCAGCATCGATGCGGTCGATGAGAATTGGGCCGGCATCGCCGAGAATTACGAGCGAATCTACGCGCTCAGCGGCGGCTACGAGCCATCCACCGCCGGTGGTGATTTGCAGGAGATGTTTGAAGAGCAACTTCGACGGCCCATGGGGCCGCCCCCAGGGGCGAAGACCGCAAATGATCGAATCAATCCCATACTGCGCCGCGACAAGGATTTCAGTCTGGAAGTCGACGCGGAAATAATTATCTATGGCACCACCAAGCCAGGCGCGCAAGTGACGCTCGCCGGTGAACCCGTCCAGCTCCGAGCTGATGGGACGTTTACCGCGCGACTGAGTATGCCGGACCGCCGCCAATTGCTTCCGGTCGTTGCCCGCAGTCGCGATGGCGTGGAAGAGCGAACCATCGTGTTGTCGGTGGAGCGGAACACGAAAGTGTTGGAACCGACCACGCGAGAACCTCATTCCTAAGGCGCCAGGGCCGCCAACCAAATAGGGAGCTCGCACAGGGATGGTGCGCTCCCGTTGGTCGCTCACGTCAACGATGCGCGCACCGGGCGCGCGTGTTACGCCCTAAGGCTCTAAATACAGCCGCTCAGACCAACCCGCTGATGAACGCTCATGCCGATCGATTGATCCGATGTGTCCCTCCGCGCGTCCGAGAATCCCAGGGCCCATTCTCCATACGCTACCCCGAAACACCGCCCCGCGCATTTTTTTCTCCGAAATTTTGAGGGGGTGTGCCGGGAAATCGCGATTGTCTCTGTAGGGAGGCAATGGCCGATGAACGATCAAACCGAAAA
>JBNJEM010000106.1:0-15534 GCA_051745935.1 Planctomycetota bacterium
GGTTCCACGGCCAGCTTGGTGCGGCAGGCCCGATCTTCCCGGATATTGTCGACGGATTTGCCTCGATGCAGAAGCAGTTCCTTCCGGTGGGCCGCCAGCTCCAGGGTGGTGGTCATGTAATCGGTCGGCAGGAGGGACCGGACCGAGGCGCCTTGCCGATCTTCCGAGTGCGTCAGAATCTCGATCGGGTTTTCCTTCCCTTCCGGGCCGAAGGCATGATTATGGGCCACGCAGTGGGCATAGATGATTTGCCGTTTGGCGATGTCGAGCACCGGATCGGAGATGAACCCGGTACGACCGCCGGTCAAGTTTTTCAAGGCGACCATGGTGGCCGTCGAGACCAAATCGCATTCGCAGGCCCCGACAAGCCCCTCATTGCACAACTCATGGAACCCGAGACACGGATAGGCATGGATATGCCCGCCGTAGAAGCCCCCCAAGCAGTTGATCGTAATCGCGTCCGCGCCATGCTTCTCGAGCACCGCTTTCTGGCCAAGGTACATGGCCGCGGAGTTTTCCAGTGTTTCTCGCGACACGTCCACGATCTTGGACGCCCGTTTTTGCCACATGTCGGCGATTTCCCGGGACTTCTCCTTGTCCGCCTTCTCCCAGGCTTCATTCACTTCGGCAAAGGGGATTTCCGCGACCTGGCACCCGAATTCCTCCATCACGGGTTTGGGGCCCCGCCAGCCTTCACCACCGACGGTGAGGATCTTTGACTTCTTCATCCGCTCCCGCCATTCGGAGAGCGAGACCAGTTCCAGGTCGTCTGGCTGGCAGGACTGGCTGCCCGGCTGCCTGGTCCGAGCGGTCCGTACCGCGGCAACCGCCGCGCCAAATTCGTCGGCTTTCTCGATCGTCAAGAAACACCCAGCCGCTTTGACGACGTCACTGAATCGCGAGGAGGAGACAAAGCCGAAGTTGGGCGCGTCTTGACGCAGGAAACCGGCCGTGTAGACCAAGAAGCCGCCGCTGCCAGCGTACAAGAAGTCGGCGTACAGGACCGGCTTGCCCGACTTGACCATCGTCTGCACGACGCGGTTCCAGCAGTTCATCTGCATGACGATGTAACCGTCGATGTTTTTCGACGCGTCTTGCTTTAAAATGTTTTCCGCCTCTTCAGGCCCTTTGGCCATCGTGGCAATGAACTCAATGTCCGAACACCCGTCGCGCAGCGCGCCGGTCATCCGTTCCATGACCGGATTGAAGTCAAATCCCACGTTGGGCCAGTCCGGGCGGGGCTGGACATCGTCGTGAAGCGCATAGAGCACCCGAACTCGCTTTTTCTTCCGACCACTGGCCACGGCGGCGGTTCCCGTCACCGGAATGGTCATGGCCCCGACGCACGACGCGCAGCCCGCCAAAAAACCACGGCGATTCATACTACAACAACCGCACCCAAAGAATTTGCTTGGATTCGACATGAAAGGGCTCCTTCTTGCTTCTTGGCAGTCAAACTTCTTGGCAGTCAAAGTTCTACAATCGGCAACAAAACCTGACGCCTCCCCTCAATACCTCGCTGATGAGAGGAAACCCGGATGGTCTCGTTATCGCTTTTTACAGCTTGACACAAAACCGGTCCCCGCTCCAACCCCCCCTGGGCGAGAGGAAACCTGAACGGTTCTATTATCGCTTTTACGCGCCATAACGCCGCTTCGCCGCTTCGGTACTTTCCCGCATCGGCACGGGGCCCGTGGCGATGGCACTCGCTATCACAATGCCTTGTGTTCATCCGTCCAGCCAAGGGTGCCACGGTCCTTTTGGCCATTCGGCTTTGAAAAACAGCTGGAGGAGGTTATCCTGCTATCGGACAAACGCGACAGATGTCCCGGGCGATCATCGCGCATCCCCCCCGGCCATCCATAGCGGAAACGGCGAGCCAGATGCATATCATTTGTCATCGTGTAAAGCATGGGTTCGGTAAGCCCGACGTGGAAAGATCACGCTCGGCGTGCTTCCTCAACCCCCCCGTAACAGCCAGGAAACCAGCCCGGCACAGTCCATCTTTGTAACGTCTTTGGCGCCGTTTGAAAACAGGGATGCGAGTTTTCGCGTTTTAATGTCTTGACGACGGACACCGAGAGTCTCGGAATGCCACCGGCTTGCCCCGTGGATGGTTATGCTCCATGCTACACGTGCGGCTGTGTTGCATGGCAGGGAACGTGAATGACCACGGGACAAGCGGCGTGGCATCCGTAGTGGTGTCGCGTTTTTTTGCAATGCCGGGCTTAACTGTTAGCGATTATCAGTGTCTACCAGCGGTTGCTATTAGCCGTTGCGTCGTTCGCTACCCGTGAACGGTTGATTCCACTCAAGGTTGTCAAATGAACGGAGATCCATCATGCTTCGCTTGCCGGAACAATATGAACCAACCATGGATATCCGTCGTCGCGAGAAGGCCATCAAGGATATCAAGGATTTTTTCGAGAAACAGCTTGCCGATGCTCTTGGACTTTACCGGGTAACCGCCCCCTTGTTCGTGCGCGGCGGCTCGGGGATTAACGATGATCTCAATGGCGTTGAACAGCCGGTTCGCTTCTCTGTCAAGGAGAACGGAAACACCCCCATGGAGATCGTGCAGTCGCTTGCCAAATGGAAACGCGTGGCGTTGAAGGACTATGAGTTCGAAGTAGGGGAAGGGCTGTATACGGACATGAATGCGATCCGGCCCGACGAGACCATTGACGAATTGCATTCAATCTATGTCGACCAGTGGGATTGGGAGAAGATTATTTCATCCGATCAGCGTGATTTGACAACCCTGCGCAACGCCGTGGAGGCGATTTACGATTGCATCTGCCGGACGGAATTTCATCTCGCCTCGCAGTACGCCAGTATTCGGCCGGTGTTGCCGGAACGGATTACGTTTGTCACGGCCGAGGACTTGCGGAGCCGTTGGCCCGAAGCCCCCTCCAAGGAACGCGAGGACAAAATCTGTGCCGAGCACGGGGCGGTGTTCGTGATCGGGATCGGCGGCGATCTTGCCGACGGGAACCCGCACGACGGCCGCGCTCCCGACTACGACGACTGGATCACGCCAAATTCCGCCGGCGGAAATGGGCTCAACGGCGACATCCTGGTTTGGAATCCCGTTCTGAAGCGGGCGTTCGAATTGTCCTCCATGGGAATTCGCGTCTCTCCGAAGACCTTGCGCGAACAACTCAAGATCCGCGGGCAAGAAGAACGAGTCACGCTTGACTTTCATCGTAAACTTCTCGGTGGCGAGTTGCCTCAGACCATGGGAGGTGGAATTGGACAATCGCGTCTGTGCATGTTTTGCCTGCGCTGCGCCCACGTGGGCGAAGTCGCCTGCGGCGTCTGGCCGGATGAACAGCGGGACGCCTGTAAACAGTTGAATATTACGCTGTTGTGAAAGTTTGCACGAGAACCGAAGCACGAGCCACCCTCGAGGGTTCGGGGATTCAGCGCGCACTCTGAATAACCACCATCGCGAAAATCGGACGCGGACCGGTTTTCTTGACGGATGGTCGGCCAGCTTGATAGACTTACATCTGCCAGCATGGGTTGCGCTCGGGCGACCCTGGCGCGCGGGCCTCGACATGGCGAGTCATAACGATTCGCCGCTAACTGAAACGACACGAGTGGCGGAAAGTCCGCTCGGTGATGGTCCACGCGAGCAGATCTGGTTTCGGAAACGAGCACGGTCAATCCAGAATGTATTTCAGGCGGTTGGATTCTTCGGGGTGGAACGCTGCCCGACGCAAGCCGTCCTCCCGTTGGTCGGACTGGCGGCGGAGAAAGTCATCCGCGACGGGTGTATTTCAGGCGGTTGGATTCTTCGGGGTGGAACGCTGCCCGACGCAAGCCGTCCTCCCGTTGGTCGGACTGGCGGCGGAGAAAGTCATCCGCGACGGGTATCATTGTAGGGGTAAAGTCGAATGCGAATTGTCAAGCGTATACTATGGTTGGTGGCGGTGCTGGTTTTGCTGGATTCCGCAAGGGGGATCGTCCCAGGGAGCGGCGTGGGCGCGCTGAATCGAGTGACCGCCGCCGAGATTGGTGCGGGACGGGGCTCGAAGGCGGGGAACTCGCGGGTCCGCGTGGATTCCGATTCGCTCGATTTCGAAGAAATCGTGTTTGTCAAGCGGAAGCCCTATTCCTCCGATCACTATTACACGGACATCAATAACGGAACCAGCGCGGATCGTTTCCTGCCCGCCAACGGCATCTACATTTACAACCTGCGAACCCAGGAGGAACGGCCCGTGGTAACGGCCGCCGATCTGCCGGGGGGGAAAGGCTTTATCGGCAAGATCAGCCGCTCCTTCGATGCCCGGAAAATCCTCTTCGACTTCCGCCAGGATCCACAATCGGGGTTCCGGATTTGGGAGGTGCACGTCGACGGCACGGGGTTGCGCCAGGTTTCTTTTCCTCCGGCGGATGAAGCGGAAAAGGTGGCGCGCTGGGGTAAGCCGTGGCATACCGATGACATTCATCCCTGCTATCTGCCTGACGGAAAAATCATATTCTCCTCGACACGGTGCGAGCACACGGTCCTGTGCGGCGGCTCGGCCCACCTGGTCGCCCCGGGGCTCCATTGCATGAACGCGGACGGCACGGGCGTCAAGCAACTGACATGTAGCCCGGTCAGCGAATTCTGTCCGGTTGTTTTGGATGACGGCCGTGTGATGTACCATCGCTGGGAGTATATCGACAAAGGGGCTCGGGTCGGCAAGACGATTTGGTCCATGAACCCCGATGGCTCCCAGCCACAAGAGCTGTATGGGGTGGCCGACGACACGACCACCGTTTACATGTACCCCCAGGCCATTCCCGGCCGCGAGCATTCCTTTGTCAGTGTCGGAACGTGTCACTTTCCTCAGGGCGGTTGTCTCGGCGCGATTATGCTCGTCGATTTCGGCAAGGGGGTTCGGGCCCGCGGGCCGGATCCCGACCAACCCGATTATCGCCAGTGGGATGAAAAGTATTCAGTCACCAATATCACGCCGCACGTGTTCGTTGAACGACGCACCGAGCCCGGCTGGCATTTTCTCACGGAAAAAGGGGAGTATGTCCACGATCGCGAAGGGAAGCAGGGGCACCTGTACACTCACCCTTATCCCGTTAACGATCATGAGTTTTTGGTGTCTTACAAGGAAGACCCGGCTGATCATTACAAAGAGGTCGCCGACGCGTACGCGCTGTACCTGATCGATACCGAGGGCAAGCACCGGCTCGTTCACGCCGATCCGGAACTTTCCTGCTGGCATCCGTTGCCGCTGGTGGCCCGGCCCGTCCCACCTTCTCTAAAGCCTACCCGGGATCCGGAACTGGCCGCCCGCGATCAGGCGGCTTGTGTGCTGAGCGACATCTACCAGGGAATGGAAGGGGTTGAACCCGGTGAGGTGAAGTGGCTGCGAGTCAATGAAGCGCTGCCCCGCTACTGGTCCACGGGAAGACGATGGGGACCCTCCTTGAGCAGTTCCAGTTGGAAGGCCGCGCTGTGGCCCCGCGTGCAATGGGGTGTCGTGCCGGTGGAAGAAGACGGCTCCGCTCACTTCGTGGTGCCGGCCAATCGCAGTATCTTTCTCCAAGCCTTGGACGAAGACTATCGAGAAATTCAGCGGGAACGAACCTACGTGCACTACGGGGCCGGGGAGGTTCGTTCCTGTACCGGATGTCATGGACAATCCACCCGCACCTCGCCTCTGCGGAGCTCCACGACTCCCTTAGCGCTAACCCGACCACCTAGTATGCCGCAACCGCAACCCTGCGACTTGGTTCAAAACGGGGGCGACGGCCGCGCCGGCCAGGTTATCCATTACCCGACCGACATCCAGCCGATCTTTGATCGCGAATGCGTTTCCTGCCACGGGCAGGAAGATCCGGAAGGTGGTTTGAAACTCACCGGTGAAACGACGCAATTCTACAACACCTCGTATGAACAGCTCGCTCGCAAGGAACTCGCCGGTCCCATCATTCCAGAGTTCACGTCTTTCAAACAGGGCGACCGGGGCAACTACAACGGGGCCTACCTTCCGCCCAAAACGCTCGGCTGCCCGGCGAGCACGTTGATCGACATCCTGACCGATCCAACTCATCCGAAAAACGCGACGGATGACCATTCCCGGATGCTAACGGAAATGGAACTCATGGTCCTGAGCCGTTGGGTGGACAGCAACTACCAGTTCTACGGCGCCTACTGGGGCCGGCAGCACCCCAGGTGGGCCAAGTCGGATCCCGATAATCCGGCCTACGATCCGGCGGCTGATTTTCGTCGCGAAGCCACATTTGACGAAGCAACCCGGTTCCTGGCGCCGCCCTGGCATCGGTGATTGAACGAGCCCAGGTGGCCCGCGCCGCGGGGGCCGAATGGGTTGAGCTGGTCCGTGGCGGGCACCTGAACGATCCGAGCGCACGCTCGGCTGGCGGCGGCGCCGCTTCAGACTGGAAGTCAAGCCCGGCGCCGCCGATCCGGCGACGGCCCACTGCCGGCCTGGGCTGGTAAATAGTCGGGGAACTGGATGGGATAGCGAAAATGCGCAGTGCGAGCCTCGGCGGCCGGCAACGAACGCACAAGAAAAGCAAACGCCCGGCGTCACCACGGAGACGGCGCCGGGCGAATATGTCGTGTCACCTGAGTGTACAAACCCGCCCAAAGGCAAGGGATTCGGGCTTGTCACTTGTGCCTTGAAACGTCCTCTTCTTCGCTCCCTTTTCCTGGCGGAACCAGAAGACTCCGCACGGATAGGGGCCCTGCCGGGCGTGTTCTCCGCCGAGCCCACGGAAGAGGCCGGTCGGCGTCAGTTCTTTTCCTTATTTTCCTTCTTGTCCTTCTTCGGGCCGCGGGACGACTTGTCGGGGCCGCCACGCCGCTGCGCCTGTTTGCGGTGCCGCAGCATCCCGCGAACTTCCGCCTTATCGACGTAACCGTCGTCGTTCTTGTCCACCTTGTCGAAGTGCTTCTTCAGGCGGTCGGGAGCCTCCTCTTTGCTGATCTTGCCATCGTCGTCTTTGTCGGCCTCCTTTATCCGCTCGATAATCTTCTTGGCAATGGCCTTGTCCTTGGAAGGTTTGCGCTCGGCAGCCGGCCCGCGGGGATGACGTCCGCGATGGGGGGCGCCGTGATGCGGGGCGCCGCGATGGGGGGCGCCGCGATACGCCCGCCGTGCATGATGGGGCGGCCGCCGATGGTGCAGCATGTGCTTCATCCGCTCCTGAACCTTCTTCGCCCCGGCCACGAATTCCTCTTTGCTGAGCTGGCCGTCGCCATTCTTGTCGAACTTTTTGAAAATCTCTTCGGCCTTGGGCATGGAGGGAACTCGCGGCGGACCCTGCGGCCGCATGCCGGGCCGGCCAGGACGCCTGCCCTTGAAACCTCCCTTGGGTGGGCCTGGGTGGCGACCCCGCCGAGCGGCGCCGGGTTTACGGCGAGCCGGGCCGTCTTTGCGCCTCTGCTCGACGCGTTTTTTCATCGCCTCCATGCGCTCCTTCGTGGCGGCGCGGAACTCTTCCCGCGTCACCTTGCCATCCCCGTCGGCATCGGATTTCTTGAGCATCTCCTTCAAGCGGTCCGGTGCCTTTTCGGAGATTTCATCCTTGGAAATGGTCCCATCGTCATTTTCGTCCAACTTGTCGAACATCGCCGCGGGCCCCCGACGCGGCGGACCATCCTTTTTGTCCTCGGCGGACACCGTCCACGGCAGCAGCAAGATTGCCAAAGCGGCCGAAAGTAGGGGAAGCGTTTTCAACATGGCCAATACTCCTCGAAAAGTGTGGGGACAGTAACCTCGCGATAACCTCGCGCCGTCTTTCTACACTCCTTGAACCACGCCGAGGGGGAAAGGTTTCGGTCGAAGCCGGAGCTCCGGCGGTTTTTGGCGGAATCGCGGAAAAACAGGCAGGAGAAAGGCTGCCGTTTGCGTCGGAAGGCCATTCGCCGCGCCGCCGACACGTCCGGTCTTTCTCGTGGTACGGGCGAGTTCGTTCAATTTGCCGCCGCACCCCGTCAGACCATGATTATTGTTCGTCGTCGGGCACGACGATCCGGAAACCGGCATCGTGGACGGCTTGCCAGGCGGGATAATGGCGGCGGTGGCTGGAGCGGCATCGGCGGGGACGGTCGTAAAACGAGCCACCGCGCGCCACCCGGTCTTTCCCGTGTAAGCTGCCGCTCGAATCCTTGCCAACCCCGGCCTCGCGATACGGGTAAGGGCGGTACGGCGACCGCGTCCATTCAGCGGCGTTACCGTGCATATCGTATAGTCCCCACGCGTTTGGCCGGTAGGAAGCAACCTCGGCGGTGGCGATCGCCAGGTCGTCCACCTTCAGTACGGAAGGGATGGGCTGCAACAAAGCCACGCCGGCCGTTCCTTCGTAGAGGCACGCCAACGAGCGGTCGGCCATGTTGGCATGCCGCGAAAAATCGGTCGTGCAATCGCCGTGGGACAACTCGGTCAACGTGCCGGCTCGGGCGGCATATTCCCACTGCGCTTCGGTCGGAAGAGTTACCTTGCCATCAACTTTTTTGGAGAGGCGACGGCAAAACTCCATCGCGTCATTCCAAGAAACGCGCACGGCCGGCTGGTCGTCGGAGTTCAGCTGAATCCCCGGGCCATCCTCGTCGATCTGCCGTTTCGTGAAGAATCCCGAGTGATGTTCGGGCATGATTTCGCGCATTTGGGCATTCGTGATTTCCGTGCGTCCCATCCAAAAGCTTTGACGGATATGCACGACTTGGGGAGGCCATTCGTCCGCATCGCCCTTGCCGGTTGTATCTCCCATCAAAAAGCCGCCGCTTGGAATTCGGACCAGTTCGATATCGAGGCCGTTGCCCAGATCCAACGTCATCGTTTCACCCGTCCCTTTTTGGACCGTTGGGTCTTCCACTTCTGGATGGGCATCCAGCAGCTCCTGGACCCGGCTACGACGCGCCCCCGGCATGGGAACCGGGGCCGTCGCGGCGGCAACGTCCGTCGGGGCGTAGCGTTCGCCTTGAACCACGTTTTCCGGATCCACCGGCGGACCGCTGGTGGCGCGTACCAATTCGCGCCGCCGCTTGTCGGCCTCGCGGGGCACCGGAGCCACTTCATTCCAGGTACCGTGGCAGGGCGCGTTCAGATCGATCCAGGTGACGAGCCGGTCCCAGGCTTCGGCGTCCAAACGAACGCCGTAGTGGCCTTTCCGTAACAGCTGGACCAGCTCACTGGTGTCCGCATGATACTCGCCGGGCCGCGGTAAACCGGCCGCATCCTCGATGTTCGGGCGTCGAACGAACGGGATCAACGCCTCGTAGGCCGGCGTATAACGTGTTTTCAGGGAACCGTAGGGATGAGGCATGCCGTTACATGGCTGAAAACGGTTGCCGTGTTGTTCACGGAGCACGGCGTCCAGCCGGCGGGCACCGAGTCTGGTCAGCGGCAGGCCTTCATAGTTTTCCACAAGCGACGCGCCGCGCAAGTCGATCGTTTCCTTTCCCCCCACGCTTTTCTTTCCCTGGTGGCAGCTGACACAATGCTCATCGAGCACGGGTTGGACTTCACGAGCAAAATCGAATCCGCGAGGGGGGCCATACCACGACTCAATATCCGAGACGGGACGTGTCGCGGCGATATCGACGCGAGAGGCCGGGGTGTCACGTGGCGTCTCGTGGCAGCCAACACAAGAGGCCGTTTCACCCGGCATGGCCGTGTACCAACTGCGCATCAATTGGACCGCCTTGCCTTCCGCGTCCAACGCCTGTAATGACACGGGAACGTTGGCGGGCAATCGAAACTTCGCCGATCCATCTTCGTAAACCGGGACGGTACCGATAATGCGCATCACTTCCCACGGTCCGGCCCGACCAATCTTGTCCGGGCCGGCCATGCCGGGATAGCCAAAATGGTAGCCCACGATTCGCAGGCGTTTGATCGTGCCTCGCGGAACCCCTTTCAGCCCCTCGCCCTTGTAGACATCGTGTATCACGGCCACGGCGTCGTCGCGCGACGCGTCCACCCGACTTGGAATCCGTGGTGGCGCGGGACGCCGTGCCACGGGAATGGGCTCGAAAAAGTCAAAGTCGGGGTCGGTCAGAATCGGGACAATGTTGTCGAAGACGTCGACCAAGTAGATACCCCATGATTGCTTGCCGGTCTGCATGGCCGTCAAAATGTATTTGTCACTTAATGGGTACGGATGCAGGAACTGGTGTTTCGCATGTTGCGTCAAACGGTCTCGCGCGACCGGCACAATGGGCTCGTCCCGGTGCGTAATCCGGTGGATAATCCCCTCCGGTCCCGACCAGCCAGCTCCAATGTCCAGCACCGCCAACTCCCCCATGCGATTCCTGCCATGGTAGCCGGCCAGGACCGCCACGACCTTATTGGGCTGGCCCGGCACCCCGCGAGGAAAAAAGAGACAGTTTGGGTAATAGGAGTTGCTGCCGTAGACGGCGCGTTGGCCCGACCCGTCCGGGTTCATCGCCATCAACGGACGGAGATACGCGTGTAGTATACCGGTATAATCCCACCGGCTGAAAATAACCTGGCCATTGTCCAAGACCGATGGATGCAGGTCGAGATCTTGATCATGGCAGAGTTGCCGAACTTGCGCCCCATCGGACGCCATGCTGTACAGGCAACACGCTCGCTCTTTCCCATGCCAACACGGCACGCCGGTGAACGCGGCCGTGGAAGAAAAAACAATGCGACCGTTGGGCAGATAGCACGGATCAAAATTGTCAACATCCGGGACTTCACGGGAAACCTGCCGCAAACCTTCACCATCCAAACCAATCTCGTGAATCTGCCACGTACGGCCGTTCGGCATCGTGAAAAGCAGCCGTTGGGCATCGAAGCGCAAATCCATTTCGCCGACGTAATAACCCTCCGGCGGGCGAAACAGGGTCGACAGTTCCCCGCCGGGATCAACCGGAGAAAGGACTGCGAGCTCGTTGTCATAGCCCGTCTGATTCAAGGACGTATTGCACTGATGATTGGTGGGCAACCCCAGCTGGCCCCGTTTTCGCTTCAGCACCAGCAAACGGTCCATGTCCAGTAAGGGGTTGGCCAGCAGTGCCTCGTCTCGCAACCGGGTGAACCGTGACTCGGCACTGGAGGCCTTCTCTCGACAGGCCTTCGACACTGCCCGCCACCGCGACAGGAACTCCTCCCCGTCGGGATACCGCCGGCCATAGGTCTCCATGAGGTCTTCAATCGCTAACCGCAACGACTCCAATCGATAGCGAAGTGTTTGTTTTCGGGCCGTTGTTTCAGGGTCATATTGCCGCGGCCGATCGATGAAATGCGTGCGAGCTGGCGGTCGCTCGCGCACCGGCGGAACATGAATGGATGGTGGCAGGGATCCCGTGACTTCCTTCGGTGGCGATACGTCCGGTTCCAGTGCCCATCCGACGCGGACCGTCAGCGCGAGGGACATCCCGATCACGGCCACTTTTACTGCCCGTAACAAAAAGACCGAGCGATGATGGGGCATGACGATAGTTCCTCCGCAGTCTGGTAGAGTTATATTTCAGGCGGTTGGATTTTTCCGGGTGGAAAGCTGCCCGACGCAAGCCGTCCTCCCGTTGGTCGGACTCGCGGCGGAGAAAGTCATCCGCGACCGGTATATGGTCCGACGGGGCGTTTTACAGCCGGCCAAGACACCCCTGTCTCCCCGTAAGAATTCCCTTGGTCACGGGAATCGGCCGCGGTTTTTCAGGGGCGTTTTCGTTGACTCGCGTCTTCTGGCATGGCGGCGGACAACCCGTGCTGGTGTTTGCGTCGGCTGGGCGGCGAAGGTGCTCGCTCAATTTCATACTGGCAGAACGGCAACTTTTCGTTTTCTGGCCGTTCCCTCAGCCTTCATATCTCGGGTTTCGCGTGGCGGGCACGGGGGCGCCGGTCTTTTTGCGCCATTTCAACAGCATTTCATGCAGCTCTTCGGTCTTTTCCGGCATCTGTTCGGCGACATTACGCGTCTCTCCAATGTCTTCCTTCAGGTTGTAGAGCTCCAACCGACCGTCCTCGAAATACTCGTGCAACTTCCAGTCGCCATGGCGGACCACGGACCCGGGCCGAGTGCGGAAGAACATGTCGTGGGTCTCCGGGTTTCCATTTTGGAGATAAATCGGAAAGTGCCAGAAAAGGGGCCGCGGGGGAAGTTCTCCTTGGCCCGTCAACAGCGGTACCAGGCTCAAACCATCGAGCACCTTCCTCTCGGGTGTCGGAACATTCGCGACGTCCAGAAACGTGGGATAATAGTCCACGCCCGTGACCGGCGTATCGCATCGACTTCCCGGCTTGATTCTTCCGGGCCAGCGTACCAGGAGCGGTACGCGGATTCCTCCTTCGAAGTAGGAGCCCTTGCCCGCCCGCAGCGGCCATTGCTTGGTGAGTCTATACATGCCGCCATTATCCGAGGTAAAAAGCACGAAGGTTCGTTCTCGAAGTGCGAGTTCGTCGAGGGTGTCCAGGATGCGCCCAACGTTGGTGTCCAACGTCTCGATCAAAGCGGCATAGTTGGCATCGTCATGCCCTTGGCTTCCCTCTTTCCTCCGATACTTCTCTCTGATCTCCTGTTTGGACATAATGGGCGTGTGAATTGCATATGGCGAGAAGTAGAGGAAGAACGGTTTATTCTTATTAGACTGGATGAATTCCAAGACTTCATCCGTGAGGCGGTCGGTAAGAAAGTCTTTCCCCTTTTCGCCAGTGAGATTAGGGAATTTGCCTGGATTCCAGTAGCCGCCGTTCCCGCCGGGACCGCCCCATTCACGGCCCCCGATATTGACATCGATTCCCTGAGTGCAAGGGTCCGGCCCCAAGTGCCATTTTCCGGCGTGGCAGGTTGCATAGCCAGCGGCCTTGAGTGCTTCCGGTAGAGTCACGATTTGGTCGGGCAGAACGGTTTCGTTTTTAATTGGGATCAGCTTGCGCTGGCTCGCCTTGCCGCGATCCGAATTGCCCACTGTATAGATACCGTGTGCCGGTCCATATCGCCCGGACATGCAGCAAGCGCGGCTGGGGGCGCAGTTGGCCGCCGGCGCATAGGCGTCGGTGAATGTCAACCCCCTTTTGGCCAACCGGTCTATATTGGGGGTTTCGTAGTATTCGCTTCCCATGCAGGAAAGGTCCTTCCAACCCATATCGTCGATGTTGATATAGACGATGTTCGGGTGCGCTTTGCAGGCTCCTAACGACGGCGCGACTAAAGCGCCCAATGCTGCCAGAGCGATGCGCTTCATCCATTCGCGTTTGTTCATGGGTAACCCCTTGGCTGAAAAGAAAACCATGCACGAAACTTCGCGGCGGCTTTCCGCAACGGGCAAGCCTCCCACCACCGTGCCAAAACACCTCAAGTACTGTTCCACGATTTGCGAGACCATAATGGCCATCGGCCCAGCATGGTGGTCGTAGCCTTCGCATGTTTTCGCATGACGGACGCAAAGGCCCATGTCGGTTTCCCCCTCGCCGCTGAGCAGGAAATACATGTCACTGCTTCTCCGTAGTGAATTCAATTTCCTCACCGATGGCATTAAGATCCGTATCCACAAACGCCTCGCCCGGCCCCATTACCGTCAGCTTCTCGGCAACGGAAGGAATATCAAAAAAGCGGATTGCCTTTGTATCTCCTTTCGGTGTCTTGTACAGGTACAGCACGCCTGCTCGCGCGACGTCATCTTCCAAGTAGTTCAAAATCATCGGGCTGTGGGTTGTGACCATCACCTGCGGGGAAGCCTGAACCAGGGCGTCAAGGACAAACTCGATAACCTCCGGGTTCCGCCCATTCTCAATTTCGTCGAAAAGCACAAAAGGATGGTCGGTTTCAATCTCAGCGAGAATCGCAATTAGTCGAAGCATCCCATCGGCAACGTGGCGAGCGCCGGTGGTCGTATTGGCAAAGAGTCTTGTCTTGTTCTCTCCATACGACTCTGTAACTTCCAGTTTCTTCCAGCCAGACCGGAGCGATTTCGTGCCTAGATCTAGCAGTTGCGGATAGACCTGTTGCAAACGCTCGACCAGTTTTTGACGCCTTTTGGGCCCCATTTCGTGCACAAACGCCGAAAGGTTCCTGCCCCCCAAACCGAGCGATCCTCCGGATTCTCGTGCACGTTGATGCAGGTGTTCGGGTGAGAGAAGGTCCAGTGAATGAATTTGTTCCATGTATGCCTTGAATTCGCGCAGCGGCTTTGGCAATGTGCTGGGCTTGAGTTGCGATAGTATTGATCCTTCGAAGTTACAGACTGTAATCGTCTGAATCCGCATTGTCTTCAGCCTTTGCGTCTTGTACGGCATAGCTCTGCTTCACGCGGCTATCTTTCAGGCGGTTGGATTTTTCCGGGTGAAAAGCTGCCCGACGCAAGCCGTCCTGCCGTTGGTCGGACTCGCGGCGGAAAAAGTTATCCGCGACCGGTATAAAGTGTTACTCAAAACGCGTCTCTTAACATTTGGATCAATTTGGACAGGCTCGCGCGGTCATACTTCTTCTGGGTGGCCAGCGAAGCCAGTTTCGGGGTGACTGGAATTTTCTTGCCCC
The DNA here is from genome assembly GCA_051745935.1 of Planctomycetota bacterium. Taxonomy (GTDB): domain Bacteria; phylum Planctomycetota; class Planctomycetia; order Pirellulales; family Pirellulaceae; genus JBNJEM01. The sequence continues at coordinate 14,479 of JBNJEM010000106.1, forward strand.
TCGGCATCCGGGCCAGCGCAAAAGCGCGGGCCGACGGAATTCCAAAGGTCACCTCATCGGCACTCACATGGATGATCCGATCTTCTTCGAATCCGCCAGGAAGAGCGGACAAGGTCTTTCCCAGCAGCTGATATCGCCCCTCGCCATCCTCGATCAACGGCCACACCACCGACGCCACCTTGCCGCTCTCGGGGCTGACCCAAACCAGATGTCGCACGTGTGCGTCTCGATGCTTTCCCGCGTGCAATAGCCGGGCTTTCACGTCAAACACAACGAAGCTATGCGTATGAACGATCCGGGTGATTTTCTTGAGCATTTTTTCGTTCTGGCCCAAAACAATACGCTCAATGGTGTTCAAATCGGCGTCTAGTTCGTCATGCGAATCCGAGGAAACAACCACGTTCCTGCCGGCGATTTCCGTGCAGATCCCCACCCCAACGTTCTCCAATCGGTACTCGACGCGGTCTTCGTTGGTTTTCCGGGCACGCACACGCGCCATAATAACCACCGGGAACTGGGTGGCGAGATCTCGCGCCATGGCGGACAACTCCTCCACCGCGCCCCCCGCGAGACGGGGCTTGGCGAGCAAAACGAGGCGGTTCCAGCCATTCGGGTTGTCTTTCCCCACGATCGTGCCCGGTGGAATGAGAGGAACGGGTTGGTGATTGAAATCGAATAGATTCACCCCCGAATTCTCCGCCGCGATGATGCAATTCAACTCACCGAGGACCAGCCCCGTGGTCAGAATCACCGGTAGCAGCCGGCGTAGTTGTTGGTAAAGCATCATGTCAGGAGGACTTTGCACATATGGATCAGTTGCGAAAACAGACTCTATCCGCTGGCATCATCGATATTCTCGCTTCCAGGGGCCTCGAAATCAACGGCTCCTTATCGGTATAATCAGGACATTCCGCCGCCGGGGGTGAGGAATCGTAGCACCTGTCGCGCAGCGTTTGCATATTTCAGGCGGTTGGATTTGTTCGGGTGGAACGCTGCCCGGCGCAAGCCGTCCTCCCGTTGGTCGGACTCGCGGCGGAGAAAGTCATCCGCGACCGG
>JBNJEM010000107.1:0-15481 GCA_051745935.1 Planctomycetota bacterium
ATTGAGGAAAGGCTTTTCGAGGTGCAAATGCCACGGGCTTGTCCCGTGGTCCGTTACGTTCCACGCTACCGACGGCCAGGAGTGGTGTGTCTGGCCGGTGTGTAGCGGCGAGCGTGAACCACCACGGGACAAGCCCGTGGCATCCATGCGGGCCTTGCGTGTCCAGGTCATGTAGCGGCACCCGTGAACGGCTACGACGAGTGGGACGCCATGTATCCGAACAACCTAGTGTCGGGTGAAAACGAAGACGAGGAGTGAACCAATGGCAGCGAAAACAGCAGCGAAGCGACAGCTGTACGATATGATCTTGCTTGATCGGGCGAAGACGCGTTCGTCACGATTCGCCTCGCTGCGTCCCCATGTCGTTTCGTCTGTCGCGGAACTGCGGAACTCCGTGGCGCACGCTACCAGAGACTCTCTTTGGGTCAGCTACGCAAGCGATCTGACGGAATCGCTCGTCAGGAATGCTTCGCTCGGTAGGCCTTCATTAGGCTTTGGGTTGTTTATTCACTCCCTCGACATGAAGACCGTCCCAGCACTCTCCTCGTTCTTTCGACGAATCGCATTCACGGTGGATGGTGGGTTCATTCCAACAGAGGAGCTCGCGGAAGTCTTGGAGACAGACAGTCGGCCCGATCTCTTTATCGGTGGCAGCGTGAATCACGACACCAGCACGGTCACGTTCTGGCGTGGTGACTTGAAGCCGCTCACCGTGCCATTCACGACGTTTGCGAAGTCGGGTACTGGCACGAAGCCCGACTTCAACAAGTTCGCCATCATCGACTGCGGGCAAACGGTTCAACTCGGTGACTACGAAGCGGCCGTCGACGCCATCCTCTACGAATTCGATCCTGATTACCGACGACGTATCTCGAAGAGGCGATTACAAGAAGATCAGTCGTTCGGAGCATCCCTTCGTCGTCTTCGCAAACAACGTGGACTTCGCCGTGAGGACTTTGAACCTGATCTCTCGGCAAAGACGATTGCTCGAATCGAACAGGGGAAAGTGACGCGTATTCAGAGGAAGACGCTCAAGACGCTCGCCGAACATCTTTCCGTGGGACCCGATGAGATTGAAACATTCTGAAGTATTGCGTGGACAGGGAACAGCGCCGCAACTGCCCACTTTGCAGTGGTTTCGACAGCATAAGGATGGAAAGATCCCGCGCGGTGACCCGACGGGCGCGGCCGTCCCCGCCGTACTGCATGCTTGCCTCACCGCATTGGATCGGCATGGAACCAAAACCTTCGCCGAGGTGGCCGCGCCGATGTTACGCACGCTCGGTACGATCATCCAGAAGGCAGGTCCGGCGGAAGAGGAACACGTCGATCAGTGAGTGGCTAAGAATCGCTTGAGCGTCGCAACAACGGCGCTGACGTGCCGCTCAAGCTTCGGGCACACCGGACCGGCCTCTTCAAGGTGGTTAGTCTGCCCGTAACCGTTCACGGGCAATAGACCGATATCCGAGGAGGTTCGCACTTCCGTTGCACACCTTAAACAAGGGCTTTACCGGATGCAAATGCCACCGGCTTGTCCCGTGGTCCGTTACGTTCCACGCTACGGACGGCCAGGAGTAGTGTTTCTGACAGGTTGTAGCGGCGAACGTGAACCACCACGGGACAAGCCCGTGGCATCCATGCGGGTTCCTGTGTCCAGGCCGTGTAGTGGCACCCCTGAACGGCTACTCACACTCAATGGCGTGACCGCTTCTTCTTTGATAATCGAACCCCAATCATGCGTGGAAGGCTCGATCGCATAAGGGGTCATGCCCGTTCCGGAAAGCGAGCACGTGGTACGAGCGGTTTTGTCGTCCGTTACTGCCTTGAACCTGGTAGAGAAGTCACGTTCGGGAAGTTGCACCCTGCGCGGCTCTCCAAACCGTAGGTTCACTACCAAAGTAACGTTGACCGTCTGACCCGGAGCAATCGAGAATTGACGAGGTGAGGTATCAACGCAACTACATGAGGCCACGATATCCAGAACTCGAACTTCCTTCGCAGCACGATTTCGGATTGGCACGACATGCCGGAAACGGTCGTGCACCCCGACATCTCCAAAGTCCAGGTACTTTGTTTCAATGGCAAGCGGGGCGGCGGGTTCGCCCAGTGTGCCTGCGCTGGCGGTGCGGTGTTCCTACCAGCGGTGAATGTACCACTTCGGTCGCCGTCATGCGGGGGGGAGTGGTCTGCTACTTCGTGCTTACAAGCGGACAGAAAACCTCCAGCAGTCGCCCAAACCCTTGTAACGTGAACGGTTTAGCAAATGTTTCCGGAGTTTTCTGTCCGTCTCTAAAGCGGCCCGACAGATTCACGTATCGGTCCTTGCAGCCAGTCTCTTGCACGACTCCACGATTCTTTCCGTCTCGTTCGTTATTGAGCAAGAAATGGCTGTGATTCCAGCAGAAGTCGTCGAAGTTTTTCTTGACATCGAGCAGTCAAAGACTCTAATGGACCACAGCGCACGATCGGGAATATTGGCGGGAGCGCAGCGATGCAGAGTACTCTTCTTCTACTGCTGGTGGCCAGTTTTGGGCAAGCGGGCGAGGTTCATCAAGATTTTCGCAAGGGCGGAAAACTGCATCCTGGCCTGAGTGTGTTTGGACCAAACGTAAACCGGACTGTCCGACACGGACGTTCAGGCCTGCGCATCACGTTGCCCAGGAACCGCGAAGACACGGGCGCTGTTGGGATCGAGCCTCAGTTTAGCGTTTCCGGTGATTTCGAGATCACGTTGGATTACGAGATACTCTCCGCCGACAACCCCAAATCCGGGATGGGCGCCGGGGTAAAGATCTGGACCAAACTGGCATCCGAAGAATTCAAAGCGTTGACACTCGCTCATGTCATTACCGCCGACGAGGAAAGTCGTTTGGTGCCCATCCTGGCGCAGTCGAAGGACGGCCAGAGGGGTTTTTCGAGTAATCCGCGAACCGCGACTGGGCAAGGCGGACGACTCCGGTTGACACGCACCGGCTCCGACGTGAGTTTTCTCGTTGCTGAAGGAGAAAGCCACGAATTCGAAGAGCTGCAGCGAGAGACGGTGGGCACGGAGGACTTGGCGGCCCTCAGAATTTCCGCGGGCACGGCGAATGATCCCTGTGGGCTGCGCGTCGTGTTTCATGATCTTCGCATTCGGGCCGCGAACCTTCCGGCCGTGTCGGCGCCGACAAAGAGGAGCAAGCCACTGAGAACTTGGCTTGTCATCGGCGGTGCCGTCGCGGCAGTCGGCGGTGCTGGGGCCTGGTATTGGTGGAAACGACAACGGCGATGATTTCCAGTTTTATCCGTCGGTTGCTGAAATGACAGAAACGCTGAAAGTGAAAACGTGACTGGACGACTCCGGGATCTTTAACCATGTGAGTGGTTCAGTGAACCCCACTCTTTGAACATGGCGCAAAACTAGTTCAGTCAGACCATGCAAGGCAGTTTAAAGTCGCTCGCCCCCCGCGGAATAACATCCATGTCGCCGACGCCTCTGCCCGTATGGCGGTCGTTTCAATAATCCAATCATGCGTTAATCCATCCGCGACTGGATCGTATGGAGTAGGGGGATGTGGTGATGAGTAGGTACCGAGAGCGTGGAGCAGTAATTGGCGACCATCTGGGTTTCTCGCTGATCGAACTGTTGGTTGTGCTGTTCATTATCAGCCTCCTGATGGGATTGCTGTTTCCCGCGGTACAGGCCGCGCGGGAAGCGGGACGTCGGACGGAGTGTAAGAACCACCTGAAGCAGATCGGCTTGGCGCTACAGATGCACAACGACGTGCACGGGGTGATTCCTCACAACGGCGGCTGGGATGGTAAACAGACGATTCTGGACGTTGATGGCGAGGAATTCACACCGTCCACGGAAGACTTCGCCGCTGGGCGAGTCTTTGAGTGGGGAGTCGGAGATCCGAAATGGCGGCCACCGGCGCAGACGGGATCCTGGCTTTTTTCAATACTCCCGTACTTGGAACAGGAAATCGTTTATCAAGAACGGAGTTGGAAAATCCCTGTAGCAGTATATACATGTCCCAGCCGCCGAAACGCTGAAGCCCATACACCCGTTGATGACCAGTACGGCAACTACGAAAGTGGCGGCTGGGCATGGGCACAATCCGATTATGCGGGAAACCATCGGTTGATGCCGAATTTGCCCGCTGAACCCGCACGGCGGCTCGAACGTCTGGCAAGCATCACCGATGGACTGTCCAATACGATCGTGGGCGGTGGAAAGGCAATCGACCCGGACATTCAGACGGGCATCACCTGGTACTGGGACGAGCCGTATTTCTTGGGCGGATCTGGCAGCACGGCGCGACGGGGCGTGGGTGTTGTGCGCGATCAGATCGGAAACGACTACAAAACGAACTGGGGCTCGGCCCACCCGGGAGGTCCTCAGTTCTTCTTTGGCGACGGCTCAGTACGCACGATTTCCTACGACATATCCTGGCTCGACTTCTCCGCGCTCTTGACCCCGAGCGGTGGCGAAGTCGCCACTGCGCCGTAGCTTGCCGCGCCAAGCGACGGATTGCCACTATCGAGGAGACGCCATCACGGTAGCCGCCCCAGTCGACACGGCGAATCTCTTCGTCCGCCCCTCATCTCTCTCTTGTCCCTTCACCTTTTCAACCACCCAGCGCCGCTGGTCCCTTCGTCCCTGCCCCCACACCACGCTGCTTCTCGTATCACACTCCGCTCCCATCCACCCTCCGCCTGCCCAGCCCCTCACGAAGCCAGTCCACCCGACGCCTCGGCATCGCCCGCCCATGGTCAGATTGCGCGCTTACACTCCGAAAGCTGCACGCTAAAAGGTCAGTCAGTCGTGTTTTCTTGGCTATCAAAAAGAGCTAGGCGATAACGTCCCTTCGTTGAAGTAAAGGAACCGATGCTCGGGATTTTGCCGATGGTCAATGAATCGAGTTCCGAATGGGATATCCAACGATTCCAGCACAAACAGCTCGGGGTCAACTTTGGCGTTTGGCTGGAAATTGTCATACCGCAGTACGTGGCGTCTGTACTCCCCTGTCCTATTAACGCGTCTGGAGTCGTATTCCTCGACAACGCTCTTAACGTACCAAAATGCTCTGCCTTCCTTCCAGACTGCTCGGCGGACAGAACAGGGCTCGTCCGCACCCTTATTGTACTGCCTCGACGCAGCAATCCTGTAGCCCAGTTGAGTATGGGCATCGAACTCGATCGTTAGCCCGCGGCCGCTCTTGGGACGAAACTTGCCACGATAGCCCCAGCGATGTCTTATTACTTCGATGGGCTCTTCGGACTTTAACAGTTCGTGGACGCGTAGCATGCGCCGCTGCAGGTGTGCCGGGTCATCTACGTAGCAGCGGGCATACTCAAGCGCTTCATCTACCTCGCTGAGGATGTGCCCTGCGCATCCATGTGGAGAAATGTTCTGCGAGTATCGAACCAGATATGCCCGTGTCCCATTCCCTATGACAACCGCCTCCCTGTCCGAAGGTCGCCCCTCCCATCGGTCATACTCAAATTCCAGGCGGTATTTCTCAGCGTCACAGTAGACCCGGACTTTCGCCTTTGTTCTGAGCGTAAGCTGCTCACCATTCTCACCTTGGTGATGGGATTCATATGTCCCCACTCCGACCGCTGAGTCGATTGTGTCCCACGAAGCCCGTGAGGCTTCCGCAATTCGCTCAAGGGGGGTTTCCGCGTCCGGCTGATCTTCCGCGGCCTTTGCCGTTCCGACCGAAGAACTGTGAGCACCCTTTTCCGGATTGAGCAGTCGTTCGGCATTATCACCTGACCCTGGATCCGGTGGCGTCAGCCCTATCGCTTGGAGTGTCTTTGTGCGCTGTGAACCATCTTTCTCGCCACGTTCGTCAACGTCGGTCTGGTTGCCCGAGAGCGATATCGGAGCGACCGCCAGCACGGTGAGCACCACCACACTCCGTAGTCGCCATGATAAGCGGCGATCGACTTTACTGCTTACGATCATCTCAATTCTCCTCCTCAAAGAGTCTCCTTGGCTAAATGTGGGCACAGTATTCAGCCTGAACTCCCGCGAATCGGCCAGATACTCGACCGTATCGACCAGAGTCTGGGCGTATTGCCGCACACTCGCCGGGTACGCCCATAATACCCATGCGTCACAGCATTCCTCTTCTGCTTGCTGGATATGTGCTTTTGCCCACCAGGCAACCGGATTCCACCAGTAGAGCCCCAATACCACGAACTCGAACCAGCGCACCCAGTGGTCACGACGCCTCAGATGAGCAAGCTCATGCGCAAGCAATCCAGCCCGCTCAGCTGTGCTAAGTCTGCTCAATAACCCGCTCGGAAGAACTATGGCCGCGCGGCCGCCAAGACTCCATACGAGCGGTGGCACCTTCGCGTCCGCCACCAGCACACGGGGAACGTCGTGCAGACCATATCGCGAAGCAATGTGGCGGACTTGCGACTCGACGTTGCCTGGCTCGCGATGCGCTAGTCGCAGAACCCTTCGAAAGCGAACCAGCCGCGTCACCGCCAGCAGGAACCAGAACAGTGATCCAGTAGCCCAGCCCGCCAAAAGCACCTTGCCCCACGGTACCGCCAGGGCAGGCTGCAGACCCGCAGGCGCGTCCGCATTTGCTGCGCCATCCCGCGCGGGTGACGACTCAAGCTCCTGTCCCGCCACCGAATCGACTGGGGCTTTCTCATTTGGCGATGGCCGCTGCGGACTTGTTCCGTACGTTTTGGCGAACTGTTCGGCTGCGGCAGTTGAAGTGAGACCGCTTGACTTCTGCGACGCCGCGTACTCGGCGACGGTGTAATTCACGGGAACCTGGATCAGGGGAGGAGTGACCAACTTGACGAGCACCAGCACCCACAGTGCATGTGTCAGCTGGGGTTTCGTGGTGACGCGTTCTACGATGATCGCCACCCCGCCAAGCAGAACTGCGACCACCACATTCGATACCGCACAACCGAAAATGGACATGATGTCCCTATCGTTTGCGAGAGTTAATGAGTTTCTGGATTGCCTCGCGTTCGTTGGGCTTGAGGCGGGTACGACCTGCCAGATGCATCAGCAACGGAGTCAGCGAGCCGCCGCACAATTTCTCAGCCACTTGCTCAAGACGATGGCCGATGATATCGTCCCGCTCCACCGTTGGCTCAAATGTGTGGGCGGGCGTGCCGCGCTTGCGTTTAACGCATCCCTTCTTCTCCAATCTCTCAAGCAGCTTCTGGACGGTCTGGTACTTGGAAAATGATTGCTCTTCATAGACCTCAGCGGTGATTTCTCTCACCGTTGCCCGATCGCGATTCCAAAGAACCTCAAGAATCTTGAGCTCCGAGTCGCTAATACTCCTATCATTGCTCGTCACGAGTCCGCTCCCTTTCAGCGTATTAGACTTATTGTCTAAGACGAAGTATAAGGCGTCGTGTCTAAGATGTCAACAAATCCGACGAGAATTTTTCGACCCGCAGCCAGTTCGAGGAGACGGCGCGGGCTCCCACAGAGGCCTGGGGCTTTTCTTGTGCGAGGAGGCGGAACCGCCGGTTCCAGCTGCGAGCGGTTGAAGGATGCCACCGCCTGGTGGCCGAGCGTGATGCCCCGCAAGCCAGCCACGCCCCACGGCCTGGTCCGTCCAGCTCGCACACGGTGACGGCCATGTGACGAATCCGTCGAAATGTCCCTGACCGGTCCATTGATCATTGAAAACAGCAATTGCTAGCAGACAAGGGCCGTACGCCCGTCGATGACCGCCGCAATGGTTTGGGTTGCGTGACGTACGGCCCTTTCTTTTCGCGCTGACCCGGGTCTACCTAACCCGTTTCTCGGGCAATCCGTTTGGTCGGCTCTAGAAGCGAACGCTCGACACCAACGCCGACGGCACGGTGGACACCCAGACCCTCTTCGTGTGGGCGAACGATCGGATCGCCTTGGATCTGGAGAAATCCGGCACGGGCAATGTGTCGGGGAGCGACCTGAAAACGCGGCAGATCTGGCACCTGCAGTCGGTGGACCACCACTTGGCCCAGGAGGAGATCAGCTCCGGCGATCTCTTCTGGACCCTGCCGGAGCATGTTACAGCCGGAGATGAAACGCGATTCCCGCTTCAAACGCGGTTTTGGTGCCAGGGGCACCTGAATGGTCGCGTTAGCGTTTTTAACACAGTGCGGGACGTGCTCGAATACGTCTCGGCCCGCGTCACGCCGCCGCCGGGCATGCAGCGCGTTCTTCCGCCCGCGTGGCCCACGCGGTGAGCGGGCCGCCTCGGCTGGTGCGGTTCCAGTCCGGCGGACCTTGGCGGGTGGGTTGGGCCGTTGAGGGTCCGCCAGGTTCGTTGGGGGTTCGTTCAAGGTTCGTTCAGCGTCTGCAAGGTTCGTTGAGGATTTGCCGGGTTCGTTGACACTTCGCGGTGCGGCTCGGCTGCCTCTTTGACGGGCGGGGGATTGGCGCAGTGGTCCGGCGGTTCGTCTCGGGAAGGGATTCCCGAGCTACGGGGTGGCGTCCTGGTAGCTCGGGACTCCGTCCCGAGACGGCAGGCACGTTCCCCCCCCGGCCCGCGTCACGCCGCTGCGGGGCATTCAGCGCCTTCTTCCGCCCGCGGGACCCACGCGGTGGGCTTCTACTCCCTTGCGGCAGACGCCAACTTCTCGAGTGTGAGGCGGTTGAAGAACTCGACGCAGTCCGCCATCTGCGGCATGTTGTCCAGGAAATCATGGGAGTATTCCAAGCCGATGAGCGTTGGTTGGATGCCCAGTCGCTGGAGTTCCAGGATCATGTCCTCAAAGTCCGCCTCCCCGGTTCCCCACGGAACGTCGTGACCTTGGGGCGAGCGTTCGTTGAGGTCGTGAGGTTGGATGGTGATGAGCCGGTCACCGAGTTTTCGAATCCCCTCGATCGGATCGATGCCCGAGCGGATCCAGTAGCCCGTGTCGGGGCAAGCACCAATCCGCTTGCTCCGCCCCTGGCAAACTTGAAGGACCCCTTCCGGCTTCCAATAGACCGGCGATTGCTCCGGCCCATGGTTGTGGATGGCCAGGTTGATGTCCCATTCATCGCAGAACCCTTCAATCACATCGAGCGATTCCGGTGGCGGTTCTGAAATAAACGTCTCGATTCCCATCTTGCGGCCGAACTCGAAAACCTCGCGACAGCCTGCTTCATCCCCAGGGATTTGGGCATAGAAGCAGGTCGGCATGCGGATCCCCGCGTCGTCCAACTGGAATCGGATCCGCCGCAGTTCCTCGTCCGTCAGATTGCGGTCGAAATTCTTCGGGATCTCCTCGCTGACTTTCTGGAAGCTCAAGCCGCCGATGTAATTCAGCCCGAGTTGGCGAGTCTTCTCGATGGCTTCAAAGAGCGTGTACTTGTGCAGCCCCCAGGCGGTTACTCCAAATCTCCAGCCGATCTTTTCGCGGGCAGCGCTAGCCGGCGTTAGCCGGTTGCTCGGGGTTGTGCTGCCATCGACGTCCCCCATGATGAACTGGATTGCGCCAAGGTAGAATTCCAGGATTTTGGGATCCATAAAGTCTTTTGGGCCGTGTCCGATCGTGCAGTACACGACTCGGCCGCGACCGTAGTTGCGAGTCCAGGCCAACGCGTAATCCTCGTCCGCCCGCTCCAGCCCAGGGCGCGACCCCTTGGGCGGCAGGTCGGTCTGGTCCGTGTCGATACTGAACAGCACGTGCACCCGGTCTCTGGAATAGGGATCGTGTACGCGGAAGAACTCGCTGGTGTGTTCAAAACTCTCACCCTCGAAGGGCCGGTTGAGCGGATGGTGGGGTGAGTCGAGTTGGACGACGACCCGTTCGTCCTGGGCCAGATGAGCGGCACCTCGTCCGCCGAGCATCCGTGCGAATTCAGGCCATGTCTCCCGGGCTCCTTTTTCGAAGTCGGTGAAGGCTACCGTGGTGCCATGGATGCCGAGCATCCCGCCCCCGCCGAGCACGAATTCCAGGAGGTTTTGCCGAAGCTTGGGATCGCTGAAAAGATTGCCCACCGTGTTGTTCAAGCAGACCGCGTCGAACTGTTGCAGGTGGTCCTTCTCGAAAACCGCGGGATCACGTGAAATCACCGTGTCGAAAGTTCCGGTGCCCTTGCCCATTTGGGTGAACGCAAAATTGGCATAAGCAATCGAACGGTGACCGGGATATCCTACATTTCCATCATAGATCAGCAGCTTGCGCGGCTGTTCGACGCTGGCTCGGGCCTCGGCGGGTAGCGCGGACGTTACCTCTGCTTTTGCCGCCTCGGAGAGCTCCGCGTAAGGATCCTGTCCCCACACCGGTGAAACGTACGGAACCAGGCAGACGATCGCCAAGCAGAACGGAATGAATGATTTCATCAGAGTAACTCCTCGTTTCTTCTCTTCTTGGTGCCATGGTTTGCCACCGTCAGCACCGTCTGACCAACACGTTCCCAGCTCTGAAAATCAACGCATAATTCTAGGTTCTATGAGGGATTTCGTAACTCATTCGCGATTCTCTTGTTAGTAAGACGCCCGCGATCGTACCCGTATATCCCAGAATATTCTACCAGATTTCCGAGTGGGAATGACCCGCCGGAAAGCGAACCGGGAAACGTTGGCTACTTGAACACCCGGCGGCTGGCCCAACTGACGTTGCAGCCGGAGAACAGGGCGACGCACGCGCTGTCGGACACGTCACGGACAGGCCGTCGGGCGTCCGACATGGGGATTCCGCCGATGTGACTGGATTCCTACCCGCGGCCGCTCGATTGGACCGTCCGATTGATCCAATCCGGCGAGGGGTCCACGATCCCCAAGGACATCGCCGCGATCTTGGATCACATGAACATCAAGGAAGAGGCCTGGCTCGACACGGTGCGGGGGTACGACGAGCTGTTTTGTCACGTCGTGGGCTCGTGTTGCTCGATGGGCGAGGCCGCGAAGCGGATGGAGGCCTCCCAGTTGAAGAGGCGCCGCCGCCAGCCGCCGCGTGTTCAAATAGCTGATATCTTTGGCTGACAGTAAGACGACGTAGGCCCTGTTGATTTGTTGAGTAGCATATCTCCGGCCACGCTGGTTGCCGCCCACGTGGGCGTGTGCCGCCTCAATCTCGTCGAGTGCCGTGTCCCGTTCGCCTCTCCATCGTGGTAGTGAAATTTGGAAATGGCGACAGACACCCTGAAATCCCTCCCCCTGAAATCCCTGCTGGACTTGGCCGCGCGGATCAGGTACGGCAGTTGGCCCCGTCGTCATGGAAGGGAAATCAGAGGCTACCCCCGCGCCCTGGGTGGATTCAACGCCTCGATGACAGGTGTATGTCGCTCTCGGTATATGAGTTTCGTCGAAACATGCCAAAACACGGTCGTTTGGCCGTCCGCAGCGACTCAAAGCTCCGTCACGTCCCGAAATGATAGGGCCGTCGACCCCGCCTTTTTCAGGCAAAGGAGCCAGTCGCCATCGCCGGGGGGCTTGAGCGTAATCTGTCCCGGCGCGCGGGCCTCACCCGGCGCAAGAAGACTGTCCAGTCCGTCGCCTGTCTTCGGATCGAACCAGCCATAGGTGAACGCGCCCGATGCCAACGACAGAGTCAACTCGCCGGGGCTCTTGAAGTAGATCAGATACAGCTCCCCGGGCTTGACAAAGCAGTAATCGTCCGGGTTTCGGGTTAGATCGTTGTCGTTGCTCATCTCCCAGAACGGGATCTTATGCCGTTTGAAGAATTCGATGCAGTAACGGCTCTGGTCCCACATTTTCTCGCGCGGGCGCCAGTCTTGACAGGTCAGATCGCTGTGGGGATGCTGATACCCGAAGTACCACTCGATGCCCAACTCGCCGCCGTCCATCTTGCTGTCGTTCTCGGTCTCCAGCATCTTGAAATGCAGGTACATGCCCATCCGGTCGCCGTATTCGAAGACCCGTTCCCACTGATCCATCTTCGACACGTTGAAGCGCGTGTGGTGGACATGATCGCTCCAGCCGTTTCCTTTCGCGGCCGGGTGTCGCGCAAGTTAAATCTTTGGCGCGGATGAAGATGCCTCCGTCCTCCAGCACGCGTACGTTCAACGGCGCGATCGTGACCCCCTGCTCGTTGATCGTCTGGGCGTCCTCGCTCAGGTCGCGCGTCTCGATGCCTTCGCGCGGCAGCGGCGGGATGTTGGCGTTGAAGAACGCGGTACACCACCACTGGCCGTCCTTGTCCTGAAACGGCGTCGCTTCCCGCTCCCGAGCGACTGGCTCGAACAGCACTTTGTGCAACTCGCCGAGTTCCCGTGCCGGAATCTCGATCACCTTGACATCCGTAACGATCCCATCCAAAGGATTCGGCGCCTGATAGTCCCCGGCGGCGGATCGCTCGTCGCGGCCGATGTCCAGGCCGTCCTTGGGCTGCACGGGAATCAGGCCGGGAGACGCAGCCTCGGCCACCTGATGGCCGTTGATCCGGAGTAGAAGCTGATCCGCCGTCAGCCGTGCTTCGAAGTCGAACTCGTCCGGAGCGGTCCCTCCAGCCGCCGTGCGAGTCACTTTCCCGTTTACCCGTACATCGAATGCCAGCCGACCGTTGAGCAGATGGATGGCGTATCCCTGCTCGCGTCCGCCCTGGGCCACGATGACGCCGTCGTCCGATGAAGTCCGGACGCGTCCGGAGATGGTCAGAGGCCGGTTGGCGATCTTCGGGGCGCGAGCCTTTCTGGCCCCTTGCGGAGTATCCGTTCCAGGCGGGGGCTCGTAAATCACCTGCACGCGGCGGGCCCACTGCTCCCATTCGGCCGCCATCTCCTTCACGCGATCGGAATGCTCCGCGGCGAGGTCCCGCGTTTCGCAGCGGTCTTCCGCCAGGTTGTACAGTTCCCAATCGATGTCGTGCGGCATCCGCTTCGACCAGACCAGTTTCCAGTCGCCCTTGCGGAGGGCGCGAGCGCCTTGGTGATCGAAACCGATCGTCCGTTCCGGCAAATGTTCGCCGCGCACGGCCGGGAGGAGGCTTGCCCCTTCCGGAGGCAGAATCGCGTTGCCGCGGAATTCGGTCGGATAGGTCGCTCCGGTCACTTCGAGCAACGTCGGCAGGATGTCCATCACATGGACCGGCTCGCGGACCCACCTGTCCGGCCTGCCGATGCCCTTGGGCCAGTGAGCGATCAACGGCGTGCAGATGCCGCCTTCGTGTGTGAAATGCTTGTAGAGCCGCAACGGCGTATTGCCCAGATTCGCCCATCCGCTGCCATAGGACTGATGGGTGCCGGGGCCGCCGATCTGGCGGAGCTCGTCCCCGGTTCGCAGCGTCGTGGTTCCCCGGCGCGACGGCCCGTCGAAACCGAACGGTCCCCATTCGTAGCACGCGCCGTTGTCGCTGAGAAACAAGACCAGCGTGTTCGCCAAGTCGCCGGTCGTTTCGAGATGCTCGATGATGCGTCCCACGCCGCGGTCGACCGACTCGACCATGGCCGCAAAGACGGCCATCCGGCGAGCCAGGTCGCGCTGCCGGTCTTGATCGAGCGCGTCCCACGCCGGGTTGGGCTGGCCGGGAAAGCCATTGGCAATGTCATCGCGGTCGACGGGCACCAGGGACCGCGGCGTAAGCGTCCAGTGCTCCCCGTCCACCACGCCCAACCGCTTCATCCGGGCGAAGCGTTCCTCCCGCAGCACGTCCCATCCGCGCCGATAAACGGCCTCGTACTTATCCGCCCGCTCCGCCGGAGCTTGCACGGGAAAATGCGGCGAGGAATGGCCGAGGAACAGGAACCATGGCCGGCCGCTCTCCTGGCCCTGCCGGATGAACTCCAGCGCATAATCGTTGAACGCGTCCGTGGCATAAAACTGATCGGCCGGATAATCCAGTTCCGGCTCCCGGTTCTCCGGCAACCGGATGTAGTAGTCCTTGTCGTATTGGTCGTGCGAGTGGCCGCGTGTGTACCCGTAGAACTCGTCGAAGCCCCGCTTGATGGGCCCCGTCTCCTCGTGCATGTGCCACTTGCCGACGTAGCGGCAGCCGTAGCCGGCGGGCTTGAGCACCTCCGCCAGCGTCACGCATTGATCATTCAACCGCCCGAGGTAACCGGGCCCGCGAGTCGGGTGCGGCTTAGCCGTGGTGAAATCGCCGATTCCAGCCTGGGACGGATACAAACCAGTCATGAGCGAAGCGCGGCTCGGGCAGCAACGCGCCGAGTTATAGCACTGGGTAAACCGCACGCCGCCCCGCGCCAGCGCGTCGACGTGGGGCGTGTGGATCTCGCCCCCGTAACAGCCGAGGTCGGAATAACCGAGGTCATCGGCAAGAATAACGAGGATGTTGGGCTTTTCCGCCGCGCCCGCGGCAGCCGCGAGGAAGCCGGACACGGCAGCACCTAGCAGAGCGAATCGCATGGATGATTCCTCCATCGTTGGTCTCGTAAAGGGCTTCGGTGTCACTGGCGCGCACCGATCAACCGAATACCCATGAACCACGAAATGCCGCAGAGCCGCCGCCGCCGCTTCTGGATCCGTTTCTTGTCCTTGGCCAGCTCCTGGACCCGCTGTTCATCCGGTTCCGGCATGTCGTGCGACATGCAGTTGGCCAGCTCCGTGATCGTCAACCACCGCCGAGCCACCCGCCGTTGACGTCCGCCCGCACTTCGCGCGTCGGTCGTACAATACCCGATCGGCCGCCAACCTGTCAACTCGGTGCCAACACTCGTTGGCGGCCCCGGACGGCCAAACGGCCGTGTTTTGGCATGTGTCGACGAAAATCATTTGCCGGGAACGACATACACGTGTCATAAGCGCGCTGGATCCACTCAGGGCGCGGATGTAGCCTCTGATTTCCCTTGCATGACGACGGAGCCAACTGCCGCAGGTGGACCAGCCCGAGGACGAAGCGTTCAGACAACCAAACCGTCGTCCAACACGACCAGGACGGGGCGAGCGGGATTTCTACGCCGCCTCGGCGCCCAGGATTGGCGGTTGGTCGATTATTGGATCGACCGATTGGGGCTCACCCGTCTGGCTGGACCCCCCTACGGCGTTCTCTCCGGTGGTGAGCAGCGGAAGACCCGGTTGGCGATGAGTTTCGGGGCTCCACCCTCGTGGCACCCCGCCATGTCTGATAATCGTCGTAAGTGTTAACTGAAAAAGGTTTTGCGTAGGATCTTGGGTCGGCGGACAAGCTCCTCTCTTTCCATTTTTCCGGCCAGAGACTGTTTGTGCATTGACAATGTAAATCCGAGACCGATAATCGAGGCACCTGATGTAAATCCACGCTGAGCCTCTCAGCGAGCACGGAAATGGCTGAGAACGAATACCTCGATTCCACGAAAGCTCGTCGCTGGCACGCCGTGGCACAGGTCATTCGGGAGTGGCTTTACCTCGACAGCTCTCAAGCAGACACACGTAGCACTCCCCAGAGCAGAAGCAGGAAAAGAGTACACGCGGTCAATCTCACCCCTGGGATCCCCCTCTGGCTGGGACCTGGGAGGTGCACGCCACCGCCACACTCCAGGAAATGCGGTTGGGTGCCGCGGTCGAACAGACCCACGCGTGCAGCACGAGTGAGCGCTGCCCGCTTTCCTGCTCCAGGACGTTCCGTTCAC
>JBNJEM010000108.1:0-15461 GCA_051745935.1 Planctomycetota bacterium
CGGTTGGATTTGTCCGGGTGGAAAGCTGCCCGGCGCAAGCCGTCCTCCCGTTGGTCGGACTCGCGGCGGAGAAAGTCATCCGCGACCGGTCTATACCGGCGGTTGGATTTGTCCGGGTGGAAAGCTGCCCGGCGCAAGCCGTCCTCCCGTTGGTCGGACTCGCGGCGGAGAAAGTCATCCGCGACCGGTCTATACCGGTTGCTGAGCCACCGTGACACCATCCGAAAACGGCCGTAAGGCATGCCGTTCTGGTCGTTCGTCCCCGCAAGTGGCGCCGCGCATTGGCGTGGTTTTTGATCGGGTGGAGGATACCGGTTGGTTCGGCTGTATCAAAGGACGAGGTTTGTTCTGGTAGTGCGCGAGGCGCAGGGGCGCGAGGCGACCGGGCAACGGTTGGTCGGTGGTGGCGAGCTACCAGAGGTACTCCACGCCGGCGGTGAAGCCGTGATAAAAGAGGTAGCTGCTGTTGTCGATTTCCGCGTCGCGCGGTGAGGGGTCGCCGCCGAAGATGGGAACATCTGGATCGAAGTTGTCGGTGGCCAAGGCCACTTCGTCCATCCACAGGAACATATAGCCGCCCCGCAATGTCCATTGCTGATTGATGCGCCACAGCGCGCTGACGTTGGCATCGCCCAGGAACGCAGGGCTGTCCTCCGTGACGTGGGCCCGATACGACTCGGTACCCGGGTCGGATACAGCGACCGTTGTCCGTTGCGTGGCGTGGTTGCCATAGAGTCCCGCTCTGGCTTCCGTACCCACGTGGAGCCCGGGGAGGAGACAGAGCCACAGACTACTGCCAAGTTGCCCGCCGGTGAGGCTATTCAAGGTGCTGACCACTGTTTCGGACGACGCCTCGTTTACTTGTGATTCGGTGACGTACTGGAAATCTTCTTTCAGTTGCATATACCGGATCCCGTAAAACCAGGATCCTTGGAGGCGGGTATTGGGACCGGCCCAGCGGCGGCGATAGTTCAATTCAATGGTGTCGAAATCCGAGGAATAAGCGATGCCTTGGAACGAAGCCTGGTCCGTTTCCAAGAACCCGCCCGAAGGGTCCGTACCAAACTCGCTGTAGATCGAGTACAACTCGTCAATTTCACTGGTCACGTTTGAATTCGAGGCCCAATTGGCCAGTCCCAGGTAGGTGGTTTCCAGCGAACTGCCGGGCCCCAATTGGATGGCGAAGCTGGCCCGGAAGCCGGATTCGTTATCGAAATCCAGTTGATCGGTGCCTAACACGGGGTTGTCCGGTCCGATCCCCAAGGTCGAGAAAACCGTATCCTCCCCCACACTGTCCCGTTTCAAGGAGACCCATTCGGCTGACGCGTCGTACCAGCGAGGGGCGCCATAGCCACCGGCGCCGTAAGGCAGCAGGCATCGCAGGGTGCTCCAGTCGAAATCGTCGCTCGCGTACGCCTCGCCCGGGTAGAATGCCGGGTCGTGGAATGCCGGGTCGTAACCGGCACCGGGCGGGCATGGAGCGCCGCCCATGGCTGGATATTCGGCTGGCCCCATGCCCTCGATGGGGGCGGCGGGTGACGGGCTCGGCTGTTGGGGTGGCGCCCCTTGCGCTGGGTCATAATAGCCAGCCGGTTGGGGGCCGTGGGACGCGGGAGGGGCTCCCATGGCGCCCGGTGTCGCCCCCGGTGGCATCATGGGTTGGGCCGGGGCACGTGAATCGCGCATCATGCCGTCCTGGGCCCGCGGGGGGCCGGCGTTGGCCCCCGGAGGCAATGCCGCCATCGGTGAATAGGCCGGCACGCCAGGCTGGCCGCCCGGCCCTGGCGCGTATTGAGGCATGGACGTCGGACCACTCCCGGGAACCATGCCGGGTTGCATTGGCGGAGTCGCTTGTTGATAGCCCTCCGGGGCCGGATATGACTGAGCCCTAACGTCGCGCGCACCAATGACCAGCGCAATGGCGATTAGCACGCACAGTCCCCACGACCTATCGATTCTCATTGGTAGTTCTCCGCGGCACGAATGCGAGTTGGCAGGGCGGAACCCCTTTGGGTTGCTTGGCCGCTTGCAAAACGCAGTTCAGGGTGCAACCCGTGTTTTCGATGACAGGGGCAACGCAATGACCACGTTTACCCGTCCGATGTGTATACGTCCTTGTCGTCAGCTATCGGTCTGGCGCAATAGGTAGAACCAACACTTCTGGCGCTCCCAGGATACTTTGGATAATCGGCAAACCCGTTCCCGGAATTTGGGGTTTCCGCCGATTCCGTCACGAAAGTACATAAATCTAACCGTCTTGCCCCCCTATTGAGGTTTCCGGGGGCGGTGAGGCCAGGGAGCACCGCCCGTGGAGCCCCCGGCGTCCCGGGTCACTTGCGAAGCGCCACTTTGCTTGAGACAATAGCGGGTAGCCCCTTCGAATTCCGTGGTGGCGTGGTTGCGATGCGTCGGGGGGGAGGCATCCGTGCCGGCAGTGGGGGCGAATTGAGAGGCGCATGCTCATGTCCGACAGCGAACCCGTGAAGAGCTCGCGCGAGCTCTGGCAGCGGCTGGAAAGGAGCGACATTCTCCGGGACGATGAGTTGCACACGGCGCGGTGGATGTCCCGAGAGACCTCGAGTGCCAAGATGCTGGCCCGCCGGCTGGTGGCCAAAGGGATACTTACCCGGTGGCAGGCGGGCCGGTTGCTGAAGGGACGCGAGCGATTGCGGTTGGGCAATCACAAGCTTTGCGAGCGGATTGGCCAAGGCGTGTCGGGACGCGTGTTTCTGGCTGAGCACATTCAATTGCGGCGGCAAGTGGCCGTGAAGATCTTTTCACGCCGGTTCACGCGAGACCCGAAGATCGTCGATCGGTTTCTCGAGGATGCCCGCCGGTCAGCCCAGCTCAACCATCACAACTTGGCGCACGTACTGGATATCGATAACGCCGAGGGACGGTACTACATGGTGATGGAGTATGTACACGGGCAGGATCTTCAAGAGGTGGTGAAAGCAAGCGGCTGTTTGCCCTTTACCCAGGTCCTGGATTACCTGTGCCAGGCGGCTGATGGACTCCATCACGCCCACCAGGCGGGGATCGTGCATGGCGATTTATGTCCCGCCAACCTCATGCGGGACGAGCGGGGCGTCATCAAGATTGTGGGCTGGGGTGTAGCGAGTTTAACCGACCAGCAACCCCTGGCTGAGCAACCGCCAGGTTCAACGCCGACCGATACTTCGGCCTCCGACGACCAGGACGTTTATCGGGCCCCCGAGCAACAGAGGGGCAACGGTATTGGGAATATACCGGTGGCGGATGACTTGGTCCGCCGCGAGTCCGACCAACGGGAGGACGGCTTGCGTCGAGCAGCGTTCCACCCGGACAAATCCGACCGCCTGAAGGATATTCCCGGCGATATTTACGCCCTAGGACAGACCGCTGGCTATCTCTTGACAGGGCAACCACCACCGATACCAGGGGAGGATTCGTCCGGGGAGTCGCTAAGGAGGGGGGCGGCGGGCTTCGATTGGAACCGAACGGGGGCTCATGTGCCGGCCTCGTTCATCGAAATCATTGAGCGGATGACGGCGGCCGAACCTGAAGAGCGGTTCGACACGGCCGAGGCGGTTCGCGTGGCTCTGCAATCGCAATGGGATGAAAGTGCCGAACCATCGTTGACCGGCCCGGGGCCGCCTGCTGACCCTTCACAACCCCTGACAAAACCTGGTTCCCGCTCCCAAAACTCCCTGGGTGAAAATAAACCCGACGGGGCTTGTTATGGCTTTATGCAATCACGGCCGATTTCGGCTGAACCGGATGACGGGGTGGAGGTTCCCGTCGTATCGCCGGTTCGAACCCCGCGTGCCCGAAATGACTCAGGTGAACAGTCCGTTCAGTTTCGATTTGGACGACGGGTGGTCGTGGGCGTGGTGGGGGGGATGGCCCTTGTTAGCCTGCTGGTTACCGCGGTTGTCTATTCGTTTGGCCCCGGTGACTCGCGTGCGTCTGGGGCAGCGAAGGGATCGCGCGCGGCCGTAAAGGAAGGTGGGGCCCGCGGGTCGCGCCCGCGACTCACGCCGCGTCGGCGGCGGGCCAGATCGACAGCGTTGGAAACCTCGTTGCCGGAGGCTGGAGCGACCGATGGCGGCTCCAAGCAAACGGGAGAAGATTCACCAAAGGAGGAGCCTGGCGATGAAGATCTGGATGAACCACCCGGGGTCCATGCCACCTGGAAGAAGAGCCCCGGCAAGTCTGGCCAAGACAAAAAGCCCCCCTCGAGTACTCCGGCCCAGCCGGCGGGCAAGGCCTCCGTATCCGACGCGCCGAACACGAAGAAACCATCGAACCTTGAACCGTCCATGGCGGCGGATCCCTTCCGGCAGCTTCCGCTGGCGATTGATCTGCCGGCATTCGATGACGACACGGGCGCGAACCGGAGCGATCTGGAAATTGGCTCTCTAGCCGTTTCGGCTGGGAAAACAGACGTGTCACTGCTGGGCGGAACGCATGCCAGTAAAGGGCCGGGACGGTTCATGCTGAGAACCGATGATCGTCAAACCACGCCTGCGTGGACCGTTTTGTTTTGTGCTGATGAACCAGACGGTGATGAACCAGACGGTGATGAACCAGACAGTGATGAACCAGACGGTGATGAACCAGACGGTGATGAACCAGACAGTGATGAACCAGACGGTGAAGAGGGGCTGGAAATCGCCAGATTTCGAGTGCAAGACACCCAGTTGCGTTTTTCCTGGGCGGCCACCGCCTCGCAATGCGCGGCGGCGGCGTGTCTTGGAAACTGCGTGCTCCGGCTTTCCGTCCAAGAGCATGTTCATGAGCTCAGGTTGCGCGAAGCGAGGACGATCGAACCATTGTGGGTGGACCTGGAGCGATCGGCAATGCGGCGAAAATGTCCCATTCCGGCGATGCCTGATCGTCGGCAGGTGCGTTTCGAAGTCACGCGGCTCGAGAATCCATTTCCTGGAGTCCATCACGTGAATCCGGCGGGGCCCATTGCCGCCCACGACGAAGAGGTCATGGTGCGGCTTGGCGGCGAAGAATTGGAAGAGCACGTGCTGCAAGTGACGCTTGCCCCTCGGTTGCGAACCACGTTTGACCTGGAGTGCAAGACCTTTTTCAAGGTCAGCCCGCGGCTTGAATGGATCCCCTTGACCCAGGACAAACTACGGACCGTGGCCAATTTCGTGGCCCAGAAACAGCATTCGGATCATCAGCAGGCGTTGCAGGCGAGAACGGCCTTGTCCCGCTTGCCACGCAAATCGCCCCATCGCGCCGCGCTGAAAAAGAGATGCGAGGCGCTGGAGGCGAAAGTGGCGGAAACCAGCAAGGCGAGCAACCGCTTGGAAAAAGTGCGACAAATGCGTAAGGCAACGACTGAAGGCGCGGCCCTTCACTTTCGTCTCTACTATCTCGCGGGCGACCGTGAAGTCGATTTGGTGCGTACGAAGACGGATCAATAGCCACGAGTATACCGGTCGCGGATGACTTTCTCCGCCGCGAGTCCGACCAACGGGAGGACGGCTTGCGTCGGGCGGCTTTCCACCCGGACAAATCCAACCGCCTGAAATATACCGGTCGCGGATGACTTTCTCCGCCGCGAGTCCGACCAACGGGAGGACGGCTTGCGTCGGGCGGCTTTCCACCCGGAAGAATCCAACCGCCTGAAATATAATCAGCTACTACCGTAACGGGGCCAAGGAGATGAGTGAGCACGTGAACCAGGACATCAAGTATGATCAGGCCAGCGCGGTGCCGATCCGGTTCCGCGATCGGGAGACTGAGTTTTGCCTGATCACCTCAAGTGGCAAGCGGCGATGGGGGTTTCCAAAAGGGATCATTGATCCGGGGGAAACCCCGACGGAAACGGCATTGAAGGAAGCGGAGGAGGAAGCGGGGGTCACCGGAGAGATCCGGAATCCGCCCTTGGGCACCTATGAATACCATAAGTGGGGACGGTCGCTCAGCGTGCTGGTGATGTTAATGGAGGTTCATGAATCGCTGGACGCGTGGGAGGAGTCGTGGTTACGCGAACGCCGCTGGCTCAAGATCGACCAGGCGCTGCAATGGCTTGACCCATGCCGCGGCTTGGCGTATTTCGTGCTCGAAGCGGCCCGGCGACTCAATGGGCCAGTGAGTTCTGTTCGTGCGGCCGGGAAGCCCGGGGCTGGGCCGGTTTGCTGAATTGCCGCAGCAGTTGCTCGACTCGGTCGTTCAGCTCATCGAGCTGATTGAGGACGTCGTTTTGTCGTGCGTCAAGTTCGTCCAGCAGGGTGGGGTATGTTGGTGGGCTGTCGGGCATGGCGATCCTTTCTTTGACGGTTCCCGTTGCCCAGACAAATCGGCCGATGTGAGTGGAGACCTTTTGGGCGGAGGGCAAAGTGCGGGTCGGGGCGAGTGGGCGGACGGGGTAATCCACGTTGGCTTTGCGGGGGATGGAGCGGGCGACCGCGGGCGATCGAGGTCCCGCCCGCGCGGCGGCACGTAGTTTTTTTGGGGGCCGCGGAGGTCTAGACAAGGGCGGCTGGCGTCGATTACACTAATGTGCTTTCAATTGTCGGATGTAATGACGACGTAATGAAATGGTCACACAGTCTCACTCGTATCCCGTATAAGGAGACACAATGGTCCGATTGATCGTAAGGGACCGCGAAACGATTCAAGAAGCGGTTCGCCGTTTCCGAAAGCTCGTCGAGCGGAGTGGCATTAAGAAAGAGATGCGACGCCGTGAGTACTACGAAAAGCCGAGCGAGGTTAAGCGACGAGCACGCCTGCGAGCGGAACGTCGAGCCCGTCGAATGCGAATGCTTGCCCGTTGAGTACTCCATGGCCGCGGGGACACACGAGTGAGTGCCGGAGGGGGGAGGTTGGGGATTCGCGTCTTGAGACGCCTTCATTCAAGATGTGCAACGCAAATGTGAACGTCCGCGGATACCACAGCCCGTGACACAACGTGGTTCCCACTGCCAAGACTCCCTGGATGAGAGGAAACCTGACTGGTTTTGTTATGGCTTCTTAGTCTCTTGCCCGTGAACGGTTACTGGAACGTTATATTGACGTGCTGGTCTTCTCGAAGCCGCAGTTCTTTTAATTGGTAGCGATGTTGTCCGAGCAATTCGGTGACTGGGACGAAATAGCGGCCCAACCGCGCCAGATCGTTCGCGGCCGGGTATTCGTTGTCTGGGCGACGGGTCTGTTTGGAGATGACCAGTAAGAAGTAGCGGCCGGTTGACGCGGCGCGCGCCTGGTAGCGGCCCCGCGCGTCGGCCCGGGCGTAATCCCCCCCAAGGCTCCGAATCGTGGCTAGAGCAGCGTGGTCGGGGTCCGGCTTCGGGGCGTCCGGGGCAAGTTCACCGGCCGACGCCTTTTCGTCCGGCCGCGTGGCGACGGGCAGCAGTATGACCACGCTCCCCGCGTCCGGGGTTGTGACGTCTCGCTGGTTCTGGTGGGAAATGATGCCGGAGACAGTGGCCGGGCTGGATCCGTGCCCGCCACCGAATTCCCTCCGCGAGCGACTTCCGACGATCAACCCAAAGACAAAGAAGATCAACGCGATGGCCCCGAGCAAGAATCCCTGAGTGTATAGAACACGTCGCGGAACCGTCACGGATGGCGGGATGTCATGGGGGGCCGACGCCTTGGCCCGCGGCTGTTCGCTGTCAGTGAACTCCTCTTCCGAAGCGACCTCCGGAAACGAATCGATTCCTTCCGGCCCCGTCCGGGATGTTTCGTTATCCTCCCGGCCAGCCTCCGCTGCCGGAACCAGCACCAACCGGTGGCAGCGAGGGCATTTCACCTGCCGCTCTCGTTGCCAAGACGAGACGCTCAATCGCTGTTGGCAATGCGGGCAATGGAACCGAAAGGACATCAGTTGAGCCAATGTGTTGGGAGTGCGGGAAACCCGCTCTGGCGGCACGAAGCCGACGCGTAAACCTCTCCCTCGACTCTAACAAACCGACGGCTCATGGGCCAGTTGCAGCGGCGAACGGGCGCAAAGGCCTCGGCCGTCGGACCTTCGTTCACCCGGAAGCCGGCGTATCGATCGAGCCCTCCGCGGCACTAGGTTGGGCGGGCCGCCGCTGGCCTGATGAAAAAGGCCAGGGTTACTCGGTTTCGTCGTGCCGTTCACGGGTAACCAGTGTCGAAATGCCGAGCACCCCCACGAGGAGCACGACGTCGGTGATGATCAACATCAGACAACTCATGGCGGCCCACCAAAGAACGACCGCGCCCACGGAATCACTGGTAGCCGCCGCCAACGCATATCCGCCCACCAGGACCGCGAAGGCGACCAGCAGCACAAATTGGGAAAAAACAAGTATCAGCAGAAGGCGTCGCAACATGACTTAATCCTCATAAGTTGCCTAACCGGCCTACTTTCGCTGATAGCCGGCCTGCTGTCAATACTTGGGGCGTGGGCGATTCACGGTTTGTGGGCGATCTTTTGTTGACTATTCGAGTTACCCTCTCAGAATTGAGACAAAGGGGGTGGACGTGCCGGTGCAATTCAGCGGCCACCACTTGGCTGGGGGGCAGCCCATTCGTGCGACGCTTGGCATGCCGTTTCGGCGACGGACGACGGGGGTTCGGGGCTTTGTCCCCCGGGGGCGGAGCTGTCTCCCAATGCGTCCGGTGCCTGGGTGTATGAAGCAGATCGGATAGGACGAGGGGGGCTCGTCGCCGAGGTGGCGATTTGGCTTTGAGGCGGATCTTGACGGCTATACGGATTCTTTGGGGCCCCGAGGGGGGAGGAGTAATATCATGCCGCGTTTTTTGGTCCATTCGATTCGGCGCGCGGGGTGCGTGCTGGTCGGGACTCTTATCGTTGCCGTTTCGATGCGGTCGTTACGGGCTGAAGTCATTACGCTCAAAAACGGCATGCAGCTGAAGGGGGCGTTAGCGCGGGTTAAATCGCTCAATCAGAACCCGTTGTTGGAGTTCGATGGGGCGGGGGGAAACGTTGACGTCCGCAAGATCGTCTTGGTGGACGACAATTTGCGGCGGACGTTCGTGTCCAGCAACAACGTACGGACGGACGGCCTGGCCGCCGAGGGCGACGTGAGTATGGAGAAGATTGAAATCCCCAAGCCGGTGGCTCGCGGCCCTCGGCGTATCGGGGCCGTGGGGCCGATACTGCAGGTTACGCCATTCGACGAGTTTGGGAATCGGGTGTTCAGCATGCAGGGGCCCGACGGGCGCATTGACGTGGTGCAGGGCATCACGGAAATCACGCCCACGTACTGCAAGGTGGAAGGTTTGCTGGTCGAGCGGAGCTTCCAGTGGAACATGCGTGTTAGTACCGCGTCCATTCCCCGTGATGTGCTCACCAGCATCTTGCTGCGCCAGATCGACCAGACCGATCCGGACGAGCGTTTGCGGGTCGTGAAGTTATACATTCAAGCCGAGCGATACCGGGATGCATTGGTCGAGCTGGATCGTGTCATTAGCGATTTTCCGGAAGTGGACGGGTTAAAGGAACAGCGTTCCAGGTTGTACCAGCTTGTGATGAAGGACTTGATTCGGGAAATCGAATCGCGGCGTGACGCGGGGCAGTACAAGCTTGCCTACCGATTGTTGGATAGCTTTCCCGAGGAAGACGTGGCGGGCGAGTTGCTGTTGCGAGTGAGGGATCTGTTGACTGAATATGAGGATCTGTACGCGGAGGCGCAGCGAGCTCGGAAACTCATCAAGGCGCATGTCGACGAGTTGGCGGACCATCGGCGCAAGGGTGAGATTGACGCGATCACCCAGGAGATTTCGACACGGCTAAACGTGAACAATATTGACCGATTGGCCGACTATCTTCGTTTGGCAGACGACGAGGATCAGGGGGCGGACCAGAAGCTGGCCTTGGCCATCAGCGGGTGGCTCATGGGCAGTGGCAGTGGGATTGGAAACCTTCCGGAAGCGTTATCGCTGGTCGAGGTGCGGGAGGCGGTGCGCGACTATTTGCGTTCGGAAGGCGAGGTGGATCGGCAAAAGATTGTCGAGCGGCTCTCGGAGCTGGAAGGAAACTCGCCATCCAACGTGGCCAAGATTATCGCGAACATGCGACCGCCGGTGGAAACACAAGTGACGGCGGAGGACGTGCCGGGGCTCCTGCAGTTATCGTGTCCTGGCATTGGCGATGAGTCGGACTTTCGATACTACGTGCAGCTTCCTCCAGAATACGATCCGTATCGCCGGTATCCCTGCGTGGTGACATTACATGGGGGTGGAAGCTCGCCGTTGGATCAAATCGACTGGTGGGCCGGGGCATTTGATCCGGATCGAGAGCAGCGGATGGGGCAGGCGACACGGCATGGCTATGTGGTGATCGCACCGGTCTGGGCCGAGGCGAATCAGAGCCGTTACAAGTACTCGTTGCGCGAACACGCCGCCGTGCTTGGGAGCGTGCGGGATGCGTATCGCCGCTTCAGTATCGACACGGATCGGGTTTTCCTGAGTGGGCATTCGATGGGAGGTGATGCGGCCTGGGACATCGGCCTGGCCCATCCGGACTTGTGGGCTGGCGTGTTGCCCGTGGCGGCTACCGCTGGCAAGTACGTGTCTCGGTATTGGAGGAACGCCAAGTCGCTTCCCATGTACTTCGTGGCGGGGCAATTGGACGGCAATAAAATCGACGACAATGCCAGGGACTTGGATCGGTACCTGGAAAAGGCGGGCTACGACGCGACCTACGTCGAGTACCGCGGACGCGGTCACGAGCACTTTCAGGACGAGATTCTCAGGATGTTTGACTGGATGAGTCGCTATCGCCGCCAGTTTGCGAAGCGAGAGTTCACGGTGAATTCCATGCGGCCCTGGGACAACTTCTTTTGGTGGCTCGAACTCGAAGGGCTCAACAATCAGTTCGTGGTCTTGCCTTCGCAGTGGCCGAAAAAGGATGTGAGAACCGCGGAAACGGAAGCCCGCCTGAGAGAGAATAACACCATCCGGGTCAAAACGCCGGCGCACAGCGCGACGGTGTGGCTCTCCCCGGATTTGGTCGACTTCGATCGCGGGATCTCGTTTGCGGGAAATCGCGTGGAGGTCACGCCCAGCAATGAAGTGATCCTGTGGGACGTGCTAACACGAGGCGATCGGCAGCATCCGTTTTGGGCCAAGTTCACGCCCAATCTCGGGCGCCGTCCAACCGGTCGGTGAAGCCTCCCCTCGCTTAGTGGGGCGGCGGCTCCCGCGGGCGCCGGTTACGGCATCTGCTTGCTCAGCAGACAACCCGCCATGTACCAGCCGTTTTCCACACTCCGGACATACATTCCGGAGGGGCCCAAGTAGCGGCGGACGACGTCAAAATCAGGCATCTTCGAACCATCGATTTGCTGCTCCCGAAGGATCCCCTCTTCGTCCGGCCCCAAGAGTCTATTCAAGAGCTTGCCGAGCAGTGTTTTGGATTCGGGCATCTTGCCCTGGCGGATCAGTTCGTAGGTCGCGCGGTGGGTTTCATCGGTGCGCGCGAAAAACCGAAAGCTCGATCTTCCCGCCCCGATCTTCTCCAAGTTATCCTGAACCTGCTGGTAGTCCGCCGCGTCGGTGAGCAGATCCGTGCCGAGCGGGCGCCGTAACAACTCATCGATGAAGTCGACGTGGGAGGCCACCATCAGATGGCCATGAGCGACCGTGATCGCTGAATTGGGTAGAATTCTGGTCTCCTCTTGTCCCTCCGGCACGTCTGGCACGCCGCCTGAATCGAACGGATCGAACGCTCCAAGATCGCCTTCAATCTCCACCTCGTCGACCTCCACCACCTCCTCGTCCCGGACGATTTCCCAGATCACGTGTCCTTCGGATTCCCGGCGAACCGCCATGGGATCGGCGGCGAACGCCTTGGCAACAGTGGCACGGACCGCTTCCGGATCCGTCAATTCAATGGCGAACATCAACCGTTCACTCTCAGGCGTGATGGGCCGTCGAGAGTCGGTCATGACGGAAACTCGTTCTCCAAAATGAGCCACCAAACCTTTCCGCAAATCAACTTGGGGGCCATCCTTGTCTTTGGCGAGACCAACAATGATCTCTTCCATCAAGTCGTCCTCTTTTCCGCCGCCCAGCAGTTCATTCACGAGTGTTTTCGAGTATTCGAACGCGTCGATCACTTTCCAGTTAAAGGTGAAATAGGATCCCACGTCGCGATAGACGAAATCGTGGGGAGGCAACGCTTCGCCATTGGGGAAATCCAGCATGCGGGCAGCGGCCGTGTAGCGTTCATTCCCCCGCGGGGTCACCGCTCGTTCAACCGGGGGCGCGTAGATCATCGCGCGATGTAGCACATCCTGATCGCCCGTGGCCAGGAAAACATGGCCGCCAACTCCCTCAAGGGCGCCAAAGCCTTGATTACGCAGCACTTTCACCAGGTCGACGCCTTCCCGTCCGCGTCCGCCAGCCGCGGCTCGGACCGCATAAGCATACCCAAATGGATCAACAAACCAACGAATGTGAGGTCGCATGTTTCCACTGTCCCGCGCACAACGCCGCACCGTGGCCTGAAACGCTTCCACGTCCGCCAACGTGTCACCGCCCCCCTCACCGTTGAGCGCGGACAGAATCCGCCCACAGCTCTCGAGGTGGCTGGAAACCACCAGCGTCTCATCGCGCACCACATAGCACGCTTCCACCGTGGGACTGTCCTCCCATCGCTTGGGCATCGTGAAAACCGTGGCCTCCGACTCGCCCAGCTGTTCTTTCCGTCGCGTCGCCCCCCGCTGCAGCAACCTCTTGTTGACCTTGTCCAACAACGCCCGCGCCGGCTCCAAGTGATCCGTGACATCAACCAGCAACACCGTCGCATGCTCGGTATCCTCCGCCTCGGGGTTCAACATGGCAATGCACAGTTCACCGCCGTAGACGTTCCGTAGGTCCTCCAACGTCAAACCTAACCGGGCTCGCGTTTTGGTCAGCTCGTCCGCGATTTGAACTCTGACGTCCTCGATGAACGGCTGCATCGCAGGGTCCTGCGTCATGCGTCCCAGCTGCGTCCGCTCCCAATGCGTCCGGAGCCGCTCCACGTCGGGTACCGAAACATAACCCTTGGTTGTATCGGGAAGCAGCGTTTCGCTCGGCGGCATGGCCGGCGCCGCGGACGTGATCCAAATTAAACTGATACAGAGGAGCAACGCAAAGTATTTCACCACGAAAAAGTCTCCTGCGGTAACGGGGAACCGCCTGCCAGCGGGCAGACACGCTTAAGGTCAGGATGTAACAGCCCTGTATGTATCGGCAACCAACCCTTTGAAACAAGATCAGATTGCCGTTACAAACCAATATATCTTACTAGATTCTCGTAGCTGCCGTAAAGATGGATAAGGGGGTCAATCTAGGGGGCGGCGATCGGGGGCGGCGGCCTCGGTCGTCAGTTCGTCGGATGCTAGGGGTGTCGGCATGACAAGGTCGCCTGGACGCGGCGGCCCGCGGTGGCGATAATCAGGTCCATGCGCGCCCATCATTTGGAAAATCTTTGTCACGATCCGGTGCACGGGTACATCTCCTTCTCCAGGGGAAACGCGGAAGGCGCCGTTCGGGCCAGCGAGCGGGAGATTATTGATCATCCGTGGGTTCAGAGGCTGCGCCAGATTCATCAGTTGCAGACGGCCTGGTGGGTCTATCCGACCGCTGAGCATACGCGGTTTCAGCATGTCTTGGGCACGATGCATCTAGCCAGTCGCGCGGTTGCCGCGCTGTATCCCAGCTTGCGCGAGATCTGCGCGGACGTTCCGAGCGTGGGGTATGTTGAAACGTTGATGCGAATGGCGGGGCTTCTGCATGACGTGGGACATGGGCCCTTTGGTCATTTTTTCGACAGTCATTTTCTTTTTCAGCACGATTTGACCCACGAGATCGTGGGGGGACACATCATCGTGGAGGTGATGGGCGACTTGTTGCGGCAACTACGAAGCAACCCCAACGGGGCCCTGCGGGCCGACGAGCGCCTTGATCCCGAACAGGTGGCCTGGCTGATCACGCGCCCTCGCCCCGGAGACCAGGATAACCGACCCCTGTGGCTCGTGTTGCTTCGGACCCTGTTATGCGGCATTTACACCATCGACAACATGGATTTCGTGTTGCGGGACGCGTACATGACAGGGTACAGCCAGCGGTCGTTTGATCTCGATCGTCTGTTGCACTACAGTTTTTTCACCGAGCATGGCTTGACAATTCATGACCGGGGCATGAATGCCCTGATGCGTTTCATGGCGGCACGCGCGGAACTCTTCCATTCGGTTTACTTTCACCGCACGGTTCGCGCGATTGATTTGACCTTGGCGGACCTGTTTGCCGACAGCCGGGACCTGATCTTTTCCGGCAATCCGCTGGAGCATCTTGACGCGTATTTGAACTTCACGGAATGGTCACTGCTCGTTGACGTCTCGCGGTGGTGCCACGCGTCGGATCCCCGTGCCCGGGATTTGGGGGGACGGTGGCGGCAATTGCTTCATCGTCGGATTCCCTGGAAGATGGTCGTGGAGCGAACGCTTGTCTTCGATGAGGGGACCACGGAGCAAAGTAGTATTTTTAGCGACCCGGATTTCGTGAGGCGGAAACTGCAACAGCGCCTGCCGGAGGCTTTGAGAGACTTGCCGTTGCGGGTTGATGTGGCGCGACACATTCAACGCCCTCACACGCGAGGTCCCAGTAGCGGCCAAAACTACATGTACGACTCGGCGCGGGACAAGGTCCGTCCCCTGAATGCGAACGAGTTGTTCTTTCGGCTGCCGACGAGCGAGCGGATTTGTCGAGTCTATGCCGGGGGGGAAGAGCATGCCGCCGAACTGGCCTGCGCGCTCGATGCTTTGATCGGTGGGACAACCGATGACCTGACCAATATGTAGGGCCGGAAACCGTGCCGGCTCGCGCGTCATTGAAGGGGGGTTGGCCTCGGGCCAGACAGACCGCCCCGCGCGCGTCTCGCACGTTGGAGTCAATCAGCAGCTTTCTTTACGAGTTGGATCAAATCCCATGTCGCATCAACACTACGAGAATCCGCTTGTCAGCCGCTATGCATCCTCGGCGATGGCCCGAATTTGGAGCGATCAGCATAAGCATGGAACGTGGCGGAAGTTATGGGTTGTGTTGGCGGAGGCCCAGCGGGAACTCGGGCTGGATATCAGCGAGAGCCAGCTGGAGGAAATGCGAACTCACGTGGATCAGATCGACTTCGAAGCCGCTGGCCGGTACGAACGGGCGCTACGCCACGACGTGATGGCGCACGTCCATGCGTATGGTGATCAGTGTCCCACCGCCCGGCCCATTATCCATTTGGGAGCGACCAGCTGCTTCGTCACGGACAACACGGATCTGATGTTGTTTCGCGAGTCGCTGCAATTGATTCGTCGGCGGCTGGTCGCCGTCATTCACGCCTTGGGGCGATTCGCCGCCGAGCACCGCGACACGGCATGCCTGGGGCTTACGCACCTGCAGCCCGCTCAGCCGACAACGGTGGGAAAACGGGCGTGTCTCTGGGCCCACGATCTGGTCATGGACTTGGAGGAAGTTGAACATCGTCT
>JBNJEM010000109.1:0-15432 GCA_051745935.1 Planctomycetota bacterium
GACTGCCCGGGGATGCGACTCCCCCGAAGAAGCCCTTGGACGCCATGCACGTACTCCCGCACGACATTTTGGCGTACTAGCTTGGATACGGACGACAATGACCACGGACTCAATCATACAAGCGGAACACATCTACAAGACGTTTGACGGTGTCACGGCGGTGGACGACCTCAATTTTTCCGTCGCGCCGGCGGACTGCTTTGGGCTTCTGGGTCCGAACGGGGCGGGCAAGACAACCATGATGAAGATGATCTACGGTTTTTGCCAGCGTGACAACCGCCGCGAGTCGGTGCTGCGGGTGTTGGGGTGCGATCCGCGGACGCATGAGCTGGGCATTAAATACCACTCCGGCGTCGTGCCGCAAGAGAACAATCTCGACGAAGAACTGGATGTGCGGCGGAATCTGCTCGTGTATTCGAAGTTTTACGGAATCAAGACGAGGACGGCGGCCAAGCGCATCGATGCCCTGCTTGATTTCATGGAACTTGACGAGAAGCGTTCGTCGAGAATCCGCGAGATCTCGGGTGGGATGAAGCGGCGGTTGGTCATAGCCCGGGCGCTGCTCAACAATCCCCGGTTGTTGATTCTGGACGAGCCGACCACGGGGCTCGATCCCCAGGTGCGCCATGTTATTTGGGACAAACTGCGGCAACTGCGGAGTCAGGGGATCACGATATTGCTGACGACGCACTACATGGAAGAGGCGTTCCAGATCTGCAACCGGCTCTGTATCATGGATAATGGCCGTAAGGTGATGGAGGGCGAGCCGCGCGAGTTGGTGGACAAATCGATCGAGCGCTACGTGATGGAGATTGTTCGGAGGGAGGCCTGGGACGATCTGGGTGTCGACAACCTGCACCGGGAAATCCGGCACGACGAGTCGCATGAGGTGGTGTTCTTGTTTGCCGACGAATTGGCACTGCTGAAGCAGGTTGCCGACCAACTTCGGCCTGGAGACTATCATCTACGGCAAGCCAATCTGGAGGACGTGTTTTTGTCAGCCACGGGAAGGGGGTTGAATGACCGGCAATAGCCTCACCTATCCGCCTCTGCACTCGAGGCTATACAGCATCTGGTTCCGCCATTTCCGTGTGTATACCCGAAACCTGGTTAGCAACGGGCTCCCCCCTTTCCTGGAGCCTCTGATCTTCTTGGTCGGCATTGGTCTCGGGCTGGGCCAGTACATTGATCGCATGGAAGGCGTAAGCTACCTACCATATCTGGCTTCGGGACTGCTGGTGACCACGTCCATGTACACTGCGGCGTTTGAATGCAGCTTCGCCACTTTCATTCGTCTGGAGTTCGACAAGGTGTACGACGGCATGCTCGGCGCGTCGATCAGCGCCGAGGATCTAATCATCGGAGAGATACTCTGGGCCGGCACCAAAGGGTTTTTCTTTTCCCTCGCTGTTCTGGTGATTGTCGTGTCCTTTGGCATCCTACCGGTCGCAAGCACCCTGCCGGCGCCCATTGTCGGTTTTTTCACCGGCATCATGTTCGGGGCGTTTTCGTTGTTCATCACCAGTTTCGTCAAGACGATCAATCATTTCAATTTCTACATGACCGGGTTTCTCTCTCCCATGTTCTTCTTTTCAGGCGTGGTCTTTCCGCTGAACCGGTTGCCCGCGGTCGTTCGTCCTCTATCCGAAGTTCTGCCGCTCACTCACTCGGTGCGGTTGGTGCGTGATGTGTCGCTTTTCTCGTTTGACCTTCTGTCCCTCTGGTCAATTGCATACATCCTTCTTTTCATTGTGGTATTCGGCTATCTGGCCGTGGTGCGACTGAAGAAACGACTGATCAGCTGAGTAAGCATTTGAGATTCGGTCAGCGCAAGCGGCGGAGCGCGAACCCGGGCGTCGCGAGAAAGGACGATGCCGAGTTTAACAGCGTGTGCCGCCATATTGGACGTCATGCCATCGAGCATGTCCCGTCCGACGCGTCTAAAGGCCCGTGGCATATTTGAACTCGGCCTCTTGTAACGTAGTGCTAGAGCGCAACCGCTTTGGCCACTTCTTCAAAGGCTGGAAAGATGATTCTTCCCCAGTTGATGTTGGGATCATCCCACTCACTGGCGAATCGGGCGATGACGATATCGTATTTCGGGTGAATGTAGCAGATCTGCCCGTATGCCCCCCCGGCATAGTACGCTCCCTCGGATTCTCCCACAATCCAGTACTGGTTCCGATAAGCTGTTTTTGAAACAAGTGAATCCTTGGACAAAAAGGAGTCTTTCTTGATCATTTTGTGATTATGGTTGTGTTGCGTGTCGTCCAGCCATTTTTTCGGAAGTATTTTCCGCCCGCGCCAATTCCCGTTTCGGAGATGCATTTGTCCCCAACGCGCCAAGTCTCGTAGCGTCACGGATATGCCAGCGTTAGGAACTGTTTCGCCAGCTATGTCACAGATGATATACGCGTCCTGCTCGGCGCCTAGTTTGGACCAAATGTATTGACTGATCAGATCGGCGAATCTGACGCCGGAAACGCGTTCGCACGCCCAAGCAAGTACTGCCGTGTCAGCGCACTTGTAGTAGAACATGGAACCGTGGTCGCGGGATTGTCGCAATGTCCCGATGAAACTACATTGACCTGCCAACACATCTTCGTTGGGCAATTTCCGAAAAACTCCTGCTGCTCGGAAGTGCTTTCCGGCCTCCGAGTCATTCAACGCGAGATTGAGGTCACCGTATTCATATTTCACTCCAGATTGCATGTCCAGGAGGTGTCGAATCGTGGCCCCCTGATAACCACTTGTCCTTAATTCAGGTACATGCCGAATAACAAAGTCATCAGGATGGAGTTTACCCTCTTCGATTAGGTTGAATACGACACCAACGGAGATTGATTTGCTGGCGGACCAAAGGTGATGTAGTGATGATGGATTCATGCCATTGAAGTATTGTTCAGTAATAATTCGCCCTTTGTGCAGCACCAAGAAGGCGTCCGTAAAACTCGCCCGAAGAAGCTCTTCCAAGGGCACTCTATTGTTTTCGCCAAATGTGACGGGAATCTTATTGAGGTTGCGTGTGGCCACGGGAAGTGCGCTGGTCGTACCACTGCCTCGGGAAATATTCTGAGTTGTGCACAGTTCTCGCATATGCTGGTGCGCCCATGCGCGACGTGCCTGTGACTCGTAAATTGACTCTGGTCGCACAACCTGTTTCGGGTCTGGTGGAAACCCGGTCATTAGTTCGGTCGTGAACGGTTCAACCATCACGTGCTCGTTGGATTGTCGGTTGTTATCATCATTCCTATTATCGCGGTGTTGCTGGGAACTAGTGGCTGGGGTGACGCCGCATGTTGCTGCTGCTACTGTTCCGGATAAGGTGCTCAGGAATTGTCTTCGCCTCAACATTTCAGACTCCCGTCGTGATCGGAATTGAAATCAAATACTGCTTATCGCCAGTTTCTTCTGGCAGTTGGCCAAATCGCTGGGTATTGTGACAAGAATCGGATACGCATGCAACTGTACTATCCAGGGCACACGCTGGAGTAGGAACGTCGCGTTCTTTCTGGGATGTTGTTCCAATTCCACCATGGTTGTTCTTTTGAGCAGCTGTCTGTTCGCCATGTGGCGGGCATGCCATTCTGATATGCTCAAAAGCGGCAAGACGCTGTCGATTCATTCGCCAGCAGGCGACTCACGCCAATCAGTGTGCGCATCTTCTTGCTTGAAAATCCCCGACACGTTCGCCGTATGGAGCAGACGGCTCGTTTCGTTGGTGTAAAGTGCCTGCGATATGGCTCCGCGTGCCGGCCGTTCCCCGGCTCTACAATTGCCAGTTGGATTTTCGGTTCCGTTGATGTTGTCGCGGAACGCCCTTTGTCAGATCATAAGCCCGCTGAAAATCGCTGTCCGCGATCGGGACAACGGACGGCGGCTTGCTCGCTCCACGGGACCTTGCTTAACCCCTCATGGGCCGTAATATCCTTTATTCAGTTCGCTAAAAAGTTACGAAAATCCCTAAGATCACGTGAAAGACTCCGCGTAGTCTGGGCGTTAAACCTGGTGGGAATCCGTCTCGAAAGGTTGTACAACGGGATATGGAACCCGTCGGCGTGTTACTTTCGTTGGGCTCGAAGGCCGGTTGCGGAGCCTTGTCAAGAGAGGCTCTCAGGACGCGGTTCGGGCCCCAGAGGTGACTTGCGTCTGTTTTCGTGCCACGCCGCCGTGGGGAGGGGGGGTAAGATGACGCTTCGGTCAGAGTGCCTTGACGAGGCACGCATTTGGGATGTATCAAGTTTACTTGAGCGAGAGATCACGAATGCCTCGGGGGAAGTCCAACCATGCCTCATGTTTTCGGGTCCATTCGATATCGATGGCGAACGTGTCGCATGCCTTGATAACTCGAGGCGGGGTTGGTATTCGGATACGTTTGTCGACGATAACTCGCGTTTCTGACAGGAGACCAGAATAATGAAGAAACTGTTTGTGGTCGGAATTGTTTTGTCATTGCTGTTCACTGGTGTGCCGCGAGCTGAAGAGGCGGGCGACAAGACTGAGCCTCAACTGCGCGAGCTCGACTATTTCGCCGGCAACTGGTTGCGGGACGTCCATCTGAAACGGCACGGTGAAGCGGAGGAGAAGTTTACCGTCCGCAATGAGATCCAGTGGATACTTGGCGGGCGGTTCCTTCGGGCACAAGAGTTCGACCTAAGGGACGAGGGATGTGGCCAGCGACTTCACCTGGCGCTAATCGGATGGAATGACGAACAAGAGGCTATTACGGCTTGGGGATTTTGGGCTCCAGGAGTTGGACCTCATGAACAGGTGGTCTACGAAAAGACTGATACGGGCTGGCTCGTCACGCGCGAAGGCCTCCGAGGTGAGATTACCATTGAGGGTAAGGACAAGTACACGTACGAGGCCGAGTGGGAGTCGAAGAGCGGCAAGAAAAACCACTGGGGCTTCACGGCGCGTCGGATCAAGCCACCGACGCGACAGGAGGTGAAAGAATGGCTGGAATATCTGGAGGGTACGTGGAAGAGACAGTGGTCCGGGCCCATCAAGCTGGCTGACTCCGAATACCATCGCCGGCCCATAGAAGACGGAATGGCGCTTCTGACGGAGTTTTCCGAGGCAAAAGAAACGCAAACCGAGATCGTGGGCTGGCAACCGGATTCGCGGATACTACTGGCAACCGGATATGGCTCGGATGGTCGCGCGTATGAAGTTCGCTTCAACGAGTTCGGCGATGACTATCTGCGCGGACCCTTCACTGGCCGGCTACCCGACGATACGGAGTACGAAGGGGTGATTACGCTAAAGCGGATCGATGCTGACCACCACAGGTTCACAATGCACATCCTGATGGAGGGGAAAACGGTTGAACTGACCACGGAGGACGTCCGAAAAGTCGAATGAGCGGGCCCGGATCGCCCGCCGCGGTATCACTTCGCGACGGGCCATGTGAAATCCCTTTTCCACGGCTCTAACTCATCGTGGATCGCTGTGCTGGCGCTGGCGCTAAGAAAGTCTGACCTAGATCGGTACAATGTCCGTACTCGTGGCGGACCGTGAGTGTTCTGTTAGGGCCCTCTGCAAAACACGTGAGATTCCGTGAAAAACCTTTCCGACGCGGGGCGTTATACCTGTTGGAACCGTTCTACTCCGGAAAGCTGAAGTGTTACCAAATTCCAACCGTTTCATCAGCCCGCCCAATGTCTTCTGGTGGCACGATACCTCGGTTTTGGGGCGGTGAACGGCGGTCCATGCGGATGAGTAGGCCCTGTGTCGGCTCGGGATATCCTTTACAGTTGACTGGTCGGTAGGCTACCTTCGGTAAGAGGTGGTAATGCATAGAGTTTCTGGTTGTGCCGGCAGTAAGGCTTGGAGGATGGGGTAGCCGACAGGAGGCGTGGCAGCCGGGTTCAAGTTCAGGGACGGGCAAACTGGGCTTTCGCGATGAGCTACGCTCTAGAGGTGGCCTTCTGTTTCCGGTACCGGATGTGTTGCAAGCAGGTGGAATCGACAGTGGCAAAGAAGCGTGAAACGGAACGGGAAGAGGATCGAGCCACCAGTTCGACCAACGGGAGGACGGCTTGCGTGGGGCAGCTTTCCACCCGGAAAAATGCAACGGCCTGTAATATACTTCCTTTGCTATTCCAAAGTGATTTGGATTTCGGGCAGCATGACTAGTTTTGATATAAGGGCTTAACAGGTCCAAGCCGGGAAAAGATTATGCCGGATAAGGTGACACAAGCGAGCACGGAACTTCGCGCCCGGATCGCCCGGTCGCGTTGCCGGTTCGATCGGCAGCTGTTTCAGTGGGCGGACGACACGTTTTGGTTCAGACGGGCAGCCGGGATGATTCGTTCATCGCGGACACGCCACTGGGGGCTTGGTCTCGGGGCTGCCTATTTGATTGCGCGCTGGGTTGGACGTTCGACGGCTGAACGGCAGGAGAGCAGCTCTGCCTCGACCGCCTGGATTTCTGCCTTCTTGGATCGATGTGGACGCTATTTGCGGGTGTTGGCTTGGAAAGCCCGTCGCGCTTCGCGACACGCTCCCGCGGAGAGTAGCAATGAGTGATGCGCGAGACGCGGAATCTCCCGTGTGGATTCAACGACTTCGGGCGATGGCGGGCGAGCTGGGGCGGATGGTCCATCTGCGCCGCGAGTTGGCGGAACTGGAACTCCATCACGACTATCGCAACATCCGACGATTGGCGGTGGTCGGCGGGCTGGGCCTTGGCTTCGTATTGATCGGCCTGTCATTACTCTCTTCGGCGGCCGCGCACAAGCTGGCTGCCGTAACCGATGTCAGCGCTCAAGGATGGATGACCGGTCTCGGTTTGGTCCTGATTCT
This sequence comes from Planctomycetota bacterium, assembly GCA_051745935.1. Classification (GTDB taxonomy): domain Bacteria; phylum Planctomycetota; class Planctomycetia; order Pirellulales; family Pirellulaceae; genus JBNJEM01. The sequence continues at coordinate 6,808 of JBNJEM010000109.1, forward strand.
ACCCGGTATTTGCATTCTTGCTCTCGGTATCAAAAAATTCCGTGCCGACCTCCGCTTGTTCCGCGGCACTGTGGCCGAACTGCGCGAAGACGTGGCGTGGCTGCGTGAGTGGATGCAACAGGCGGATTCAAGGGGCGATGAGGAATCGTAACGCCGACGGTTGGAATCAACGCAACCATTGCATCGGCGGGAATCGGTCTGCTGCGAGCAGCCGAAGTGGTTGATGGACCGGCTTGGCGGGGCATGGCCCAGCGCCAGTTGGACTGGGGCGGCGGCAAGAATCCCTACCGCGCGAGCACGATCGAGGGCGTCGGCTACAGTCATCCACCGCGGTTCGTGAATTCCGTGGAATTCCATCTTTCGGGCGTGGCACTCTTACGCGGTCGCTTGCCCTTCCGGTCCTCCGCGCGGCGGCGGAAGCGGTAAGGTGTTGTCGGAGGACCAATTCCGTCACGCCGCACCTCAATTGGGACCTGTGGCTGGGCCAGGCACCGCTGGTCGATTATTGTCCCCAACGCTGCCATAAGACGTTCCGCTGGTGGCAGGAATACTCAGGCGGCCAGATGACCGACTGGGGCGCGCATCACCTTGATATCGCTCAGTAGGCCGCCAACCGCGATCGCTCCGGACCCGTTCAGGTCGATGGCACGGCCACGTATCCCGACGTCGAGAACGGATACAATCAGCCGATCCATTATGAAGCACGTCTCACGTACGACGACGATCTCGAAATCATCGTGCTGGAAGAAGGTCGCAGCGGCGTTCTTATCGAAGGCACCGAGGGACGTGTTTTCGTCAATCGGGCGGGAGTCTCCGGAGCGCCGGCTGAAGCGTTGGCCGACGATCCGCTGCCCATCGAGCAGTACCAAGTCTATCCCCACGACAACCCCATTTGTCCACCCGGCTCGGGCAACGGCGCCACCGAAGCCCACATGGCGAACTTCTTCGACTGCGTCAAGAGTCGCAACAAGCCGATCTCGGATGTTGAGAGCCAGCACCGGACCGCGACCATGTGTCACCTCGCCAACATCTCCATGCAGCTGGGACGGCCCGTACAGTGGGACCCCGCGAAAGAACGGTGCGTTGGCGATGACGAGGCCACGGCCCTGTTGAGCCGCCCACAACGCCCCGGATACGAGATTTCGTGAACAGGCCAATTTGCTGGAATTCGCGACAGATTGGCGGACGTGCGGACACGCTGACGCGGCCAATCGCGTGGTTGATGAGTCCCACAGTGCGACACACGATCGATAAGCGATACCTCTCTAGCCATCTGAAACAGAAATGGGGCTGTCGTTGTCCCCCGCGGACGATCATGCGCGGTTGCTTAACCGTAAGCCTCAAGGTTTCTTGGTCGTGGGGGTGAACGGTTATGGATTCTTTCAGCGGGGAGCCGTTTTTCGGGTTGCGAGGAGCCGGCCTGAACCGTTCGTGTACTGTTTCTGTCTCCGGGATGCTTCTGTCTTCAGGACACCACACTATGTACCCGAAAACCATGCCGCGGTTCCACACCGAATACCGGCATGACACTTGCTAAAGAAGTAAAAGCATGTGTTCAAGGCACCGTGCTCTCGCGGCCAAGGAAAGGAGAGGCTTCATCTGATATGGACCACGGAAATTGTGAGGTTGGCTCGTAGGTGAATAGCGGTAAGATACCGCCCACCTGTGTGTCGGTCTTGAGCTGAGGCTACGTGGGGTCCGTTGCATGGGAGTGCAAGCCGGGCGGTGCCGACGACAGCTTTCACACAACAGCCGCGTCGTCGTGCGGGAATCGATGCGCGCGGGTGAATCCGTGTGGTGGCAGCGGCAAGTACAAGTGAACGCGCGAGGGACGCCCGAGGTTGTTTCATGGCCGGAGAGGTATTATCGCCACGTGTGCCGGACATGGATCAAGATGAGTTCGCTGAATGGTTCCAATCGTTGGATGACTCTGTTCCGCGTAACAATGCGGATCAGGTGGATCAACTGTTGACGTCTTTGGCGAAGCGGCCCGGGCGATACGAGGCGCGACTCGCCAGCCCCTAACCTCAATACACCGTATGTCAACGCTATTCCTGTCAGGGAGCAGCTGGATTGTCCCGGTGATCGCAACCTGGAACAGCGAATAGGTTTCCTTGTTGCACGCCGACCACCAGGGATTGCCGGGCAAGACGGAGGGACGAGGTCGTCGACGGACAATACCAGAAGTACGCAGTCGAGTCGGGCGAGTACATCCTGGATCGCGATACTAGACATCCTAGACAGGATCATTCATACCGCTTATTGTGTTAAGTTGATGGGAGAGTGCATGCGGGACGGGGAGATGTTTTACAGCCCGTGACAAAACCGAGATCTCGCTTCCAAAACCCCTTGGGTTACGGAGCATCCGCGTGGTTTTGTTATGAGTTCTTCGTAGGTGCCTCGAGCCGAGAGACACCTCTTTTAAAACAGCCGAAAGGTTAGCATGAAACCAAACCGTGTCGCAATTCAGGGACTTTATTTCTTTCTGTGTTTCTACAGTTGATGGGATCGAGTGGTTACTGAATTTTTTATTTTCTTTGGCAAATACCGGAGAAATGAACGATGAACAAAATTCAAACGTGTCGGTCGTCAACGAAACTGAGACACATGATGATTCCGCTGTTCGCCACGCTCCTTGTCGGCGTCTTGATCGTGCCTACCGAGGTCACGGCAACACACTTGACAGGGCAATGGAATCAGTCAGACATGGACTTGGTCGTGGTGCCGGAAAACAGACCAGAATTGCTCGCTGTCATGACCCCGGCACTGGCGCGATTGCGGCATGGTGAGAACCAACCGTGGCTACTATCCATCTCCCGATTTCCCCGGCCGGAAACCGTCGCCCTGCTCGAGCATTTGGCTCCTGAAAGTCCTTTGGTGCTCACTTTGGATTGGAGAATCAATCACATTGACTGCTTCCCTCCCCCATCGTCGAACTTTTTGCAGATTAGTCCACGTCTCAGCCGAGTAAGTCTTTTCATTGCCCGGAGATTCTGGGAAAAAACCGATCAGGCAGTGCTTGCCTCGAAAGACGACCATGAGGCAATGATTCTCGGTTCGGCCCTGGCCGCGCATCTAGCGATACCACTGATAGTATACGATGACGACCGAGGGAAAAAGACCGTTGAACAAACGTTGGACGAGCTTCAAGTTGATAACGTCCTCTTGGCGAACGACGAAGCGGACGATAGCAATCACTGGGCAAACAGACTGAAACAGAACATTGAACATTTGGACGTCGCCGCCCTGGAAGAACGATTGGTAACCGAAATAGGCCGGGAAGAAGTGAATGCCATTGTCCTGGCTCGCACGCCGGAAGCGAAAAACCAAACATGGGACGCTCCAGCTTGGCTTGCTCCTTACTACAGTCTCATTAGAAGCGCGCCGGTGGCAATGACCAACTCGGCTGAAGCTGATGAGGCCACTTCTCAGGTCATGCGACTAATCGAAAAGCATGATTTCAGCCCCCGTTCCGTGGCAATCCTAGGCGATGAAGAATCTATCGAAAAAAGAACGGTTAAAATCTTTGATATCCAAGACGAAGATTCCAGTCAAGCGGAAGAAAATGAAAGAAGCAAGCCAGCGGACAAAGTCGCCTACCAAGTAGAGGTGGAGCCCTGTATGCCCAGCAACTCAGAGAAAATCCCCTCCTTCGGTGTCGGACGGATTCCTTTTTCATCCGTGGAACAGGCTGCCACCTTTCTAACCCGCGGTTTCGTTCGCGACCAGTTGGTGGCCGATACGAAACCGCGGGCCATGATCGCGGCTAATGCCGCTGCTGAACGCCGGGGGCTCCCCCTTTCCGAAACGATGGCCCGACTCTCGGCCGCCGAATTCAAGAATGTAGATTTGCAGACTGAAGAGTTTTACGGCGACTCGATAGAGGGAGAGAAGGCAGCGGCAACAGCACAACAGGCCAATCTGATCATTTACCATGGACATAAAGGGTACGAAAAGTTTCTGCCGCAGGCACTGACAACCCCAGCCAGTCAGCCCGGTTGGAATGCACACGCAACTCCGGAGTACCACGAGTATCCCGAAGATCACCATTATGGCACTGCTCATCGTGACAACCCTTATCTTGATCAGGATGGCGGCTCCCGCCAAGATACTCCCCACGACCGGAGCACCTCGGGTGAATTCTCCAGAGATGCCCCGTACGGCCGGCAAACCTCGAATGAACCCTCCAGAGATGAGCCCTACGGCCGGAGCGTCCCGGATGAACCCTCCACGCATGAGCCCTACGACCGGAGCGTCCCGGATGCCCCCTCCAGAGATGAGCCCTACGGTCGGAGCGTCCCGGATGAACCCTCCACGCATGAGCCCTACGACCGGAGCGGCCCGGATGCCCCTTCCAGGCATGAGCCGTACGGCGGGAAAGCCCCGGATGCTCCCTCCAGAGATGAGCCCTACGGCCGGAGCGGCCCGGATGGACCCTCCACGCATGACCCGTACGGTCGGAGCGTCCCGGATGCTCCCTCCAGGCATGAGTCCCACGGCCGGAGAGCCCCGGGTGCTCCCCCCGGGCATGAGCCCCGTGGCCGGCGAGTCCCGGGTGAACCCTCCGGACACGAGCCTTACGACGGTTTTCAACATTGGGAAGAAGACAATTCTGTTCAGAGCGGGAGGGAAACACCATCCGCACAATTGGCGGGGTTGCCTGTTGTCATTCTCCAGAGTTGCTCGTCACTGGGAGAAAGATTCCTTAAGCGAATTCACCCCTTCGGCGGAGTGGCCAAGATCGGCACGGATACCTCTGTGCATTCCGCTTCCGGTGCCGCTTTCGTCAAGGCGTTCGCCGACGGTCTGCTGTACCGTGACGCCACGCTGGGCGAGGCTTTGCGCGATGCCCGCATTTACTTTTTTCTATTGCAAAAACTAAAAAACGACCGGGGTCATACCAAGCAAGCAAAAGGTCAACGCGCCGCTTTAAGTTTCCAGCTGTGGGGTGATCCGGAATTACGGGTTTTTCCCCAGGGCGTGGAGGAGCCGCGTCGCGACCCCGCGGAAATCGAATTCATCGACTCCGAACCCGATGCCCTGAGTATCAGCATCCCTCCCGGTAAAGATACGGAAGTGCGGACAGACGATTACTTTGCCCGAGTTTTCCCGGATACCCAAGTGGCCGGGATTGTCATGCGAACAGGTGATGATGCCCCTCGCAGGGTGGCGCCGATTCATTTTTTCCGAAAACGGCTGCCGGAGGACATTGAAAAGCCTCCCTTAGGCCGGCTTCACGTTCCAGGAGATGATTCGATCAAGGCTTTTTTCGGAATCGATGAATTACATCAGCGCGTGTACGTACTGTACTATCCGGAAGAAAAAAAATATACCGACAAAACTTTCCAGTTGCAATTCTCAAAGGATGAAAACGATGAGGATTTGTAACCTGACGCCGTCTCGGAGGCTAACCGCATTGAGCCACCGAGGCTATGCTTATTGGACAGTCGCGCTACTTGTCCTGACCGGCACCTTCTGCGCGGGGATACGCTACAGCACTTCGCGACCCGAGCAAGCCCTGCCGACCGAAGACAGCTGGCAACTTACTTATCGGCTGGAATTCAAAGCGGAAGACCCCGGCGCTCAAATCTATATCGCTTTGCCGCTGGACACGGCGAATTCTCGCATCTATCAAAAGCGATTGCGCCGCAAAAAAGTGACGCCTCCGGCAGAGGCGCGACTAAAAACAACCCCGCTTGACCAGTTACTGCCGCATCGCGATCGCGAACTCAGAATAACCGCCTCCCGCGAGGGGCAATATCAGATTATGGCGGATTTTGGTATTCACAGCAATCGCGAGGAAAAATTGGGGGAGAATGGCCCAACGGCAAAGCTAAAACCCGAAGAGCGCGGTCGATACTTGGCCAATGAGCCTGGCATTCAGGTAAAGGGCAAGGAAGTGGTCGCGACCTTCAACAAACTTTACTCTGAATCCATCTGCCAAGATGATCTGGTTAACCGGTTCTTCGAGCATTCTCGGTCCAAAATCACAAACCAGGGCGGGGACGGTGCCGAAGATGCCGAGGAAGCGTTAAGAACCGGGAAAGCAGAATGCGTCGGAAAAGCTCGCGCGTTTGTCGCTCTCTGCCGAGCAGCCGGGATTCCGGCCCGACTGGTTAGCGGCCTTGAACTGAAGGAAACCAATAATGCCTCGCGCCACGTCTGGGCCGAAGCGTTCGTGGATGGTGAATGGGAACAGTTCGATCCCGACAACGGATACCAGGGAGAGACGCCGCACCATTATCTGATGCTTCGACGCGGCCGGCTGCCCATCACCCGCGGCTCAGGCGTGACCGACCTACAGACGAGAATCTCGATCGCTGAAATTCATCCTTCGACAGCTCTCTACTCGGCACAACTGTGGCCAAGCGGGAATGTCCACTTAGCCGAGTTTCTTAGTCTACGGCGTCTGCCGCTCGAATTGCACCATGCCCTGGCATTGCTGTTGCTGTTTCCTCTGGCCGCTTTGACGACGGCTTTTTTCAGGACCACCATCGGAGTGGATACAGTCGGCAGCTTCACTCCAGCTTTGCTGGCTCTCAGCTTTGTCTACACGGGTTGGCAAATTGGGGGGTTGGTCCTGATTTTGGTCCTGGTGGTCGGGCTGTTCGGACGCGCGTTCCTGGATCGAATGAAACTGCTGCTGATGCCGCGCCTGAGCATTGTTCTGACCCTCGTCGTCCTGGGCATGATTCTGGGCATTTCGATTATTGAGCAGTGTGCGCTTACCCCGACGGGCGGCGTCGTTCTGCTGCCAATGGTCATCACGACCATGATTGTGGAGCGGTTCTATGTCGCCAATGAAGAAGAAGGCGTTTCATATTCGCTGCAACTTTTGGCGGGCACCCTGCTCGTGGCTTTTTTCTGCTACCTGATCTTCAACTGGCAAGGGGCCGGGGAAGTGCTCCTGAGCTACCCTGAACTGCATTTCTTTACAATGGCGGCGCTCATCCTCATCGGAAGCTACAGAGGATATCGACTGACGGAAGTATGGCGTTTTCGAGACGTGTGATAGCATCGATTCTCAAAAACGAGATTGGTATGACTTCGGGAAACAAGACAGCATGGTGGAAGTGCTTCCGAAAGTTTCGACAAAAGGGAATTCTGGGATTGAATTGCAGAAATGTCGATTACCTTTTGCCACGCAACTGTCGAGCCTATTTTCCGCGAGTGGACAACAAGCTGGCCACCAAAAGAATCTGCTTGGAGCAAGGCATCACAGTTCCCGAAACGTACGCCGTGATCAAGCATCAGGGCGAGGTGCGGGCGCTTCCTGAACGAGTACGGCATCGCCCGCGCTTTGTGGTTAAACCGGCTACTGGATCAGGTGGACGCGGAATATTGGTCATAGACGGGCACAATGGAGAGGACATTAAAACCTCCGAAAAAGGTTTTGTTCCGATTGAAGAGCTGAGAGATCACGTTTTAACAATTCTGTCCGGGCTGTATTCACTGAACGGCCAGCCCGACCAGGCGATAATTGAACAGCACATATTGGTTCACGCCGCTTTCGGAGAATTTGCTCTCACCGGCCTTCCGGATATCAGAATAATCATCTACCGCGGTATGCCGGCCATGGCTATGGTGCGCCTGCCTACGCAGGCGTCCGGCGGCCGCGCCAATCTGCACCAGGGGGCCATCGCTCTGGGCATTAACCTGGCCACCGGTGAAACGTTTGGTGGAGTCCAGGGAAACCAGGCGGTTTCCGTTCACCCCGACACCGGTGCGCCACTGACCGTGATTCGTATTCCCAACTGGCATCATCTGCTCACGGGAGCCATGAAACTTGGAGAAGCTCTGGGCCTGGGGTTTGTCGGAATTGATTATGCCATTGATGCCCACTCGGGACCGGTTGTATTGGAAGCCAATGCCCGCCCCGGTCTAGCCATCCAGATCGCCAACCGCTGCGGCCTCATCCCCCGCCTTGCTTTCATTGATGCTCAGCGGCCGGAACGTTTAGCCGCCTGGCAAAAGCCCGAATTGATCCAGAGATTGGCAAAAACAGCCTGAAAAAGAAGTATTTGCCAAGTTTGTGCCGTTCGCGCTGGCCATCGAGAAAGAACGGGAAGATTTTCGGCGGTGACGACCGTCTGGTCGACGTTGATCGGGAGCATGAAAGGAACGAGTCTTGGATTACGTACACCCTATCTTGCCCGGTGGAGACATTTGCCGAGAATAGAATCGTTGCATCCGTATTAGACGCCGGCCATAGGATGACCATGAATTGACTGATGGCGTATAACACAGTCCGGGTATGGCTTTCAGGCGGAAGGACAAGCAGCATCCAGGGACGTCCATTACGGAGTGAGGGCAAGCGATGAGACAACTATTCCTGGTCATGGCAAAACTTTTCGGCTTATTCCAAATTGTTTGGGCCATGGGCTATTTGGCGTCCCTGGCAATGTTGCTGGCAACGATGAGGCTGGGTCCTGAATCCCTGTTTGGACATCGAGTCGCACATATTGCGAACACTTTCGGCTTCACGGTTTTCTGCCTTGGGATGGCCTGGGTGCTTCTTTTCCGCACGGAGTGGCTTGCCGACAAACTCAACGTTCCGGAAGAGACGGGATCGAAAGAACTACGAGCAATCGCAATCTTGCGCGCGGGCGTAAGGCTCATCGGCTT
>JBNJEM010000110.1:0-15323 GCA_051745935.1 Planctomycetota bacterium
GCGTTGCCCGTACCCTACTCGATCGGGCGCCACGCTGTCAACTCGGTGCTCGCACGCCTTGGCGGCCCCGGACGGCCAAACGACCGGGTTTTGGCATGTTTCGACGAAACTCATATACCGAGAGCGACATACACCTGTCATCGAGACGTTGAATCCACCCAGGGCGCGGGGGCAGCCTCTGATTCCCCTTCCATGACCATGACGACGGAGCCAACCGCCCTACCTGATCCGCGCGGCCAAGTCCAGCAGGGAATTCAGGGTGTCTGGAAACGATGCCCTGGAAACGATGCCCCATCCTCCAGAAGTCGTTTTCTGATCAGCGGTCGCACTTCGGCTGAGTTCCTTACGCGACCCGCATGCCCACTCAACAGCGTTTTCAACAGCTCACCTTGAGCACTACGCGAGTTTCTCGCTCCGCCACGGATGTCCGTTGCGAATGTCGTTCCAACAGAACCGGACCCCCTGATGGTCGGCTGGGTTGAGTGAGAGTATTCGCTCGAACACAGCGCGTGCATTCTCTGCTTGGTCGAGACGCCAGAGACAAAGCCCGTATCCGTGAAGCGCACGCAAGAACGGTCGATTGTAGATGAAGCCCCAGGGCAACAGCTCCTGGAAGTCAGGAGTCAGAGACAGCTCGGCAATACGAATTGCGATATCGTAGTGGGTAATGGCATCCTCGGGGCGATGATGGAAAGCCATGTTGCCGAGATGCGCATGGGCATCAATGCAACGCAGGTCCGCAGCCAGAGCCTTCATCAGCAGTTTCCGCGCTGATGTTGGGTCACTCATTTCAGCCGCATCCGCGACGAGACAAGCTCCTTCGTCGGTTGGTTTAACGCCAACACCTTCGCCCCACGCGATGCCGGAAAACTCGAAAGCTCGTCGCGTTTTCGAAGCGAATCGAAGCCACATCTCCCCATAGGGATCGGTTGGTTCAAACGGTTCGTGGATCTCGTTGAGATCGTATTCGCCTTGGTCTTCAAGAGGTAGAGGGTCGAGCCCAAGAGCGGGCACATCGGTCCAAACGCGTTCGATACGGCCGGTGGAACAGACGATTCCGCTCCAAGTCCATTGTTTGGTCAACGCGACGTCCACGAGTTGCCCCGGGGCCACACGATATGCGACAACGCCTCCCGTGCGCAGAGAAATGACATCTGTTCCACTGAGCTGCCGAAGGCGTATCGACTGCTGCGAGCAACTCAACGCAATCGCAGTGATACGTTTGGGTGAGATATCCTGGTCTACGTGTTGCGGGTCTTTTCCGCGAAGCACATGCAGGCGCGCTGTTGAATAGGATTCGCCTGTTTTCGCCTGCCTCGCACGTACACGTTTCTTCAGGTCCTTTTTCGTAGTCATGACCGTCTCCCTATTAAACCGCGTGACCTCGACCCTCGCTCAAAATCGCGCAGCAAAAAGAGACGCACGACACGCTTACCGGAGGAGAGGACTCCCCTTTGCCCCGATCAAAGGTCCTGCGAGGGAGGACCATTGGGGTTGGGCGTCGGAACCGCCAAACCCGCAGTCTAGCGGAAGGAAGTACGGAATTCAAGGGTCCAAAGTGTGCTCAAATCCCATCTCGGGTGCCAGCATCTTCTTTTGTCGACAGAGCTGTCCGAAAACTCAAGCATACATAGCCGCGTGCGCCGCGTCTGTTAAACTGACTGAAGTGAATACGAGTCCTCGGTGGCCCCACCAGATCTGCCGAGGTGCTTTTGGACGTCGCTGCCGTTCATAACGGGTCGTCGCCAGACGCCAAGATTGCCGAAAAGGAATCACTGTTCATGCCAAGAGGACCGAGATTCAGACACCCAGATACTGGTTCCCCGCGGTTTTACTTAGGCTGATCCTGTGGTTCGCTGACTTCCATGCACTTCGGCAGGGGGGAACCCGTTGCTCGGCTGTAGGCGGTTTCTGGGGCGATGTCTACCTCGTCGTCCCAGGTAACAACACCGAGCTCTGCGTTGACCTTGGCTCTCTTGAATACTTCTGGGTCGCGCAGCCGCGAGAAGACTCCGGTCTTGGCAATACTCGGCTTGCACTCGATAATGCCCGACTTCCCGTCCTCGAAGGAGAGATCCAACTCAAAATCATCCAGACACTTCACCTTGATCACATCGTGGTACATGGCAAGTTCCTCGCTTGAGCGGCTCGATTTTGTTCGGTTGGCGACCTGCTCTCACCAACTCCCAGTCCTCCAGGAGCTCAGCTTGGTGTTCACCGGCCCATTCCACGACCATCCGGGAGTTCTTGCTCCTGTATTATCCCGGCTGTCCTCGCGGCGCGAACCGATATATTTTTCGCCCCATCCGGATAGCCGCGTCTCCTGGAAATGTGCATGGCGGAATGGCCCAGTCCCTTGCAAAAAGAAAGTGCCGCCATGTCGAAGCCAGCATCCACCGGCGCATCCCATTTCCAAGTGCCACCGGCGTGTCGTATCGGCACCTGAACGCACGATCGCAGACTTCTTACCTCTTTTATATCCCTTTCGGCGAAAATGTCCTCGGCGAAAATGTCCTACTCCCCATTTTCTCCTCCCCCCCACTCCCCCCTGGCACCGCCATCTTGTCGCAGGTTTCGGACTTTTTGGCGCTTTTTGCCTTGCGGCACGTTCTCCTGCTCAAACGCGCGGCTCGGATCGAGCTCCAGGCGCTGCTGTCTCCATTGCAGAATGCAGATCATATTGCAAAGGAGGGCCGGCCTAGGACACCACGATGCCCATGGCGCGCGGTTTGCTGATGATTCGGTCCCAACGAGGGGTCAATTTGAGTTACCCCTCGTATATCGTTTCTCACGCACGCGACCCAGTGACCACTCTCGGAGCCACCCATGGCACTCAATTCTTCATCCCCTCGACGTTTGCCCAAAGCATCTTTGCCACTTTTTTTGGCTACGGCTTTCTTTTTCGGAGCAGTCGCGAGTAACACTTTGACTGCTTCCGAGAAAAAGGCCCGGAACCAGCAATCGGAGCCGCACCAATGCGGTGATGTGAAGCGCATCCACACAATGAACGGCTTCTTTTTCGCCAGTCAACCCAAGCCGAAGGACTTCAAGCACGCCAAGAAGGGCGCGACCGAGACGGGCACTTTCGAAGAACCGATCGGGCCTGCGGCGCGCCAGGGCGTCAACGTTGTCTATCAAATCAAGACGGACGCCTGGAAGAAGGACGTGGCGGCGGGTCTGCATTATCTCGACAAGCTCGCTCGCATATACGGAAAATTGGGCATTGGGCCGAAAGATCGCGAGATTGTTGGGGTTTTTCACGGCGATGCCGGCCATTTCCTGCTGAAGGACCCGGCATTTCAGAAGGCCACCGAGAAGAGCGGAAAAAATCCGAACAAGCAGATTGTCAAGGACCTGCTCGACGCCGGAGTGAGGCTCGAACTGTGCAAGTCGACGATGGAGAACCACGGCTGGACCGGTGACGACGTTTTGCCGGGCGTGCAGATTGTCGTGGGGGCGTATCCAAGAATTATCGACCTCCAACTGCGAGGCTACGCCTACATACACTTCTGAATGGCCCGGCGCGCCGCGCGTTTGAGGCTGCGGTATGCTGCCATGGAAACATTCGACCTGTTCGTTTTGAGAGCCGGGCCCGCGTTGGCGGCGGTGGGGTTGCGAGAGTAGGAAGATCAGGAAAAGGGCATAGCCTACACGGTCGAAGAAGGCGACCGCTCGACGAACAATTCCATGAAGAAGGTGGGCGCGAAGTACGCCCGCTACAAGGTCCTCTTGGAGAAGGGAACCGGCCGGATCCTGGACGCCCATCAGGCAAGGGAGGCATTCGCGTCCCGTCGATTGTTTCCATGCCGGGCACCGTTCCGGAGGGCGACGTGCGCGACCAGATGATTCACGGGTGCGACTGGCTTCCGACGATCGCCGATCGCCAGCTCGAAGACGCCCCAGTCCGCCAAGGTTTTCACCAGCCGCGACGAGTCGGCCAGGCTGAGTCCGTCGGCAAACCCGTTCTCGTATCGCCCGACGTGGCACTCCGGACAATCCATCGCGAACTTGGTAAAGGCGCGGGGAAACGTGACACCGCGTGTTGAGCGTCCCACATCGGCGGAAGCCGCCTGTGCGCGGAAGGATCGGCCGGATACGTCCCCCAAGAACTACACGCCAAAGATGCTTCGCATCGGAGGGCCCGCGAGCCGGTTTGAAGGGAACCCGGCTCGACGGCGTCTCGCCCTTTAGGCGGTGGAGTTGGGGACCCGTTTGCGAACAGGACGTTGCCGTCTGAAGCGTTCAGCGCGTCGGCGTGCTCCTGTTCAATGCTCATGCAAGGCTGCGTCGTACGGCGTCCAGGATGCGATCGGCACCCTTGATGGCTTCTTCGGCGTCTTCGGCCGCGTACGTCTCGCCGGGTGTGAGGTCAGGAATACCGTTGGGGTACCGGGTCGGGATGTAGAGCCGATCCAGCCGCGCGGCGATTCTGCCAAGGGTCTGGTCGTCAGGCATGCCGGGATAGCCGGGGAGGTCGCTTAGCAACTTCTGGACCGAATGCCCCCACGGGTCCTGATCTTGGGCGAACCAGAGGGACTTGACCGCTTTTTCGGCGGCTTGCCGTGCAAGAAAACACGCTTGCGCGTGGTGCCCGGCGGACGCAAGCGCTTTCGCGGCCTGGATATCCTGCTCGGCTGTCTTGAACCACCGCCCGGCCTGGTGTCGCGCATTACTGACGCTCATAAATCACCTTTCCCTCCGACAGGATCGTTTGAATGAACTTGCGCGACTGCATTCGCTGGAGTTCCTCGGGCGTGTAGCAGAGGACATCCACGTCCGATTCCGGAAGCCGGCTGCTCAGTTCATACTGCAAATCACGGGTTCGATCCAGGAAACGGGTGGAGGTTGACTTGACCAAGAGCAGATCGACATCGCTGTGCCTGCTCACATCGTTCCGGGCATGCGATCCGAAGAGAATGCATTTCCGCACCCCGTTCCGTTCAAGCGTCTCCGTAATACGCCGCCGGATTTCGTCGACAGTGAGAACGACAGCCTTGCTCATTCACGAGTCCTCGTGATGACTTTCCGTTGGGATTTCGTCACGCCGAATACCATGGCATGCCCGATTCCCGCTGTCAACCGCCTCGGATGAGGGCATGTACCCCTGTTCAACCTGCTGAACGTTAGTGGGAGTTAGCGGGTGGAAATTCGGTTCGCGGAGGTCGAGACATGCCGCGAGTCTACCGTACCCCGTCGCGCACGACTCGAAAAAGAAAAAATGTTCTTGGGGGTGTTACCTAAGAGGCGGCCAGAAAACTCCGGCAAGCGTTGCTAAACCGTTCACATTACAAGGGTTTTCGGTGAGGTTTACAGGTTTTCTGTCCGCTTCTAAGAATCTTTCTACACACAATAAGGTACGCGGCGCCGCGTCTTGTCACCCGGCAACGCCCGCACCAGCGTCTTCTCGCAAGCCTTGAAATCCCGGCGGCGGGTCGAGATTCCACATCGGAGAATTCGCCATTTGCATGAGGTTGTATCGTAGGACGGGTCTCCAGGCCCGTCGAAACACCATCCATGGTAACAGAAAACACTTCGGACGGGCCTGGAGACCCGTCCTACGAGTTGTCTTGTAGGGAGGGGCTAGTAACGGCGGATGCCGACGAGCACTCCTGTTTTCAGCGCGACACCGCGAAGCGAGACTGATGTCGCAGTCAAAAAAGAGAGCCGCGTGCGCCCGGTTCCTTGGGAACGCAACGGTCGATCGTGAACAGGCCCGCAAGCTGTTCTTCCCGCAGCAAGATCCAACTGCATCGATAGGCGTGGTCTTGGCCGCTCACCGGATCCTGACCGCAAAGAAACGCGCGGCGGACGCAGCGCGTCGTACAGTGAAAGGTGTCTCTCCGAGCTCCGTCCTCCCCCAACAACCTCCGACGTGCATCAGACACCATCGAGCAGACTCCTTTGGCTGTGGGGTTGTGACCGGACCCCCGATCCGCCCGCCGGGCGGTTTGGCTCCACGTCCGTTCACATCCCCGTTTCATGAGATCTGCCCGCGTCTCGCGCGTTGCCCTGAATGTATCCGAAACGCTGTCAGTTTGTCGACATCTGTTAACAAAGTGCCGCCATGTCGAAGACAGCATCCACCGGCGTTTCCAATTTCCAAGTGCCACCGGTGTGTCGTATCGGCACCTGAACGCGGACTTCTTACATTTCTTATCTCATCTTTCGGCGAAAAGGTCCTGCTCCCCCTTTTCCTCCCTGATTGCAAAAAGCCGGGCGGATCGGTACGCAAGCTGCTGAAAACTTTTGACGAAGCCGCACGTGGGTGCGGCAACCTCGCAAGGGGAAGTGCAAATCGCAATACCGACTTGAAAGGAACGAAGCATGCGTTGGTTAGCAATCCTCGCCGTTCTGGCGATTGTCTTGATGTTCTTTGGCGGGTGGCTCTACTTCCGAGACACCGGCGACACGAGCGAAATCATACTCGACAAGCAGGAGGTTAAGGAGGACACCGAAGATGCTGCTGAAGGAACCACGGAGATGATGGAGAAGGCGGCAAACGAGATGCAGGAGTGGGGGGAGCAGACCGAGGACCCCCTTTCCGATGAGGAAAGTCACGAGGAAGACAAACGGCTTTCCGAGCCACGGGAATCGGCTGAGGGCTCCGGCAGCGCGCAATAAGCCCCGGGTTCAGGAGGCGACAGAGATGTTACAATTGCAGCGTGAAATCGAACGCCTCGACAAGGCCCTCACGCCGTATCGCGGGAGCCCCGCCGTGAGAAGGGCCGCGCCATGGGCGTAGGCTTCGGCGGCGTTAATCCTGGGGAGACCGGTCGCACTTCGACCACCGAGATCGCTGCGCGGCCAACGGTGCACAGTCTCACTCGCCGCACGATGCCTCGACAGGCCCTCCTGCAGCGGCTGCGGGCTTGCATCCGATTTGCTACGCAATTGTTTTGTGTGAACGTGGATCAACGAAGACCTTTAACCAGCGCGAGGACAAAAAACATGTTGAAACGAATCACGTCCAGTCTGTTGTTGGCACCAGCGATCCTGAGTGCCTCGCTCATTCTCGTCGGCTGTGAAACGCAGGATGGCCCGGCCGAAACAACTGGCGAAGCGATTGACGAGACTGTGGAGGACGCAACGGATTCCGCGGAAGAGGCTGCCGAGGAGGTCGGCGACGAGATCGACGATGCGACCACCGACTGACCGTACTCATGGTGATGCCGAGGCAATGTCGGGCGGAAAGAATAACCGTTCACGGGCAAGAGACCGATATCCGCGGACGTTCGCACGTCCGTTGCACATGTTGAAAAAGGGCTTTGCCGGATGCAAATGCCACGGGCTTGTCCCGTGGTCCATTACGTTCCACGCTACCGTTGTGAGCCACTGTTCACTCCAGTCCGGCGGACTCGCGGAATGTATCCGATGGCGGCCCCAGGTAATCCGCAACACCGCCCATGTAGCCATCCTGCATCCGCGAGGAAATCACCCGGAACCAGAAGCCGTACGGATCGGTCTCCTCGGCAATCTCCTCAATCCTGTCCCAGTTGGCAGATGCCTGCCTGACCGCTTCCGCGTCCCGCCCCTCACTCTCGCGAACTCGCTCCATTAGCGGAATGCATTCGATCATCAGGCGTGTGAAGTCGAACCCCGCGCGGACGAAGGCCACGCGTTGGCGATAGACCTCCGGTTGATCCGCAAGCTCCTCCGCCGCCCGCTGCAATACTCGATCCGCCCGAGCCAGAAACTCGGGGTTGTACACCTGCTTGGCGATTGCGATCGTGGTGAAACGACTCGCCGAGCGGGTGCGCAGATTGGGTGAGGCCATGAAATCACGATTGGCTCGTTCCATCATGCTCCAGTACGTTTCGATTTCATCAGCCGCCTCGCCGAAACCGCGCCGGTAATAATCGTCGAGCAGCGCCTGGCCGTCCTGATAGGGGTTCCATGCTAGGTGTGCCATCAGGTAATACATGGGCCCTTGCGTCGCCCAATGCTCCCAGGCACCGTCCACAAACATACCCGTACCGCCGTTTTCCGCCAGAAACCGGAAGTCCTCAATCGTTCTGGTCATGGCCACTTCGGGCCAACCCCAAATGCCACCACCCCAATACCATAAGTTTGGCCGGTAACGCATCCGTGATGCCTTTGCCGCCCACTGTTTCCAATGGGACTTCTGTTCCCGGCGTGCATCTGGAGTGGTCAGGGGAAAGTGGCCCACGACGGAAACAATCACGTTGTCGTCCGGCGTCGCCTCGACGGGGGCCGGGCTGGCGGGGCCATAGGTCGACATGAGCACGCGAAGATCCGGTCGGTCCGGGAATCGTTCTTTCAGTTTCCGCCCCAGGCGGTTGGCGAACCTGACGTACCGATCGGACATCGGCACGTACTCTCGAGTGACGCCATCCCACGTGTAACGATGACGCTCCTTGACATCCTCCGGCGACGGGTCCCAGGCACGGCAGTCTTCGCACACGCAAAGGCCGCTGCTGTGGCTGTCGTTCTCGTTGCCGCCAAATATCGTGCGAGTCGGATCTTCCTCGAACGTCTGCTCCACCTCTTCGATCCACCGCTGCCACACGGCCGGGTTGGAGAGGCAGCGTTTGGCATAGTGCGGCGAGGGATAGCCGCTGCGCGTGCCATCCGGTTGAAGCGCGAAGTAATCCGGATGCTCCTCGTGGTACTTGTCCCACCAGTGCGTCGCGGAATGGCCGCCCGGCGCGGACATCGAGTCGAGTTGAATTCGCTGGAGCCGCGCCCAGTCTTGAGCGTGCCGCCGGGAATCGCCGGCCCTGGAGAACCGAAGGATCTCGGCTCGCTCCACAAATGGAGGATGATGGCGGTATTCGAACGGCTCCAGGGCAATCGTTTCCTTTTTGATGATGTCCTCACCGATCTCACCCGGCATGATCCAGCGGACGTCCAAATAGTCCTGGAGGAAAGTATACACCGCGTTGACGGTGCCGTATTCCCGCTGCCAACCTTCGATCCTTGAGTTGCGGCCCTGGACGACCAGATGATCCTCGTCCCAACGGTCGCGGCCGGCGATCACCAAGTGATCTTCGTTGGCGGCGATCAGTACCTCTTCCTGGTGCTGGAAGTTGAAATCGAGACCGGGAAACAAGCGGTCCAGCACCGGCTGGTAACCGACCCAGATCGAGTGCTCCGGAACCGAATCGGGCTGGCCCTCGATGAGGTCGGGCCGGGCGCCGCTGATCTTCTCAATGTACTCGGCCAGTTCCTCCGCCGCCTGCCGCGTCTTGGGCGGCGCGCTCTTAAACACGACGATCGGGGCCTGGCTGACGCCTTCCTTGACCAAGACCAGTTGCCGCGCGACGGACTGGCCTTCCACGGCGTCCTGCTCTTGGTCGCCAGCGCGAACCGGGGCGAGGAAACCCAGGGTTGTCAGCAGGACTCCGATAATCGAGACAGCATGTCGAACCATAGGATCAGCCTCCGGATGGATTAACTTTCGTTGACGGCGAACCAGGCGTAGTGACAATCACGCGCAAGTTCATGGTTGCCTCGCCTTTATCAGCATCAACCCTACTTATCGTGAAGCGCCAGCCGCTGGCAGTGGGGCCGCCTGGGAGACGTCTGTCCGGCGCTACCAGTGAAACACATTCTAGCGTCCGGAGAGCAACGCGTCGATGATGGCCAGCAGCAAGCCGCTTGCGACCACCTGTTTTTCGGGCCTGGCCATCAGCTCCTGGTAGCGGCGCAAGGCCTCGCTTTTCGCGGTGCCGAGTTTGATTTGCTGGCCGTCGAGCGTGACGAACCAAGCGCGGGGAGCTTGCGATACCACGGCTTGGGGAATTTCATGGCGAACCGTCCAGCTAGAGAAACCTCAAAGCATCAGGCGGGCTGAAAGGCTCGCTTTTCGTGCCTCGTGGGATGGCCCCCCACGGGGCACTTCTATTCTACGCACCCCCGCGTTTTCTGTGCCACAGGGGGGTCGGAACTGACGTAAGTCCAGTATCCCCGGCAGGATTCGAACCTGCAAACCGCGATGGGACGGCCCGCCCCCGCCGCAAGTGAAAACGTCAACCATCCACGACCCATAACGACCTCCTTCTTCCCCTTTTTGAAACAACGCCGACTTGTTGTCGTACCTGCCCTCAATCTGTCGCACTTCAGTTGGCAGCCGAAGGATAAAGAAAGGGGGCAGGCGTCAATGGCCGGAACGGCCCTGCGGGGGCTTGGCCCGATTGACGCCTGCCCCCTTTACCCAACCCGCGGATCAGCGTTTTTCGAATAACGCACGTCTGACTTACCCGCCTCCAGCCCGAGGCCAGCGACGCTGGTTCAGCGTAGATGAGATAGCTAAGCGACACGCGTGATGCTGCCAACCCACGCCGCTGGCTTTCGCTTCATGGCCCCATGGCTTATAAAGAAACGCACGTGGACGCTCAACTCAAAACACAAAAAAGGACCCAAGTGATGTCAAGAGCTTTTACCTTGTCTTCTACCTTAGTCGTGACCGCCGTCCTTGCCATGGCTTCGTGCGGCGTTGACGCGGCCGAGACCTACCGCAATCCCATTATCGACGGCAACCTGGCCGACCCGGTGGTCATTCAGCACGAGGGCACATATTACCTGTACGCGACCGGTCAGGTGGACGGCGACAACGGTTACCGTGTTTACACCTCGGATGACCTAGTGAAATGGAAACGGGGCCCCGTCGTGTTCCGGCCCGGTAAGCCGCACGTTTGGGCGCCTGATGTCTGGCAGGATCCGGACTCTGGGAAATTTCACCTTTACTACACAGCGAACAAGACGGTGGGCGTGGCCGATGCCGAAGGTCCCTTGGGGCCTTTCGGCGTTCGACGACAATTGTTCGACAGTGCCATCGACGCACACCTCTTCCGAGACGACGATGGCCGCCTATATCTTTACGTTGTGCGGTTGCCGGGCTTCCGGATCACGGTCCAGAAGATGGCCAGCCCGACCGAACCCACCGGTAAGCCGCGCGTCATTCTGCAACCCGAGTCGGATTGGGAGACACGCAACGGCCATGTAACTGAAGGCCCCTGGATGATCAAGCACAACAACCGTTATTACTTGATCTACAGCGGTTCTGGCGCCAACACGCCCGACTATGCCGTGGGATATGCCACCAGCGACAGTCCGCTCGGCCCATTCACTCGTGGCGAGAACAATCCGATCATCCAACGGTCTGATAGCTTGTTCGGGCCGGGACACGGCTGTGCCATCCGCGATGATGACGGACAGTGGTGGCACGTTTATCACCAGAAGCGCACGGCAGAAGTCGAGTGGGGTCGCTTCATCTGCCTGGACCGTCTCTGGTTCGACGAACAGGGACGGCTGCATGGTCGGGCTACTCGGAACACTCCACAACCAGTTCCCGCTGCCGAAGAAACGCTGGGCAACTCGGGCAGATCGACCGCCACTTCCCCCGTGTCCACCGGCTTACCGTCAACGTAGACCGTGATCGCCGGGCCGCGTTTAACGGCCGCCAGGTGCACCCACTGCTGTTCCGGCAGCTGGTAGTCCAGCCGCAAGGCGTTCTTCCGGCCCCGGAAGTACTGGAAGCTGTGCGAGGTGAACTTGATGAAAGTATCGTCCCCGCGGCCTTTTCGGGTCCGATTGCCGATCAACACGCCCGGATGTGGATGGCCGGGCAGGATCCGGGTGTGGAACGACTAGGTGAAATCGGCGTCGCGTTCGAGCGGCGGCAGTTTCCCGGCCGGCAGAAACGCGCTCCCGTCGAACCGAAGCGCCTTGCCGAAAAACCCGTTGCGATAGCCGGCCTCTTGCAACAGCTTCGGATAAATCGTGTCGGCCGAGTCCTCCGTCATGGCATCAATCCGCTCCGGCCGGCCGTGGGAACGCGACCACATTTCCGAACGCACCGTCGCTCGGCTGATCCAGCAGATCATCTCCGACCAGGGCGAGGGCTTTTCCAGCGTCTGGGCCGTTCGAAGGGCCCGAAACGCTTACACTTCGAGTATAATACCTGCTGGGGCAAGGAACGAGTCGACCCTGCTCTAAAATCAGAGCGAGTGATGAGGTAACCGTTCGCGGGTGGCGAACGAAAAAAACCACTAATAGACGCTGATCAACGCTAATGTTTAAGTCATCAGAGGGTCAAACCCAGCATTGGGATTCATGGACCTTGGCGATATAGCCATGCTTTTCCCACGCCATTGCGCCGCCGGAAAGACTTTCACGGTACTATTGAGTTCAAGGGCTAATACCATGTCCAAGAATCAACGCCAAACAGCACGGAAGCCGGCGACCAAGTTTGCTCATCTCCGGAAGAAAATGCGAAAACAGAAAGACCAGGCGAGGAAACCACGGAAAAAATGAGAGGCAGTAGTTAGAACGCATCACAAAACCACTCAGGTTTCCTCTTGCCCAGGGACTTCTCCGAGCGGCAACCATGTTTTGTTACGGGCTTTTGAAAGCCATCACAAACATGCTTGCCCACGAACCAGGGGAGTATTCAAAGAGAAAACCAGTTTTGTGACCAGCTGTTAAAAGCCCCGGGGAACCACTGCGGTTTGTCGCGGTCCGCGGACGACTTGAAGTGAGAGCCGGTCGTGTTACCGGCTGAAAACTCTTTGGATGTCGGGACATCTAAAACGGTTTTGTATGGCTTTTCAGGGTAAGACTAGCATGAAGGATTCGGTTTTCGTCATCAAAGCGTACAAATGGAACGACATGTGGGTCTTCGACGATGAGCGAGTCGGCTTGGATAAGGAACCGTTTGTTGCCGGGGCCGATAGCATGATCGACACGGCGGTTCGCCTGAAGGGGATCCGGCGGGCCGAGCACGGGTTCTTGATGGCTTTTTCGGCGAGACCATTTTTAGACGCCGACTTCGAGCTTGAATGGGCGAGGAAGGAAGGCGACGGCAACGTGTACCAGGGCCGGTTCGAGGTTGACGGAGAGGTTCAGGAGATGGAGGGCTGGCTCTGTCCGGCATTGAATCTCTATTATCCCGACGCGCCACCGAAGCTTTACGTGCAGATTCGAGAGGCGTAATGGGAAAGGCTTGACCAGATATTTCAGGCGGTGGGATTTGTCCGGATTGAAAGCTGCTCGACGCAAGCCGGCCTCCCGTTGGTCGGACTCGCGGCGCACAATGGAACGTGCGGGCGCGGTTGGCCCAGCTGCGGCGGGTCAAAACGAGAAACCTGGTCGGGATGTGCAAACACGGTCCTCTCCTGGATGATAAGCCTGGCCGGTCCCACGGTTTTGGCCATTGACCAGATCGATCCGATCGTAACCTATCTCAATATTGTGTCGGGGGACGATGGATCGGACGAACTGAATGAGGCGATGCGGGTGGCGCGCACGATCATCGAGAACATTGCCGCCGGCCTCGGCGTGCCGCGCGATGTTACACAGCGAACGTTCATTGTCATTGCGTTCGTTAATTGAGGGAGAAAGCCATGAAGATGCGAAATGCGGTGAAGCGATTCAACAGAGGGCTCTTGGTTGCAATGGCAGTGTGGGGCCTGGCCACCATGGCCAGTCCGGAGGAATGGCGCGGTGTATTTCACGCCGTTTCGACCGCTGGCGGCAGTGAACCCGCTGGTAATCGTGAGGAGGGTTACGAGGCACGGAAGCGAGACATTCTGTCGCGGCGGCGGCGGGTCATTCTAAACAACGATGGCGGAGATGCCACAGTCGCCAGGGAAGGCCTCGAGCGGCCTCGGGACTTTCTGGATGTCCGGACCACGCCCCTTTTTAGTCGTCACGCGGATTCCCACGTGGATACGATAAGCTACTGCACGTCACGTAACTTCGGCACCTTCATCCATAAGACGAAAGTGGGAACCATTCTCACGGCACAGTCCGGGCCGTATGAACACAACGTCGTCCCCGCTCTACTCGAACAGGGCACCGATCCACTCGAGGTGATGGCTGATTACTGCCACGAAAACAACGTGGAAATATTTTGGTCGATGCGGATGAACGATACCCACGATGCCAACCGGCCGGAACGATTCAAACGCAACGAATTCAAGGTGGAGAACCAACAGTGCCTGCTTGGAACCATGGATAAGAGGCCGCGGTACGGCGGGTGGTCAGCTGTCAATTACAGCTGTGACATTGTACGTGACTTGCTTTCCGATGTTGTGGAAGAGGTCTGCCAGAACTACGATGTTGATGGAATCGAATTGGATTTCTTCCGCCATCCGGTGTTTTTCAAGCAGACCGCCAACGGAAAACCGGTGGGCGATGAACAGCGGAGGCAGATGACCGATCTGATAAGAAACATCGCCAATATCGTTGAACGAGAAGGCCGCGAGCGCGGCCAACCATTCATGATAGCGGTTCGTACGCCGGACGATCGTGCCTATTGCCGTGCAATAGGCCTGGAAATAGAACGGTGGATGGAAGAGGGACTCATTGATATTTGGATCCCCAGCGGTTATTTTCGCTTGAATCGGTGGGAATCCAGCGTGCGACTCGGACATGAATACGGGGTGCGGGTCTATCCGGGGCTGAGCGAAACACGGGTGGGCGGAGGGCATCACGCGCATGCGCGTCGGGCTTCGGATGAATCGTACCGGGCCCGGTCCGCGGCTGCCTGGAACGCTGGAGCAGATGGGATCTATATCTTCAATCTGTTCGATCCACATCGCAAAATCTGGACGGAAATTGGCGATCCAGTGGCGTTGAAGGGGCTGGACAAAACATACTTTGCCAGCGTCAGGGGGGTCGGCCGCGTCGCGGGAGGCGCGTACCCGCACCAAGATTTCAATAACATTCCCACGGTAAACCCGGATGCTCCCGTACCGCTTCGCCCGGGTGAAAGAAAGTCAATAACCGTTTGGATGGGGGATGAGCTCGAGGGAGTTCCGTCGGAGAGACTGCCGGAGATTACGCTGTCGCTTCGGATCAGGCCAGACACGGAAGGCCTTGAGGCGCTAACAGTGGCATTCAACGGCGATGAAGTGGCGGGGAAGAGGCGGGCACAATGGATCCATCTGCCGGTTGCGCCGGGTGATGTGCGGGCTGGTGACAATACAGTGGAAATCCATTACCCAGGGCAACGGGACGATTTGCGGCTTGCGGACGTGGTGGTAAGCGTCGATTATTCCGGCTCGCGCCTGAAAGATGAATCGTAGCTCGATGGGACGTGGAACAGGCGGTGCGGCATCCGTGTGGCGTCACGATTTTTTGGGGTGCTGGCGTAAAGTAATAATAGAAGAAGGGAGCAATCGAAGATGAGTGCAAAAGAGAGAGAACGTAAGCGGGAGATCGACCAACAAGTGGTTTCCGGTAGCTAGCGGTTGAACCGGGGGCATTTTTTGGCGGTTAGTGGTGCCGCAACCCCCGCCATCCTGATGGGGCCGGCTTTTACAACCAGCGCGATCGCGGGTTCCGAGAACGCCGTGAGA
>JBNJEM010000111.1:0-15315 GCA_051745935.1 Planctomycetota bacterium
TAGCAAGGAACGTAATAATCCCTCGGACAAGCCGAGGGCATTGGGCCGACGCCCAGCAGCCCCGATCATGCGACAATTATTGATTTTGCGATGCTTAGCCTGACCGTTCGCTCCATCAAGAACGAACAAGACGTTTCTCATCGCCGAGCCGATGAGAAACGTCTCTGGGACGACGTGCGGCAGGAACTCAAGACTGTCGCCAAGGAACGCCTTGACTTCTTCTGGGCTCAAGGGATTCGAGGAGCCGACTTCTTCATCTCGGCCGTCGGCCCGGCACTCTCTGTCTTCGGGCGATACGCACAGGTCATTCGCATTTCCGGCGAAGAAGTAACCGTCGGCGAGTTTCTCGACGAAGTTCGGGCCCTCGTTACGAATTACGCCCTGACCAAGATTCCGCACACGACCAACACAGCAAACATCGAAGTTCTAGGATCGTCCCAGAGCCATTCTTCGTTCACTCCGATCTTGCGACCGGGGTCTTCATTGCAGACCTTGCTGCCTACATCCTTGGCTGGGGATGGCGGCTCGGTTCAATGCCACAGCCATCACGAACAGAGTTGCGACCGTATGCTACAAAGCTACACGAAATGCAGTTTCATGGGGAAAAGCCCAAGCCAGTCGGAAGCGGCATCTGGCAACTCCACGGCATTAACTACCTCGATGACCTGCGGGGGCAGTTCGATATGCCGTAAAAAGAACAAAGGCAATGAACAGCCCTTTCGGACCACCCAAAGCCTCCAACTAAGTTGTCGACTGGAACGACGCAAAAATCAAGGGGTTTCACGGAAAAAGACAGGCAATGACGGACGTAATGGTTTACTGGAAAGACTACAAACCGAAGGCCGGTGAGCAACGGCCAGTGTAAACACGTCGGCGTGGAAGGCGCGTTTCCGCGCGAGGGGCCCCGTATTGTGGACCACCTTGATCCGTGCCTTGGGCGGGATTTCCTGAGGATTGGAGACTTGGTATACTGCGAGGGGATGTTCGTTGGGTGGGCAGCCGCAAACACCGCCTCCGGGCTCGTGCTTTGGCGCTCTCAATTTGGAATTGCCGATTCCAGAATGGCTAAAAAGAACCGTTTCATTTTCCGCCATTCACGGGGTTTTGGAAGCGAGAGCTTTGTGACGGGCTGTAAAACACTCTGGGGCCCGTCGCTTCCGGAGCCGGGCGGCGGTCCTCCCGAGGCGAGGCAAGGATGGATCCATTGTGGCTCCCCGTCGAGGGGCGATTGTTCGTTCGGCTCAACCGTACCGGCTCGTAGAAGGTGTGCAAGACCTTCGCTTCCCATGGAAATGTTGCAATGACTCTATCCATTACCGCGATCGGTGAAGTCCTGTGGGATGTCTTTCCCGATGGCTCGCGTTTCGGGGGGGCTCCAGCCAATGTCGCCGGCCACGCGGCCTCCTTGGGAGCCGAGGCAACGATGGTCTCGTGCGTTGGCGACGACGCTCTTGGCAGGCAGGCCATTTCAGAGCTTGACCAACGCCAAGTCCGCACCGATTACGTCCGGGTCTCGCCCGACTACCCCACCGGGGTGGTCAACGTGGAGCTGGATGAATCGGGAAGGCCACGATTTACCATTGAAGAGCCGGCCGCTTGGGACGATTTAGAATGGTCGGAGGGCTTGTTGCAACTGGCGCGTCGTTGTGATGCGGTCTGTTTCGGTACGCTGGGGCAACGCAGCGAGCCGGCCCGTCAAGTGATCCAGCACTTCGTGTCAGCCGCGCCCGTATCCGCGGTTCGCGTTTGCGACGTGAACTTACGCCCTCCTTTCGTTGACCCGAACGTGATTCGCGAGTCCTTGGAACGGGCCAATGTGCTGAAACTGAGTGATGAGGAAGTGGACATCGTCGGGAACGCGGCGGGCTGCTCCGGTACCGAGTCAGAGATCCTCGCCGAATTGCTGGACAATTGGGGACTCCATCTGATCGCCGTCACGCGCGGCAGCGGTGGAGCGACGTTGCTCAGCAACAGCGAGCGTAGCGACTGTGGTGGAATCCCCACGGAGGTGGTGGACACGGTGGGGGCGGGGGATGCGTTTACCGCCACCATGATTTGCGGGGTGTTGCACGGCGTGGCGTTGAGCACGATTAACTGGCACGCCTGCCGCATCGCCAGCTATGTCTGTTCGCAAAGCGGAGCCACTCCGCCGATTCCCGAGCAACTGGTAGCCCGGTTATGGTCGGAAGGCGGGGAAATCTGACTTTCGCCGGTTTCAAAACGGAACTTCGTCGTCCAATTGGTCATCTTGAGTCAGCTCTTTATTGACCGCGTCTGGATCGACGGGGGGCCCGGCGTGGTCAAGTTTCGTGAAGTTCAAGGCCTGAGCATTCAAAAAGTACTTCACTTCACTGTTGGCGTCCCGCTGCCACTTGCGCCCGCTCAACCGGTACTCAATCTCAACCTCGTCCCCCACGTTCAGCGCATCGACCGTGTCGCAGCCATCCTGAATAAACTCAAGCGGAACGTAGTTGGTAAACCGGTCCTTGTCTTGTTCCAGAACCACGAGCCGTTTGCGAAACCCTCTCTGACCGTAGGTTTTCGTTTCATCGATGAAGTGGACGACTCCTCGGATCTTCCCGTCGCTCATTATGTGCCTTTCCTTGCTGAACTGTATTATACCGGTCGCGGATGATTTGCTCCGCCGCGAGTCCGACCAACGAGAGGACGGCTTGCGTCGGGCAGCGTTCCACCCGGAAAAATCCAACCGCCTGAAATACATTATCTCTTTTTTCGAGAATCGATGGTTTTGGCGAATTGTCCCGTAGCCGCGCCGATATCCTAATGGGAAACGGAGCATCTCGACAGCCCCAACCAGCCCATCGGCGTCGTAACCGTTCACGGGCAAGAGACCGATATCCGCGGACGTTCGCACTTCCGTTGCACATGTTGAAAAAAGGCTTTGCCGGATGCAAATGCCACGGACTTGTCCCGTGGTCCATTACGTTCCACGCTACCGACAGCTAGGAGTGGTGTGTCTGGCCGGTGTGTAGCGGCGAGCGTGAACCACCACGGGACAAGCCCGTGGCATCCATGCGGGCCTTGCGTGTCCAGGCCGTGTAGCGGCACCCGTGAACGGCTACTCGGCGTCCATGCCAGAAGCCGGGGGGGGAGAATTGCACGGCGTATCGCCAAAAGCCCCCGGCGTGAATCGGTTCGTGCGTTGTCGCGGCAATGAACGCAAAGCCCTTTACGAATGACGAAGCACGAAGACGCGAAGGAATGACCCATGACGGAGATATCGCGTCAGGGCCCACCGGGATCGACGATTTTGGCGATCTGTTTGGGGTAAAGAGGGGGGGCCAAGATTGAAGCGGTTTTCAATTCACCGTTTCGATATCCGAATCTCGGTCGCATGAGTGTTGCATGATCGCGCTCGCTGATTTACACCTAATCTCGCGTGCGTTGAGTGCGGTTGGCGCTCTCCGCTTCAAAATCGCGTTTCACATTCCAGGGTGTACCCGATACACTACAGGGGTAGTCTTGAGTTTTGCTCCGTGACAGGATCTCACAATAGACAGCATTGGGGCCGCAAGGGCCTTTTCCGCGCTAACAAGCCCGGACAATACCCTGCGCAACGGTTTAGCCGATCGGGGGACGTCAGGCTTTGTTATGGGTTCCTGGCAAAAATCCGGCGCTGTCATGCTCCCCATTAGGGGGCGATTGTACTGTCAATGATTGACGCTTGAGAGTAAGCTTTCAAGTTGGACCGCATGGCTTCGACTCGTCGGGGTTGGGACGCGGAAAATGTGCAACGGCTTGATCGCTGGCATCGGCGACACTGACACCTGACACCTACGCGGCCTAACCCTGTATGGTTCCGGCTCGTCCGGGGTATGCCGGTCGCGGATGACGGTGTCGACCGCGAGTCCGACCAACGGGAGGACGGCTGCGTCGGGCAGCGTTCCACCCGGACAAATCCGAGCGTCTGAAAGATATGCTAGTGCCCTCGGAGCAAGAACCGACCTTTCACGAAGTCCCAGGGGTTTTTGGACATGAGCGATGCAACACGGTCCGTGCGAACATCCGTTTCCGTTGCGGACGCCGGTCCGCGAAACAGCCTCGCGGTCATACTGGTTGTCCTCGCGCTTGCCGCCGCCCGGTTCGCGTGGGCTCAAGGGTACTTGGGGCCCAGCGACGTGGTTGTGGGCCCGGAGTCCGAACGACTGTATGTGGCCTGTAGCGATGCACAACAGGTACTGTGGATAGCCTTGCCTGGAGGGGAAATCCAGCGGCGTGTGGATGTACCGGCACCGGCGACGGGTATGGCGCTGAGGCCGGCGCGCGGGCAGCTGTTTGTAACCTGCGCGGCACCGCAAAGCTCCGTGCTGCAACTGGACGTGGAGACGGGCGAGGTGATGCGAACCATGATGGCCGGGCACACCGCCGGCAGCCCCGTGCTCGATCCGTCACGCGAACAGTTGTTTGTCTGCAACCGGTTCAGCAATGATGTCTCGGTGATTGAGTTGGCCAGTGGATCCGAAATAGCCCGCGTGGGCATGCCCAGAGAGCCGGTTTCCGCGGCCTTGACGCCTGACGGTCATCAACTCGTGGTGGCTAATCATCTGCCCCATCGAAGCTCGGATCCCGAATTCGAGGACAATGTCAACGCCGTTGTGACCCTTGTCGACACGTCTACTTACGAAACCACCAACATTGAATTGTATACGGGAGCGACCGGCCTTCGCGGAATCTGCGTCACGCCGGATGGCCGCCACGCCCTGGTGACTCACGTGCTCTCGAATTTCGAAAACGTACCGTTTCGGGTCGATATGGGCTGGATCAATGTGAATGTGGTTGGCATTGTTGATCTGCACGAGATGAAAACGGTCACCACCATCGGGTTGGATGAACTGTACCAGGGGTCGGCGAATCCGTGGGGAATCGCATGCGGCAGCGATGGGAAGACGGTTTGGGTAAGCTCGGCGGGCACCCACGAAGTACACCGAATCGCGATGGGGGACTTGATGAGTGACCGGGCGCGGAAAACCATGTCGCCGCTCCCCGGCGCCTGGCCGGTCTACCCGAGTCTTGGAGAGACCATGTGGAACGGTTTTTCGGTTGCCGGAACGGGGCCGCGCGCCCTGGCCATTGAACAAGACAGCGTCTATGTGGCGGAGTATTACAGCGATTCGGTGGGGGTGATTTCCTTCACCGACGATGGCGAACCAACCGTTCGTTCCATTTCCTTGGGAAAAACGCCCGACTTAACGCCGCGCCGAAAAGGCAACTTGTTGTTCAATGACGCGAGACTCTGCTACCAACAATGGCAAAGTTGCGCGAGCTGTCATCCTGATGGTCGAACTGACGGATTGAATTGGGATCTGATGAACGATGGCGTGGGGAACCCCAAAAACTCCAAGAGCATGCTGCTCTCGCATGAAACCCCACCAGCCATGATCACGGGCGTACGAGCCACCGCGGAAATCGCGGTTCGGTCCGGAATAGCCCATATCCTCTTCGCCACTCGCCCCGAAGCAGAAGCCGAGGCCATCGATGCCTACCTGAAATCACTGCGGCCCGTGCCCAGCCCTTATCTGGTTAATGGGCAGCTGAGTGAATCGGCTCGACGAGGAAAGCAACTCTTTCACGGCAAACGAGTGGGGTGCCGTTCCTGTCATCCGCCCCCACGGTTTACGGACATGCGGAAACACCGCATGAGCTCGGGGGCTGACGGCAATTTCGACAATGCCTTTGACACGCCCACGCTGGTCGAGGCATGGCGAACGGCGCCTTATCTCCATAACGGCCAGTATGTCACGATCCAAGAACTCCTGCTGGAGGGCAAACATGGCCTCCGTCCCGGCATGGAACTCAGCGAACAAGAAATTGACGATTTGGCCGAGTACGTACTGTCACTATAGCGGCGAGCGTAATCCATCACATCCCGGCCGTTCAGGGCGGGAACGCCAGGCGCATTCGAGGCATTCGTGCTGGTGTGAAGTATATTTCAGGCGGTTGGATTTTTCCGGGTGGAACGCTGCCCGACGCAAGCCGTCCTCCCGTTGGTCGGACTCGCGGCGGAGAAAGTCATCCGCGACCGGTATATTTCAGGCGGTTGGATTTTTCCGGGTGGAAAGCTGCCCGACGCAAGCCGTCCTCCCGTTGGTCGGACTCGCGGCGGAGAAAGTCATCCGCGACCGGTATATAACCGGCCCATCATTCGCTCGTGAATCGCGGCATCGTGTCGGTGGCGCTGGTCAGTAGCTGCCGGGCGGCGTTCAACATGGTGCGCCGGAGTTCGAAAGCCACGCACGCGTGGCTGGCGAGTGTGTAGTGAGTGCCACCGCCACAACGGCGGGGCAGGGTTTCGGGGTGCGAGGTATCGAACAGCGGGTACCAGTGTTGGTGTTTTTCAAGCCGCGGCAGTTTTAGTTCGACCTTGTGATCCTCGGCACTGAAAAAGAACAGCACCGTGGTTCCGGAGATCAGTTGTCCCCGTTCATCGAATTCATCCATCTGGCCGTTCAGGCAGACGCCAAGGACCCGAACCCCGGTGGCGTGCCAGTCCGTATCCGTCATCGGATGTCCGCGATGCGTGAGCCAAACAATGTCTTTTGCGGATTCTCCACAAATCGGACGTCCTTGAAAGAATTGCCGCCGCCGTAGAACGGGGTTTTCAGCTCGCAGCTTGGTCAACTTGGCAACGAATTCGTATAGTTCTTGCTGCTCACTACCGAGAGCCCAGTTCAGCCAATTCAATTCATTATCCTGGCAGTATGTATTGTTGTTCCCTTGCTGCGTGTGTCCCAATTCGTCGCCACTTCGAATCATGGGAACGCCTTGCGAGAGCATGAGGGTGGCCAGGAAATTCCTCACCTGTCGACGTCTTAACGCCAGAATAGCCGCTGATTCGGTTTCTCCTTCTTGCCCGCAGTTCCAGCTGAGGTTGTGCGGATCGCCGTCCTTTCCGTTTTCTCCATTGATCTCATTGTGTTTCTCGTTGTAACTGACCAGATCGCGAAGACAAAACCCGTCATGCGAGGTCACGAAATTGATGCTGGCGTGCGGGCGGCGCCCGCTATTCTCGTATAGGTCGCTGCTGCCGCAAAGGCGAGTGGCGAACTCGGAAACGGCATCGCCGTCCCCGCGCCAAAAACGGCGGACCGTATCCCGGTATTTGCCATTCCATTCGGTCCAGAGGACCGGAAAGTTCCCGACTTGATAGCCTCCTTCGCCGAGATCCCAGGGCTCCGCGATCAATTTCACTTGCGAGAGAATCGGGTCTTGATGAATGATGTCGAAGAACGCGCCCAGGCGGTCCACTTCGAGCAGTTCGCGGGCCAGCGTGCTTGCCAGGTCAAACCGAAATCCGTCGACATGCATCTCGGTGACCCAGTACCGGAGACTGTCCATGATCAGCTGCAGCACCTGGGGACAGAGCATGTTGAGCGTGTTGCCGCATCCCGTGAAATCCGTGTAATAGCGTGGGTTCTCGGCCGTCAGCCGGTAATAGGAGGCGTTGTCAATGCCGCGCAGCGACAGCGTGGGACCCAGATGATTGCCTTCGCCAGTATGGTTATAGACGACATCCAGGATGACCTCGAGTCCCGCGCGATGTAAACGCCGCACCATTTTCTTGAATTCTCGGACCGCGTTCCGGGGAAACGCGGCGTAACGGGTATCGGGCGCAAAATAAGAAAGGGTGTTGTAGCCCCAGTAGTTCGTGAGGCCGCGCTCCACCAGTTGCCGATCGTCAACATGATGGTGAACCGGAAGCAATTCAACGGCCGTTACCCCCAATCGCCGAAAATGCCGAATTAACGGGCGGGAAGCCAAGCCGGCATAAGTGCCTCGCAACCGGGGAGGGACGTCGGGATGCCGCATGGTCAAGCCGCGCACATGGGTCTCGTAGATCACCGTCTTGTGCCATGGCGTTCCCGGCGAGCGGTCCCCTGTCCAGCGAAAACGGGGGTCGATGACGACCGCCAAGGCCGCGTTCTCCATGTTGTCCTGAATGTCCAGCGACAGATCCTGGCGGCTATCCCCCACTTGATAACCGAACATGGAATCCGACCAGCGGATATCACGGCCTATCAGCTTCGCATAGGGATCCGTCACGACTTTATTGGGATTGAAGCGGTGCCCGTGTTCCGGACTGTAGGGACCATGGACGCGATACCCGTAAAGCTGTCCCGGACGCACGTCGGGCAGGTAACAGTGCCATACCAGATTCGTCTGCTCGCGCATGGGAAGGCAATCGCACTCCGCCATCGTAGCGCGATCAAACAAACACAATTCAACACGCGTGGCGTGCTCGGAAAAAAGCGCGAAGTTAACGCCGTTTCCGTCCCACGTGGCGCCCAGCGGATACGGGCGGCCTGGCCAAATTCTCATTGGATTCCTATCCTGTATATTGCAAAAGCAGTATCTCTTTAGCTATCTGAAGAAGAACAGCGAACCGGATGCCGCGGATCACCTCTCGCGCGCCCTGTTCAAGCGCAAGGCCAGGGTCCGCTCGGCCACGTGTTGAAATCGGCGTGGGAACTCGAGAGCGGCTTTTTGACGTTCCTTGCCCGCTTCAAGAACCGTTCCTGTAGACGGATTCTCTTCGCTGCCCTGGATCGAAAACACCGATTGCGAACATGAGCGGAACTTCGCCGACCCTCCTCCCGCCGCGTCGAAAAGCGTCTCCAGCCCCCCCACCATCGCGGCGGATCTCCAATCGTCAATACTAGTGGGTCCCGTGCCAGAAGGAAACCTGAGTGGTTTTGTCATGGCTTCCCAGCCTTCCATGCTCAATGCTGTAGGATGTCCGCCTTTGTTCAACGGCAAGCCGAAAACAGGTACGATTACTGAAAGGCCCCAAAACGCCGGTCAAGCTGGTGGATTATCGCGACGCGTCGGTTCGTTGCGGCGATAAGCGTGAAACTCCAGCGGACAAGCCGGCGGCATCCGGGGGCTGTCGCTTTTCGGTTTGAACAGCGAACGCAAAGATTCCTGGAGAATAAGGCCGGAGCATTCTTGGACGTCTTCAGTGGCCTCGAGGCAGTGGGGGGCGCGGTTCCAGTATGCGGTTCCAGTATGCGGTTCCAGTATAATGTGGCTCCGAAAGTCGCTCGGTGCCAATCCGTGCCGGCCCGGGTGTGGGTGGTGTTGAGGGGAAGTTGGA
Organism: Planctomycetota bacterium; assembly: GCA_051745935.1. Lineage (GTDB taxonomy): Bacteria > Planctomycetota > Planctomycetia > Pirellulales > Pirellulaceae > JBNJEM01. The sequence continues at coordinate 9,113 of JBNJEM010000111.1, forward strand.
ATTGTTCCCGCTTTTGGCATCTCTCGCGGTTGACAACGTGTCGCGCGGCCAGTCAACTTGTCAGACTGGGTGGGTGCGAGTGGGTATTCATGGTTTCGACAGCAGCGCGAACAGGGATAACGGTTTGGCTGGTGGCTCGTGGAAGGCCTTGGGCGTATTGTTCCATGATCGAGCCCCCCTGCCCCGCTTCCTGCTGTTGCAATCGGTTGCGTGGCGACCCGAGGATCTTGATTCACATGGTTCGCGCGGGCGCTGCGGTGTGGGGGACGTGGGAAGATGAATGTGCCATGGCGTCGGATAGAGTGAAGGGAAGACGAGGGGAGGCAGCGAAGTGCTGAAAGTCAGCGACGAATTTCGGCAACGGGTGGCGGAGTGGACGGCGCGGCCGATGTTCGCTCTGTCAATCGTGTTCTTGATTCTGCTGGCGATCCTGCTCGTGCTGTGGGGAAACGTCCCCCTGTTCCTGTCCATGCGTGAAGAGCTGCAAGCCCGGCCATCGGCCTCGCTCTCGCAACAGGGGGGCATGGTTTGGATTTCACCGGAGACGGCCGCCCTCGCGGGCAGGAACTGCCTGTTGCTACTCGTCCTGATTTGGCCGATTTTCTGGCTGGAACTGGCGTTTCAATTCATGGTGCGTGACCGCGAGCCCCCCTTCTGGCGACGCCGGTATCACTCCCTTCTGATTTGCCTTTGTCCCCCCTTTCGCATGTGTGCTCGCAACCATGACATGAATGGCAAGATTTGGTTCCCCTCGCTCGGCTGGCGCGCGGTTGACAAGTCCCTCCGCGACCAACTGGAAAAAGCGTTTAGTATCCCCATGGTGGTCATCGCGCTGGCAATTCTCCCCGTTCTTCTGGTCGAACTCGGCATGCGGGAGCTGGTGCTGACGCGACCGTGGCTTCAGTTTCTGCTCCATGCCAGCACGGGCATCATTTGGTTCGCGTTCGCGGCCGAATTCATCGTCATGGTTTCGGTGGCGGAAAACAAGATCAAGTACTGCAAGGAACATTGGCTGGATATCGCCATTATTCTACTGCCGTTCATCTCGTTTCTTCGTTCCCTCCGCGCCGTGCGAGCCATGCGTCTCGCGCGAGTAGCGAAAGTACAGCAGCTTTCCAAGATGGGCCGTATCTATCGGTTGCGAGGACTGATGATGCGGACCGTGCGAGCGTTGATGATCCTGGAACTGTTCAGCTGGATATTCCGTATCGGGCCCGAAAAGCGGCTGAAAAAACTGCGGGGAATTCTAGAGGAAAAGGAGCGCGAAGTCGCGTCGCTGCGGGCCCAGGTCGCCAGACTGGAAAAAGTGGTGGAGCAGAAACAGCAGCGGGAGTCGGGGGGCGAAACGGGCTAGTTCCGGGCCACGGCCAAAGATTCGGGGGCCACTGGCTCCGCCCGTGTTCCTTCGCCCAACCCGAAATCCAAGCGGTGACAGAGCAGTGGTTCAGTGCGCCACCGGCCATGAGCCCCTTGCGGACACAACAGGCTCGCGCGACGCGACAAAAGCTGCTTTCGCCCCCTGTTTTTGTGCCTTGAAACATGTTATACCGGTCGCGGATGGTTTGGTCCGCCGCGAGTCCGACCAACGGGAGGACGGCTTGCGCCGGGCGTCGTTCCATCCGGAGAAATCCGACCGCCTGAAATATGCCGGTCGCGGATGAGTTTGTGCGCCGCGAGTCCGACCAACGGGAGGACGGCTTGCGCCGGGCGTCGTTCCATCCGGAGAAATCCGACCGCCTGAAATATGCCGGTCGCGAGCGTCCCTGATTACGATGGGTCGGCGTCGACCGTGCGTGACCTCCGGCCATTCGCCCCGAACAGGCTCCGTGGCCTTGGTCTTGTTTCGCGTTCGGCGAACGACGGGTGTACCCAGTTCGTGACTCAACGACCATGGCTGCGATCGGATGAGATAGGGCGCGGCACCCAAGGCGAGGTTGCCCGGATAGAACGTTCAACGATTCAACAGGTGGGATCCCATGGGAAAGAGCACTGGAAACCAATTCGCGATTGGAGTCGATTACGGTACCAACAGCGTGCGAGCGGTGGTAGTTGATGTTCGGGACGGCAACGAGATCGCACAATCGGTGTTTGACTATCCGAGCGGCGAGGCGGGGATTCTGCTCGACAGCAGCGATCCCAATCTGGCTCGCCAAAATCCCGCCGACTACATTGAAGGATTTTACCAATCGGTTCATGACGCGGTAAAAGCGGCCCAAAAGGAACGCGGTTTTCAATCGGAAAACGTGATTGGAATTGGGGTTGATACCACGGGATCAACGCCAATTCCGGTCGATCGCGACGGGATGCCTCTAGCCTTGAAGTCCACGTTCAAGAAGGATCTGGCGGCTCATGCGTGGCTGTGGAAAGACCACACGTCTTACGCCGAAGCGACGGAGATTACGGAACGAGCGCGGCGCGGCAAGGCGGGCTATTTGGACAAATGCGGGGGCTCCTATAGCAGCGAGTGGTACTGGTCCAAGATCTTGCACTGTAAGCGGGTGGCGCCCCAGGTGTTTGCCGCCGCCTATGCGTGGGTCGAACTGGCTGATTTTATTCCCGGTTTCGTCACCGGCAATTTGGACCCCGACACCATGCCTCGTGGGATCTGTGCGGCGGGGCACAAAGCCATGTACCACGAGGATTGGGGCGGCCTGCCCCACAAGCAGTTTCTCAAGGGGGTCGATCCGGGATTGGCGCCGCTCCGCGACCACTTTGCCAAGCCGGCCGTGTGCGCGGACCAGAAAGCGGGCGAACTCACCTCCGAGGTGGCCAAGAAGGTCGGCCTTCCGCCCGGCATCGCGGTTTCCGTGGGGGCCTTCGATGCTCATATGGGCGCGGTGGGCGCGGGAATCAAGCCCGGAACGTTGGTGAAGATCATCGGGACGAGCACCTGTGACATGATGGTGGCGCCGATGGACAGTCCCTTGCCCGATATCCCCGGTCTTTGCGGGATCGTTCCCGGGTCAATTCTGCCGGGCATGTACGGCCTGGAGGCGGGGCAGTCGGCCGTGGGCGATATCTTTAATTGGTTCGTGAAGTATTTGACGCCCGCCGCCTATACCGGGACGGGGGATCCTCACGCCAATCTGACCTCGGCGGCGGAGCGCTTGAAACCGGGAGAAAGTGGACTGCTCGCCTTGGACTGGAACAACGGAAACCGGACGATTCTTAATGATCAGCTGCTCACCGGTCTGCTGATTGGCCAGACCTTGCACACGGAGGCCTCGGAGGTCTATCGGGCGCTGATCGAAGCAACGGCGTTCGGTGCCCTGACCATCATCAATCGGTTCGAGGAATACGGCGTCAAGGTGAAGGAAGTCGTCAATTGTGGTGGCATCGCCGAAAAGAATCCATTTATCATGCAGGTTTACGCGGATGTTACCGGACGCCCCATGAAGGTCAGTCGCAGCGGCCAGACGTGTGCCCTGGGCGCGGCGATTTTCGGAGCGGTTGCCGGTGGGGGACATAAAACGGTCCGACAGGCTCAACGGAAGATGACTGGAACGAAGCCGGAGTATTTTCGTCCTCGCAAGGCGGCTGTGCGCGTTTACGCGGAGCTGTACGAGCTGTATCGCGGGTTGCACGACGCCTTCGGAACCAAGGAGTGCGCCGGCCAGCTCGATTCGGTCATGAAGGAGTTGATTGCCATTCGCGAACGCAGCAGAAAGGGGTAAGTCGGCGCGATGTTGGAGCAGCTGAAAGCGGAAGTCTGCCAAGCGAATCTTGATCTGGTCGCTCATGGCCTTGTCACGCTCACGTGGGGAAACGTAAGTGGCTTAAGCGACGATGGCGAACACGTGGTCATCAAGCCCAGTGGCGTGCCTCGCGATCGCATGCGGCCCGAGCAGATGGTTGTCGTGGATCTATCCGGCGCCGTGGTTGACGGTGAAATGCGTCCTTCATCGGATACGCCGACCCATGTGCTGGTGTACAAGTATTTCGCGGGGGTGCAAGGGGTGGCGCACACGCATAGCCGGCGGGCGACGGCGTTCGCTCAAGCACGCATGGAAATCCCGTGCTTGGGGACCACGCATGCCGATCATTTCTTTGGCGGCATACCGCTGACGCGCCCCTTGACCGAGCAGGAAGTAAGCACGGGGTACGAGGAGAACACGGGCAAGGTGATTGTCGAACGCTTCAGGGACCTCGACCCCATTGCAATGCCCGCCGTGCTGGTTGCTGATCACGGTCCCTTTATCTGGGGCACCAGCGCTTCCAACGCGGTTGAAAACGCGGTGGCCTTGGAGGCGGTGGCCGAAATGGCGGTAACCACGTACCAGCTTCGTCGGGACGCTCCACCCTTGGAATCCTACATGCTGGAAAAGCATTACCAGCGGAAGCACGGCACCGGAGCGTACTACGGACAACGATAGCCGGCCCCGGAGGAACCGTTGAGTTTGCCCGCGGGAAATCGCTCAACGGCATACACGAACGCTTTTGGACCACGAAACCGCCTTATGCACGGGCATGGAGTAGATGAGAAGTGACTGATCTAGAAAGCCTGGAAGTCTGGTTTGTAACGGGTAGCCAACATTTGTACGGCCCGGAAGTTCTACAACAGGTTGAAGTTGATTCCCGGAAGATCGTCACCGGCTTGAACCATATGGGCGAGTTGCCGGTCAAAATCGTCGCGAAGCCGGTGTTGACCACGCCGGATTCGATAACCCACCTGTGCCAGGAAGCCAACGCCGCACCGAATTGCATCGGACTGGTCACCTGGATGCACACGTTTTCGCCGGCCAAGATGTGGATCGCGGGGCTCGGCGCTCTCCAGCGTCCGTATGTTCATTTGCACACGCAGTTCGGGCGGGACATCCCGTGGTCCTCCATCGATATGGACTACATGAACCTCCATCAATCCGCGCATGGTGGACGTGAGTTCGGGTTCATGTGTAGCCGGCTCCGGCAAAACCGCAAGGTGATCGTGGGCCATTGGGAAGATCCCGTGGTGCAACAACAGCTGGGGGGATGGATGCGGGTGGCGGCGGCCTGGCATGATTCGCGGTCCGCGCGAATTGCCCGCATCGGCGATAATATGCGCGAGGTGGCGGTTACGGAGGGGGACAAGGTGGCCGCCCAGATCCAATTCGGTTATGCGGTCAATGGTTACGGCATCGGCGATTTGGTCCAATACGTCAGCGCGGTCTCCGACGCTGAAATCCAACGTTTGTGTGCCGAATATGATGAACAGTATACACTGGTCCCTTCGTTGCGGACGGGAGGTGATCAGCATTCAGCCTTGGCTGAGGCGGCTCGCATCGAACTCGGGCTGCGCGCGTTTTTGGAAGAGGGCGGGTTCACCGGGTTCACCGACACGTTCGAGGACCTGCATGGCTTGCGGCAATTGCCCGGCCTGGCCGTCCAGCGACTGATGGCCGAAGGCTACGGCTATGGCGCGGAGGGTGATTGGAAGCACGCGGCTTTGGTCAGAACACTCAAAGTAATGGCCAGCGGGTTGGAGGGCGGGGTGAGCTTCATGGAAGACTATACCTATCACTTCCATCCGGATGGAAAGAAGGTGTTGGGCGCCCATATGCTGGAGATTTGCCCTTCGATTGCCGCCACGCGGCCCTCGTGCGAGATCCACCCCTTGGGGATCGGAGGCAAGGAAGATCCCGTCCGTTTGGTTTTCGATGCCGCCAGCGGACCAGCCATTAACGTGTCCATGGTGGACATGGGCAACCGATTTCGCATGGTGGTCAACCAGGTGGACGTGATTCCACCGGATGAACCCCTGCCGAAACTTCCGGTAGCCCGAGCGACGTGGATCCCGCGGCCCGACCTCGATACGGCGGCCGCGGCCTGGATTCTGGCGGGAGGGGCCCATCATACGTGCTTTGCTCAGCCGGTCACCATCGCGCACATGCAGGACTTCGCGGAAATGGCCGACGTCGAAATACTGGCAATCACGGATAATACGGATACGTGGACCTTCAAGAATCAGCTGCGTTGGAACGAGGCATACTATAGCGGTCGCGGATGACTTTGTCCGCCGCGAGTCCGACCAACGGGAGGACGGCTTGCGTCGAGCAGCTTTCCATCCGGACGAATTCGACCGCCTGAAATATAGCGGTCGCGGATGACTTTGTCCGCCGCGAGTCGGGATTCTCTGGGTAGCCGTTCACGGGTGCCGCTACACGACTTGGACACGCAAGGTGCGCATGGATGCCACGAGGCTTGTCCCGTGGTGGTTCACGCTCGCC
>JBNJEM010000112.1:0-15300 GCA_051745935.1 Planctomycetota bacterium
AAGGTCTCGGGGTCACTGGACAACGCCACTTTGGTTAAACCGATATCCGCGGACGTTCGCACTTGCGTTGCACATCTTGAACAAGGGCTGTGCGGGGTACAAATGCCACGGGCTTGTCCCGTGCTCCGTTACGTTCCACGCTACCGACGGCCAGGAGTAGTGTTTCTGACCAGTTTGTAGCGGCGAACGTGAACCACCACGGGACAAGCCCGTGGCATCCATGCGGGCCTTGCGTGTCCAGGCCGTGTAGCGGCACCCGTGAACGGCTACGATCTTGTCACGGCCTATCGGGTGCTTCCCCGCCGGATCATCGAATCACGCCGCTCGCGATCTCGATTGATCGACGCGTTTTCCTCTTTGGTTGGTGGAGCGATCGGAAGCACATCCGGAGCCTCGCTTCCCCCCATTTCAGTTTCGAGGGACACCGCGGGCTCGGGGCCAGCCGACTTCGTTTGCTGGGGGCAAAGAAACCGGCCCAGGGGTCCGGCGAGCAGTGCGGGAAGCAGGATAAGGTCGCCGAACAGGGCGGCGGCGAGTAGTGTGAGCATCATGGTGCCGAACCGTTGGGTGGGCGTGAACGTGCTAAGCGCGAAGACGGATAGCCCAAAGCCGCCAATGATCGTGGTTTGAGTCATGGCAACCGCGACGTGACTATACGCCTTCTTGATCGCGCTGTTGCGATCCAACCCCTCCCGGATACCGCGGCGGAACCACGTCAAAAAGTGAATCGTGTCATCAACGGCCACGCCCATGGCCACGCTGGCCGTCATCATCGTTCCGATGTCCACGACGATGTTCATGTGTCCCATCGCGCCAAAAACAACGATTACGGGGAAGACATTCGGAACCATGGAGACCAGTCCGCCTCGCACATTCGGCGGATGAATTTTCGTGGGACGCAGCAGGATCATCATCACCGCGGCAATCATTCCAAAAGCCCAGCCGATACTCTGGATGAGGCTATGGAGCAGCGTGCGCTGCGTTTTGTAGACAATGGGAACCACGCCGGTATAGGTTGCCTGGATCGGCTTGTTTTGTTCCTTCGCCGTCTTTTCTTGGCCCGGGATAAACCCATGGTCACGGGCATCCACCACGTTTTTGGCGTGCCGCCGGATGAAATCCATCTGATAATCCGGGTGGTCGGCCAGGACGACAACGCAGTCGAATTGCTCGAGCATTCCAGCCCACTCGTCGGAGGTGGCTTTGTCGCCCAACGGCTTAGCCCGCGGGTCGTGCCATTGGACCAGATGCTTGGGGACGCGGCTGCCACGGCGAGTTCCCACGAACTTCTTGGCTCGCAACAGATCGCCGAGCACGGTGGCGAAGACCCGGTCGACTCCCAGCGATTCATCACTGGTTCGCGCCATTTTGTCAGAGCTCTCGGGTGGCTTCTGGTCTCCATCTGGCGACGAAGCAGCGGTTGAATCGCTGGTGGGAACCCGTGGGTTGGGCGATCCGAGCACGGCGATTTTTGAATGCAGCCAAGGATCGCTGGCGTTGCTTTCGATTTCTCCTTCTTGTAAGCGGCGTTCAGCAATCGAACGGAGGATGACGTCCCGCAAGTCGTAGGCTTCCAATACCGGTTCAACCACGCGTTTCAATTGGAATACAAACTGGCCGTAGTCCACGTCATTGAGCGCGCCGAGCCGCACGCTAATACGCCACAGCTCGTTCCCCTCGCTGTCAACGGAAAGGTAGTTTTCCTCCAGCAAGCGTTCCCGGTTCTTTTCGAGTAACGTATTGGTGGCGAACCGTTGTTTGTCGAGCGGATCGAGTATGGGGGGCGCGAAGGTCGCCGCCGACAAGGCGCGCCCGACAACGTTCTGCCCCTGTTTCCCAAAGACGTCCTCGACAGCTTGTTGAACATGGGCCACCAACTCGACACGTTCCAGCAGGTTGTACTGATACTTCGCCTTGATCTGTTCGGTTGGAGACGGCGGTGAAAGGGATTCACGCTCCGCGACCGTCGGGTACTGCCGCTCCTTGTCCACGCTTACCACCAGTTCCATGGGCACGATCTTGCCAATGTGGTTTTCCAGCCAGTAGTAATCGCTGATGATCTTGGAATCGTGATCGAATAATTTGAGGAGTTGGATCGAGGTGTTCAGTTTCGTGAGACCGATCCCCACGGCGAGCAACAGGAGCAATGATCCGCCGCTGACCCACCAGTGGTGTCCCACGACCCAATCCCCGATCGCCAGCCAACCATCGTGGATTTTGCGACGCAGAGCGGAGACTGAATCGTCCTTCTGGTCGCGATGATAACCGGGAGGCCACAGCTGGAGTGACGAGGGGAGGTATGTAAAGAGAAGGATTAGCGTCGCCATGACGCCCACGGCCGAGAACAAGCCGAACCGGCGGATGGGCGCGATGTCGCTCGTGTATAGGGAAAGCAGGCCGAGTGACGTGGTGAAGGCGGCCAACGTGCAGGGCATGGCGCCCTGTTTCAAAGCCCGTAACGGCGCTCCTTCGAGACCATGGTCCTTCACGGCTTCCCGGTAATAGTTGACAATATGGACCGCGCCGGAAAGCCCCAGCACGTAGACCAGCGATGGCATGGAAAGCAAAATCGCATCCACACTGCTGCCACTCCACCAGACAATGCCCAAACCGGCAATCGCGCTGACCCCGCCGACAATGAAAACGTTGATCGTGACGGTTACCCGCTGGAAGCAGGCGAAGCCGAGCACGATGCCCAGCAGGGCCGAGAACCCGATGAGCCGCACCAGCGTGATTTGCCCCTCTTCGTCAATGGCCACGTTGTCGACCGGCGGCCCTCCCATGCGCAATACCTTGCCGGTGGCCAGTTCATGCTTGGCCAGAGGGAGCATCGGGGGTTTGTTCGGGGGCCGAACGCCAGACTCCACGGCCAAATCAACCAGCTTGCCCCGGGGCTTGCCCAGCAAACCGCGGCCAATGACCCGCCGTAAATCCGCCTTCCCTTGCTCGCTGAGCGTGACCATGATGCACGTTTGCAGTCCAGGAGGTTCTACTCCCAGTTCAGCAAACATGGCCTTCCAGTGCCGCTCCTTGTCCAGTAGCGAGGCCGCCGCCAGTTCCGCCGCCTCCCCATCATATTCCGCGCGAACCAGATGTCGCAGAAAGGTATCGACGCGTTTCCGCCATCCCGGCGGTAACGCTTCCACCTCAGGTGGAGGCAGAACGCGGGGTAGGTCGTTTGCCGTCCACTTGAACGTTTCGTATGGCTCCTCCCCGAACAAGGATCCCGTGAGCCGGTCAAGCGCCCGGCGACGGGCTATCCGGGCTCGTTGCTCCTCGGAATACCGGGTGCCAATCGGCCACATCGATCCGCCCGGTGCCGAGAGCTCGGCCAGCACTTCAGGTCCCGTCGTCACCTTCTTGAGCACGCGCGCCGTTAACTTCCGGGGATTCGCATGAAATTCATTCTTGTTTCGGTCGCTAGGAGGCCGCCCGAATCTGGCCACGAAAGAGCCACTGACCGACTTGTCCCCCAAGATGTGACGCTTGATGAAGCGGAGCATCCCCCCCAACGCATTGGCGCGGCCGTGCCAACGGAACAGATCGCCGTTGGGCGTAATGTAGTACCACCACCCGTCAGCCCCTTTCAGCCACTTTTCGTCTAGCCCGCCCCAGTTGAAGTGGTCGTCGCCAGCGGTGTACAGCCCCAACTGATCGCCCCACTGCCGGGCGCGACGCCTTTGCAGCACCTGTTCGCGGAGCCGTTGTTCCTGGGGCGACAGGTCTTTATCCCCCTCTGGAATCGATTCGACCGCCTCGTTCGTCACGCGTTCTTCACTCGCCGGCTGAATCTCCCCCTTGAGCTTCTCCACGTACAATTTGAAGCTTTCATCGTTCGCCGAGCAACCTTCCCAGGTCAGCAGCACAAACGATTGCTCCCCCACGAAGTGCTTCGCGAACCATTCCAGCTCTTGAGTTTCCTCGAAGCTGTCGGGAAGCCAGTCCTTGACGTTGTTTTCCATTCGCTCCAACGACATCCGCGCCCCGCGCATGGCGAACGGGATCAGGAAAAACAACACGCACAAAATCAAAATCGCTCGCCGAGCGAAGAAGTCTGATTTCATCGTTAGAGACACTGGGCGGCAGAGCCGCCACCTAAATACGAACCACCACTCGGTCGCGACGAGGCCACCCCCACGGGTCGCTCCCCGTCAAAAACGTCATGCCGCTGTTCGGCGACCATGACACCAGTCGCCAGCAGAGTCAGTACTCGCCCTGTGGCGTGTGCCCCCGCACAATGGCTTACTGCTTTGATCAGAGCGAAAAGCTTGGGGGGCTGTGCCAGTGTTGGTTTACCTGGCTTTATATACCGTTCACGGATGACTTTCTCCGCCGCGAGTCCGACCAACGGGAGGACGGCTTGCGCCGGGCAGCTTTCCACCCGGAAAAATCCAACCGCCTGAAATATAAAATTCCACCGGCAAACCCGGGAATGCCTCACCCGAAGTTTAGGCTCTGACAAAGTACTCACCCTTGTACTCACCCTTTCGGCGCCCGCTGGGGCTACCCAACGGTCCTGCCGGTGCCGGCCCCCAGCAGGCGGGGCGAGCCCACCCAGGTGAGCGGCATCGGGGCCCGCGACCTTTTAGCGATAAGATGTCCACACGCATACACGCCAGCCCGGGCGCCATATACCATCCTGCACAAGCGTCTACAGCGTACTGGTCTCTTCGTTTTGAGTCTACGGCAAACCGGTCATCAGCCCCGGCGTCTCCCTTACTTTTATTCTTTTTGTTCGGCCTTTTTCGCCCTGCTTCCTCGATATCTCCACCAGAGTGAGTCATGGACCGCCCAGATTTCCTATTTTCGCGGGGCCCTTTCGCTATTATACCGGTCGCGGATGACTTTCTCCGCCGCGAGTCCGACCAACGGGAGGACGGCTTGCGTCAGGCAGCTTTCCACCCGGAAAAATCCAACCGCCTGAAATATAATCTCCTCCCGGACGCATGGGCCTGTCCATCGATGGGTTCTCGAGTCACCAGAGCAGCGCTGATCCAACGTCCCAAAGTCGTTCCTTAAGCGGTTGGGACCATTGACGCCGGCGATCAACGATCGGCGGCTCCCCCCGTGCTACGGGGGGCATCCGGTGTCGGTTCACTCTTGTCCGTTGTGCTGAGAGCTGCATGGGTCGAGGAGGCGCCTGCGTCGCCCCCGCTTTTGGCATCCCTGTCGGGACAGGGGGGGGGAATTCCGCCGAACCTTTGGCCACGCGAGCAGGGGGCCGATTAGGCACCTGACATCGCCTGAGTTGGTCTGGTAGTATGCAAAGCTTTGTGCGATTGCTGGCCAACCGTCAACAAGGAAGCGAATTCATGGGATGGGACACTTCTGCTTATTGTCCTGGCGGCACGGGTAAGAAGATCAAGCATTGCATGTGCCGGGATATTAGTGGTGAATTGCAGAAGATTTCGCAGGCGCGGGAGGGGAATCAGCGCATTGCCGCTTTGCGGCGAATCGACCGCGTGCTGGCGACGAAAGCAAATCGTCCCTGCCTGTTGTCACTGAAGATCTCCACGTTGCTGGAGATGGGGGACATGCAGCGTCTCGAGGAGACGGTGGCCACGTTTGTGAAGACCGCGCCGGACAATGCCTTGGCTCACATCTTCGCCGCGATGCTTGAGGTCCGCAAGGACCAGCCGCGGGCCGCCGTGGACGCGCTCCAGGCGGCGTATGAGCGGTCTTGGGCCGCGGAGTTTCTTCCGGGTGAGTTGCTTGACGTGACAAGCGAGGTGGGGGCCTTGCTGGCTCGGCACCGCCAGTTCATGGCGGCTCGGGCCCATTTGCTGTTGTGCGTGACGATCGATGCGGAGCAAAGAGAGCCATTTGAGAATCTCGCGCGAATATCCGCGGCGAAGGAGGTGCCGTCCCTGTTCAAATGCGTTCTCCGCTTCGTGCCGCCCCCGGAGCACGTGCCCTGGAAGAAACCGTTTGACGCGGCCCGCCAGCAATGCATTAACGGGGCCTGGAAAGTGGGGTTGGAGTGGTTCGAGGCGTTGGACCACGACTATCCGGGGCAGGCTGCTATTCTGGAGAACATCGCAGCGGCGCGAAGTTGTCTGGGATACGAGGAGAGCGCCGAAGCGTGGCACCGGTGCGCGGCGGCGAAGTCAACGGATTTCCAGGGGGCGGTGAAAGCGGAAGCTCTTGCTCAGTTGCTCGATTACCCCGCCAACCGGCGGTCCGTCGCGGTGAAAAAGATCTCCCTCAACGTCACCGACGCGGATGCGTTGCAGGAGAAGCTGCTGTCCTCCAAACGGATCGTTTCCGCCCCAGACGATCCCGCTCTCCAGTCAAAAAACTCACCTTCGCCCAAAGGCGTGTTCGGGGTGGTTGATCGGCCGTTTCCCGAGGAGAGTGAACAGCTCACCTTGGAAAACCTGCCGCGTTTTCTGGCCGGGGTGGCTCTTTTCGGCAAGGAGACCGACCGTGAGGCCCGGGTGGAACTGGTGGCGGTGGAGGGTGAACGGCTTGATTTGACACGCCAACTCTTTTCGGAAATCGCCCACGATTTGCTGATGAGCGACAGCGAAGTTGAAGAGATCATGGAAACGCAGGCGGCGGAGACGATCGAATTGTTTCCGCCTCTGCAATTTCCGCCAAAGACCCCGCTTGTGGAACGAGAGCGGCTGAATGACGAAGCGGTGTCGGCGATGTTCCAGGAGAAGTGGCCGAGGTTGCCCTTGCTGGAATTGGATGGCAAGGCCCCGCGGGATGTTGCCGGTGATCCGGCCTACCAGGTGCGCCTTGCCGCCGCCCTGTTGGTGCTCGAACAATGGGCCGAGGTGTACACGTGGTCCGTGAATGTCGATCGGTTGCGAGAGACGCTGGGCGTCCCCTTGCCCGAGCCGATTGATCCCGCGGACTGCGACATCTTGGCGTTCGACCCTCATGAATGGCACCGGATTGAGGTCGAGAAGTTGACGGACGAGCAGCTACAAGGATTGTACGGCAGCGCCGTGGCGTGCAGTGCCCGGCCTGCCACGAGGCGGGCGGGGCACGAACTGCTTCGTCGCGGGTGCGGGGGCGAGGAAACGGACTTGGCACAGGTCGCTGGCACGATTGCTGAATTGGAGCCCGATTTGGACGTGGCTTTGAAGCTGTTGCAGCAAGCCCAGGCACTCGAGCAGAAAGCAGGAAAATCGCCGGCACAATGGTACCTGGCTGAGTTGCCGTTGCGTCTGCTCCGTGCCGAGGGCGAGGAAATCGCACGGTTGCTCGACGTGATCCAGAGACGGCATATTAAGGAGCCGGGTGTCCGCGAGTCGTTCTACAACATCCTGAGATGGTTTGGCATCATTACGGAGGATGGAGAGTTCACCACGCGAGCGAAACAGGCCGCCGCCTCCGAGCCCCCCGCGGCGCCGGAACCGCGCCGAAAGCTCTGGACGCCGGATTCAGCCGAGACGTCCAGTGGTTCGAAGCAAACATCCAAGCTATGGATCCCCGGTACGGACTAGGCAATCGCCAATAACACGGAACCTTGCCCCAATATATCTTGGTGTTGGCCGTGTGAACTTCGGGCAGTACATGGACTGATGAACGTGGATGTCGAGCATATGACTCGCGCGTTGGAACTGGCGGCGCGCGGCGAGGGGCTGGTCGAGCCCAATCCCATGGTGGGTTGCGTGATCGCGCGCGACGGAGCGCGTATCGGCGAAGGTTGGCACCAGCGATTTGGCGGCCCCCATGCTGAAATCGTGGCCTTGGCCTCGGCGACCGGTTCAACGGCTGGCGCCACCATGTACGTCACGCTGGAACCATGCTGCCATGAAGGCAAGACTCCGCCTTGCAGCGACGCGATTATCGAAGCGGGGATCAAACGCGTGGTTCTGGCACAGGTCGACCCGTTTCCAGCCGTGGCGGGGCGGGGAATTGAGCGGTTGCGGGAAGCTGGGATTCAGGTCGATGTCGGCGTCTTGGAGAAACCCGCTCAACAACTGAATGCCCCCTTTCGCAAACTCGTCCAGCAACGCATGCCGTGGATCATCGCCAAATGGGCCATGACGCTCGACGGCAAACTGGCCAGCCACGCGGGGCATAGTCGCTGGATCAGCGGCCAGTTGTCGAGGGAACGCGTCCACGAGCTGCGCGGACGCGTGGATGGCATCATGATCGGGCGCCGGACCGCCGAGGTGGACGACCCCTTGCTGACCGTTCGTCCGCCCACCACCCGCGTGCCGACCCGTATTGTCATGGATTCAAAGGCCAGCCTTTCACTGGAAAGCCGGTTGGTGCGAACGGCCCGCGAGCAGCCTCTACTGGTGGCGGTCGGTTCCGATGCCGAGACTCGCTGTCGGGTCGGCCTGGAACAATCGGGGTGCGAGGTGCTCTCTTGTTCCGGCATGACTCACGGCGAACAGCTGCGCGAGTTGCTGTTGGTGCTTGGGGAGCGGCGGATGACGAATGTGTTGGTTGAGGGGGGAGGCACCCTGTTGGGGACGTGTTTCGACTTGGGGGTGATTGACGAAGTGCACGTGTTCGTGGCTCCCAAATTGGTCGGGGGCCGGGCCGCGCCCACCCCCGTGGCGGGCACGGGCTTGGCGGAGATGCCACAGTGGTCTTCGCTGCGAGATCCACGTATTGAAGTGCTCGGCCAGGATGTTTATGTTTCAGGTCGGGTCGTGCGTTGAGACAGCCACATGATTGATATCCATGACGTTTGTGATCCGGAGTGGGCGGAGTGGTATATGTTGACGCCGGGGGAGCGGTGGGCGGAAACTGAACGACTTTGGGCGATTTACCTGTCATTGGGAGGAACGCTTGATCCGGAACCCGATTCACAAAGTCCTTTCTTCGATGCGCGAGAATGGCGTGAAATATCTGCTCATGGGAGGACAAGCCTGCGTGCTGTACGGCGCAGCGGAGTTTAGTCGAGACACCGATTTCGCGGTACTGGCTGATCATGGCAATCTTGCCCGTCTGGAGGGCGCGGTGAATGCTCTGTGGGCCCAGTGCATTGCGGTGCCGCCCTTTGAACCGAAATACCTAGCCATGGGCCTTGCGGTTCACTTTCGTTGCCATCATCCGGACGTTGAAGGAATGCGAATCGATGTAATGTCGAATATGCGTGGGGTCGACC
This sequence comes from Planctomycetota bacterium, assembly GCA_051745935.1. Lineage (GTDB taxonomy): Bacteria > Planctomycetota > Planctomycetia > Pirellulales > Pirellulaceae > JBNJEM01. The sequence goes on from JBNJEM010000112.1 coordinate 9,080, forward strand.
CATTCGAAGAGCTTTGGAGTAGGCGAACGACGTTCCAATTGGAAGAGGATTCAATTGAGGTGCTTTCCTTGCCGGATCTCGTGCGGGCCAAGAAGACACAACGGGATAAGGACTGGCCAATGCTGAGTCGCCTGGTCGAAGTGAACTATTTCAATAATCGGCGGCAACCGACCCCTCAGCAAGTTGACTTCTGGCTCCGTGAGCTTCGTACACCGGTGTTGCTCAGGGAGGTAGCGCGGCGGTTTCCGGACCAATGTTCTCGTCTGATATCGGCGCGACCGCTCCTGCGATTGGTGGAGGATGAAAGTGAAAGACTTGTTGACGCGCTGAGCGCGGAAGAAGCCCAAGAGCGAGAGAGGGACCGAAGGTACTGGGATCCATTGCGTCAGGAACTCCAAAGGCTCAGACACGGCCGGAGGGAAGGTTGAAAGCTCAAATCCCTATCGGTCGTGATATCTCTTTTGGGATGCCACCGGCTTGTCCCGTGGTGGTTCACGCTCGCCGCTACAAACCGATCAAACACACCACTCTTGCCTGTCGTAGCGTGGAACGTAACGGACCACGGGACAAGCCCGTGGCATTTGCACCTTGAAAAGTCTTCCTTCAAACCGTGCGACGGAAGTGCGAACGGGCACGGAAATCAGGCTCTTGCTCGTGAACGGTTACGAATCGTCGTGGTTTTTTCGGCTCTGTCAGTGGTCTGAAACGGCCCGCCCCAGTCCGGGCCGGCGGGTCAAAATGAAACCACCAGTTGCCAGATGTAAACGTGAGCCAGGCTGTCGACGCTTTCCCAAACGTCTTTCAACAGCGACATGTTGCCCGTGACATTCTCCCAGTCCTGGCGTTTTCGCTCCCACGGCACCACGGTTCCGCAAGGGCGAGCGTTGGGGCCGAGCGGGGGAATACCGCTTTGATGATGTTCCTGGTAGTCCGATTTAGCGCACGGTGCTTCCGGTGAGCTGTGTCCGTCGCTGTACACGCCGTACTCGCGCGCGAAGTCCGTCATGGCCTTGATGTTTTCGACTTTGCCGTCGTTTTGCACAATCGCGCTGGCATCCAGGATGTAGCCGCCGTCCCGGCCCACGCCGTCAAGGACTTTCTTGCAGCATTCCCGGACTTCTTGAGGCGAGCGATAAGCCAACAGGAAGTTGGGGATTCCACCGCTGAGACAGAATCGGTCTCCCAGAACCTCGCGCGCCTTGAAGATGTCTCCTTGATCCACGTGGTAGACGATGCTCAGGTCGGGCAGTTCGGTGAATGTTTCCAAGTGGTAATCCCAATTCCCCTCGGCGTAGAACAGGGTTTGATTGCCGCCCGCCCACAGCTCTTCGATGATCGGCTTCACGGTCGGCCAATAAATGTTCTGGAACTGGTGGGGGGACACGAACGGAATACAACCCCGATGCATCCAGTAGCCGATGGGAACGTTCTTGTCGGGATCGGAGGTGAGTTGCGCCACGCGACACAGGTGCGGCATTAACGCTTCACAAGCCGCCAATACCTTATCCGGCTGCGTCATCAAGTCGTTGGCCAACCCAATATAACCTCGCAGCTTGTCGGCAAGGATATCCATCGGCGCTTTGAAAATGCCTCCCAGAGCGGATACCGTCCCCGACTCGCGACGCAACCGTTCAACTTGGGCACCGAGCGCCGTGAAGTACTGCATCATCGACATGCCACCCTTAAGAAATGACATGTTGTGTTCCTCGGTGATCGGTTCCCCCATGCGGCGCACCGTCTTGGTCACGCGCGGTAGCCAAACGTGATACATATAGCCCGTCGGATCCTCGATCAACTGATCATACTCGTCGGCTTTCATGAAGGCCTGGTCTTCGGGCGGCTCCAGGTACTGAAACCCCCGGTTGGGCGGCACATCGATTCCGGGGATGCCGTAATAGCGGAGGCCGATGGCTTCCGTCATGCCCGACCACACGTAGACCATGCTGGGCACCACGGCATCAAAATCGAAATCCGCGGCGCATTTGCAGGCGGCATCGAACGCCTTGGTATAATCATGGGTCAGTTCTTGGCAGTCGTACCCGGCGTAGTTCCCCGTGAACTCCGCCAGGAAGGGGCGGATTGGAACCATGTCCGGCTTCTCGTTCCGCATCGCCGTCACGTAACGACTCATCCGCCGTGCATAACGAGCTTCCGTTTCCGCTGCGTGTGATCCTGGTTCTGCCATGGCCATCAACTCGCCTTCCGATAATTGGGATTCAGGTGTCAGGGGTCAGGTGTTAGGTGTTAGGTGTTAGGGGGTCCGCATGCGCTTTGAGACCGGCAGTATAACATGGAAATCACGACTTTCCCAAGTCTATCTCTTGGGATTTCACCCCTTCCCGGGTCGGGGTCGACTGGATCCGATCATACAACAGAAGGAGAGCCCCGGCGTGTCACCGGCTAGAGGGGAAACACGCGGGGATCGTCCCTGGTCTTACCGGTGGGTCCGCGAGTACAATGATGACATACGGACTGGGTCGTACGAGGTGGTTGCCGCGTTGTCTGGGCGCGGGGGAGAGCCGGTGGTTGGGACACCGGGGAGCTCGTGCCTTTACCGAATCGATAGCAGCATGAGAATTCTTGTTGTTGACCACGAGAAAGTTCATCGAGCGAACCTGACGGAGAAGCTCGCCGCGCGCGGTCATCAGCTTACCGTGGTGCCCGACGGCGAACAGGCCGTTGCGGCGTTGCGGGATCAAGCCTTTGACCTGGTGTTCGCGGATTCCAAAGTCGCGAAGCTCGATGGCATTGAACTGCTCGAGTGGATCAAGCGGGATTCCCGCGTGGCGCCGCGCGTGGTGGTCATGAGCACCAACGGGTCGATTCCCATCGCCGTGAAGGCCGTCAAGTTGGGGGCTTATGATTTCTTGAAAAAGCCGATCCCGGCGGAGACATTGCATAAGCTCTTGAGCGAACTGGGGCGGGACCAGTCGGCCGGGACGCCGCCGGCCGCTCAACGCGCCAAGGTGGAGCAACGGGTGGATATCGATCGTGAGATCGTTGGTGATTCGGAGGCGATGGAACGCGTCAGGCGAATGATTCTCATCGCGGCCAAGACGGATGCCAATGTGCTGATCCACGGTGAAACGGGAGTTGGCAAGGATCTGGTCGCGTCACTGATTCATCGGCAGTCTCACCGCCACGGCGCCCCGTATATCAAAGTCGGATGCACATTGTTACCGCCGTCTTTGATCGAAAGCGAATTGTATGGCCACGAGGAAGGCGCGTTCACGGGGGCTGGACAACATCGATCAGGTCGCTTTGAACTGGCCGAAGGCGGTACCATCTATCTGGACGACATCGATGATATTTCACTGGAACAACAGGCGAAGTTGTTGCGAGTGATCGAGGAAAAGGTGTTTGAACGCGTCGGCGGAGGCAAGCTGATCAAGGCAAACGTGCGAGTTCTGGCTTCAACCAAACTTAATTTGTTGGAGAAAATCGCGGATCGCACGTTCCGCCAGGATCTCTACTATCGCCTCGACGTGTTGCGACTCCGTATCCCCCCCCTTCGCCATCGTTTGGAAGATGTTCCCGCCCTGACTCGGCACCTGTTGGCTCAAATCGCCGGCGACAAGCCCCACGGGATTGACGACAGTGCGATCGATATCCTCTCGCGACATGACTGGCCAGGAAACGTCCGGGAGCTGCATCATACGTTGGAACGAGCGTGGTTGATGGGAGGGGGCCACATTACGGTGGAGCTTTTGGAGTCCGATCTGAACTTGTTTGACCGAGAGCCGGCCGAGGAAAACCAAACCGGCGGGCCTTTCACCAGTGAAGGTGGTAAACGGCCCACTGATTTCAAGACCGCCATGGAGTTCGCCGAAAAGCAATTGTTGGTTGACGCGCTGGCGGAAAGTGATGGCAATAAAACGGCCGCCGCTCAAGCACTCGGTATGAAACCTTCCACCTTTCGTGACCGGCTCGCGAAACACGGGCTGTTGTAAGGCCGGAGCCGGAAGCGGTAACACCATCATGCACGGAACCGACCGGAGGGGCTATCCCTGGCGGGACCGTGGCATCCAGGCGGGCCTTGCCTCTCCAGGCCGTGTACCGGTACCCGTTACCCTCCGCGATGTTGTTGGGGATGCTCGACGATGCTTCGTCGAGATGCTTCTTCGCTGAATCCGCTTTGCCCTTGCCGTCTTCGATTAGAATCTCGGACCCAGCGACGAATTGAATCGCGATTCTGTAGACTTCGAGTTTCTCGTGGTCGAAATAGAACTCCATCGATTCGATTCCCCTTCCTCCTGCTCCTGCTCCTGCTCTTCCCGTTCCTCCCCTTCCTCCTGTTCCAGTCCTTGTGGCTGTGACAGTCTTGCCCAATGTGTGTGTCTGGTGAACACTTACGCGAATTGACCTAATGTGAAATGGACGTCCTTGTGTGACATTAAGGGTAACAACACGCTCTCTCCCACAAAAGGAACGCCCGCATGGATGCTACCGGCGCGACACGGTGTTTGGCAAGGATTTGTCAACTTACCAGCCCAGAATTGCTCGTTTCTCTCTGGCCAGTGGTGCTACGGATAGCTCGGCTCGTTGAATCTGGTGCGCCGATTCTTGCGTTGCGGGTCATCGCATTGAGTGGCATTGAGCCGGAAGTCCGCGACGCAATGTTCGAATCTCGAACGACCGAAATTCCGCAACTCCCAATCAATTCGAGAACACAAACATGAGGAATCCCCCATAAACCCTATTGTTGCATAAAGACGGCGTAGGACGGGTCTCCAGGCCCGTCTTTTACAGCGCATAAATGTCTTTTTGCGGTTGTTTGAAGATCTCACATTTCGTGAGATCCGCGGACACCAGATCAAGTACGATTTCCTACTTGAAAAGACGGGCCTGGAGACCCGTCCTACATATAAAGACGGGCCTGGAGACCCGTCCTACATATACTTTTTGCAACGTTAGGGTAAACCCTTGGACTGAAGAGACTGCACCGCCGGGAAGCGGATGGCTTCACCCGGTCAGGCTCTTGAATCAGACCCCAGGAGCTGATCGGGAACCGGCGCGTTTCGCGGCTGGCCAAATAGCATGATTCCGGTAATGGTCAGCATAATGCCGGCCAGCAACCAAGGATTCCAAGATTCTTGAAAGACGATGATTCCCGCCAAGGCGCCCATCGCGACCTGCGACGCATTGAGCACGTTGGCGTGCACCAGCGTGGTCAATTTCATGCCTTTGGTAATGAACGCGAAGGCCGCCACGTTGCACAAACCCGCCGCGCCCCCCCACATCCAAACAGTTGATTCGGTTGCCAGCATCTCCGAGGGGCCCATGCGGACCAGGCAGAGCAGGCCGAGTGAAACCGTCCCCGTGCCGGTGACAATAATCACGGTAAGGGGAACCGGTATCCGAGCATGCGCGGCGTGACGAAGCGCGGCGCCAAGTGTCGCGAACGTGATCCCTCCCACTCCGGCCGCCGCGATGGCCAGCAAGGTGATCGGGAGTCCCACGGAGGCGGTCAACGGTTGGCTCTCTTCCGCGCCGCCCCAGCTCAACAGGCCAATCGAAACAATGACGATCCCCACGGCGACCATCGACCGTGGATGCAATGATTCCGAAAACACGACCACGCCGATGACCGTGCCCCCGATGAGCATTGCACTGAACACCATCGGTAAGCTCACGACCAGACCGACAATTCCAAACGACCATTGGATACCAAGGTTTCCCAACAGTTGCACGGCCAGCGCCGCCAGAATCAAAATCAGCAGACTTCGTCGGCTGCACGTCAGGCTGCTGCCGCGGCTGATTCTCCAGAGGAACCAAGGCCCCAGGAGCATCACGGCCGTGGTTTCCTGGAGGCACACGACCCACGCGGTATCCGCCCCCATCCCGGCCAATTGGCGGCGACAAATATTCGCGCACGTGTAACCCACGGCGGATAATAGGCAGCACAAGGTTCCCAACCAGGGCAGGTGCTTGGAAGACAAAAAAGCGGTCCCGTTCACGTGCGTTTTCCAACTCAAAGCGCGCGGAAAGCAGCCGGGTTTGGCCGGCATGCCTGGAAAAAGTCCTCCGATCAGAATCCGGGGCGCCAAACCAAGTGGACACGAAATATGGCCCCGCCCTGAGAGCCTGTCCGGATATATTTCAGGCGGTCGGATTCTTCCGGGTGGAAAGCTGCCCGACGCAAGCCGTCCTCCCGTTGGTCGGACTCGCGGCGGAGAAAATCATCCGCGACCGGTATATTTCGCCCGATGCCCCTCCGGGGC
>JBNJEM010000113.1:0-15148 GCA_051745935.1 Planctomycetota bacterium
CCGGTTGCGTCGCATATCATCATAGGCCCACGGATGGCAGAACGGACCCACGGATGAAGAAAGACGCAGACGGCCGCGCCAATTCCGGCTCCTGCTGGCAGAACAAAAACGGGATAAAAACACGATCGACTCAGCAACGAATTTTTATCGGTCCAGGCACCGCCCCGTTTTTTCGGCAAGGTGGGTAAGTTGCGCAATGGTGTTGCTGGACGAGGGAACAATTCTTGTGGGAATTTCTGTCCAGCCGTGAGCGGTTGGCCGGTATGATCGTGATGTTGTTATTGGAGGAGGTCGTTGATCAAGGTGGACACGAACAAGGCAGCCAGGAAGCTCTCCGTCGTTAACCGGATGCATGTACACGTGGTATCCGGGGACGGAGAGGCAAAGTTCTGGCTGGAACCAGAGATTCAGCAAAGCTTTGGCAGAAGACATGATATCTACTCCGAAGGCAGCAGCGCTTTTACGGGCGCCGGTCGCACAAGTGGAACGAGGTTTGAAGGGGCCGGCCGATGCGCATCATCGTTAGCGATACTTCTTGCCTCATTGACCTGCAGCGCGGTGAACTCATCGAGGTTTTTCTCGGACTGCCCCACGAGTTCGTCTTGCCCGACGTACTTTTCGACAATGAACTACTCAGTTTCTCGCGCAAAGAGAAAGTTCTGCTGAGAACACGCATGAGCATCAAGGGACTCGACGGCGAGGAAGAGGATCTGCAGGCGGCGATGGCGGGACTGCGGAAGATGGACGCGGTTGATCTGAACTAGTACGACGCGAGGCTCACGAAATAGCCGGTCATTGTTTCGTGCCGCGCCGAGGCATAGAATACGAACGGTAATCGGCACGGCCAGCCTTATTCGATTCGCAAGCTTTCTCTCAAACGGAGCTAACTCATGAGGTACGAACCACTCGCAATCAGGCGTCGTGATTTTCTGAGAGTCGCGATGGGATCTCTCGCGGCAACCGGCTTCGGACGCGACGCGTTGAGCATGCAAGGAGACAGCCCGACGGGAATCCCCACGCGGCCGCTGGGTCGCTTCGAGGAGCGCATCCCGATCGTGGGACTTGGGGGATACCACATCGGCGTGCCCGACGAGTCGGAAGCGATCCGTATCATGCACGAAGCGATCGATGAGGGTATGACGTTTTTCGACAACGCGTGGGATTACCACGGCGGCGGGAGCGAGGAGGTCATGGGCAAGGCGCTCGCCGACAACGGTCGTCGCGAGAAGGCGTTCCTGATGACCAAGTGCTGCGATCGCGACTACAAGGGCGCCAAGCAACACCTGGAGGACAGCCTGCGGCGATTGAAAACCGATTACCTCGATCTCTGGCAGTTCCACGAGATCAACTGGTCAATCGACGCGGACTGGCTGTTCGACAAAGGCGGCATCAAGGCGGCCGTCGAAGCTCGCAAGGAAGGCAAGGTCCGCTACATCGGCTTCACGGGCCATCGAGCGACGGTGCATCATCTGAAGACCGTCGGGAAACCGTTCGAGTGGGATACCGTCCAGATGCCGATCAACCTGTTGGACGCTCACTACGATAGTTTCCAGAAGAAGGTCCTGCCCGTGTGTCGCGCGAAGAAAATCGCCGTTCTCGGGATGAAGGCGCTGGCCGGTGGCGCGTTGCCCAAGAGCGTGGGCATTCCGGCGGAAGCGTGTCGTCGTTTCGCCCTCTCGCTGCCCATCACGTCCCTGGTCTGTGGAATTCAATCGCGGGAAGACCTCCGGCAGGACCTTGCCATGGCGCGAACGTTCCAGCCCATCAGCGAGGCCGAGATGAACCAATTGATCGCCGACAGCGAGGCGGAAGGCCGCGACGGGAAACTGGAACGATGGAAAACGACCGACTATGGGGGTGGATACCATCGCAAGCAGCACGAGGGGATTCCCCGAGGTGAGTGAAGCCGCGAAGGCCTCGGAGTTCGGGCAACGCGAGAAATCGGGGTCACTTGATGATGACCGCAACCCAGCGCGCGGTATCGCTCGGGCGAGTTTCACGGTGAGATGAGTCATCACTTGCAGGTGGCGCGCGGCCCTGCCCGCACATGGCGCGGCGGCTGTCGTCCGTGGAGGTGGCTTGGCGATGGTTAACGCTTCCGAAAACGACATCGCGATAGGTCCGACGCGGCTCATTCTTCTTGATTTGTTCAATGGTGGCCCGGCCCCCCGCGGGCGAGCCTTTCAATAAGGATCGAAGAAACAACTGTCTGATTCCACGCCGCTGTTCGATCCGTGGACCTATCATTGGAATTGCCTGATCTCCCTGCTAGAATACGACGCATCCGTGCATTTGCCGTCCTGCCCCAGCGAAACAGGAGAACGCCATGTCCGCGATCGCGCGACGAACACGTCATTTTTTTCAAGCCTTCCGTGCTTCCTGTTTGCTCCTCCTGATCCCTGCCGGTCAGGTTGTCGCCGACGATTTTGACATGCCACAAATCGACGGCGACTGGTGGCAGGTGGCAGGCAACCCCGACCTGGGAGAATACACTTCAGAGAAGCAGCAGCCGGTCGATTTCGGCATCTGGCAGGCGGCCGACGGCACGTGGCAGATCTGGTCGTGCATCCGCGGCACGAAGTGCGGCGGCAACACGCGGCTGTTTCACCGCTGGGAAGGGAAGAGGTTAACCGACACGGATTGGATGCCGATGGGAATCGCCATGGAGGCCGACCCGAGTTTGGGAGAAAGTGTCGGAGGCTTGCAGGCCCCGCACGTCATCAAAGAGAACGGGGAGTACCTCATGTTCTACGGCGATTGGGGGCGAATCTGCCTGGCGGAGAGCACCGATGGAAAGAAGTTCACGCGGGTGCTCAACGAACGCGGACAGCCCGATCTGTTCAGCGGACCGTACGACAACACCCGCGACCCAATGGTGATGAAGCATGACGGCAAATACTACTGCTACTACATGGGACACAAGAAGGACGCGAAGATCCAATCGGCGATCTTCTGCCGGACGTCGACGGATCGTTCGACTTGGAGCGACGCGGTGATGGTTTCCGGCGGCGGCTCGCCGGCCACGCAAGACCGGTGGTACGGCGGCGACGCGGAATGCCCCTTCGTGCTCGCCCGTGACGGCGCGTTTTATCTGTTCCGCAATCAGCGCTACGGCCCGACGAATTTGAACACCCAGTACCGATCGGAGGACCCGCTCGATTTCGGAGTCGACGACGATTCGAAAATCATCGGGACGCTTCCAGTCGCCGCTCCGGAGATCGTCTTGCACGGCGGTAGGTGCTTCATCGCGGCGCTGAAACGGGATCTAGGGGGAATCCGCATTGCTCGATTGAAGTGGGTGTCATCCGAAAAGTAGAAGAAATGGCCACGGCGCATTCCGGGCTCAACATGGGCCTCCTGCTAAATAGCTTTTCACGAGTATAACTTTTCGTGATTTGAAAAACATTTACGCGGCTGCGTACTGCGTACTGCGTACTCTGTACTGCGTACTCTGTACTCTGTCCTCTGTACTCTGTCCTCTGTCCTCTGTCCTCTGTACTCTGTACTCTGTACTCTGTACTGTTTGTTACAGTGCTTCATCTTTTTCTTCGAGATAGATCCTGACGTCTCGCATCAATGTCACATGTCCCGCCACCTGCTCAGATCACGTAGCGACACTTGTGGCTTATGGGAGCGGCAACCAGCCTTGCCCCGCCCGCAACCTTGGGACCCAACAGGACCTTGGACATGGAACATCAGGTCAGAAGGCTCTCAAAACGCCGTTGCCATCCGGGAGCGGCCCGGGCAGAATCACGGTGCATTCCGGTTAGGATGGAATCCTCAGCCACTCGGACGACGCGCCCGCCATCCGACCGACACGTTTGGTCTGCGGCGGATTGTCCCCTCACGGCCCATTGTCGACCGCGGCTGCGTGATATACCGGTCGCGAATGACTTTCTCCGCCGCGGGTCCGACCCACGGGAGGAGGGCTTGCGTCGGGCAGCTTTCCACCCGGAAAAATCCAACCGCCTGAAATATGTTATCGTGCCACTTCAGCAGTGGAGCGGGGTTGGGCCGCCGCGCCGTTTGACGTGAACAAAACCGAAAAAAGGCCCGGAACGCGACGCAACTTAGCCGCCTTGTCCTTTAACCTTGTCAGGTCGAGCCATTGAACCGCCTCCTCATTGCCGTCATATCTTCCGTCAGGACAGCAAACCAACCAGCCGTCGATCTTTTCGAGAATATACAGACCACATACTAATTGCAGACGATCGTCCGCGATCGCCCATACATATGCCGTGGGCGAGCGAGGCGCTGTTCCTTCACGTTCCATGCGTCCTGTATAGATGTAGCCGGACCGACTGACTGCGAGTAATCCCATGGCGCTGCCTACCTCGCCTATCCGCTTTTGATCCAAGAGTTGTCCCGTCGCTACATCGTACAGTTGTACCCAGTTTGATAGCGTTATCAAATGCCGATGGTCTGAAGAGAAGGCAATTGCACCATGAAGAGCATTCACAATTTCCGAGATCACCGCGTGTGACTTCACGTCAAATAATACCACGTCGCCGCTCTTCAGACCGGAAAGCGCGATGCGGTTGCCGTCTGCCGAGAACACGACTTGGGGCCAGCGTTGGTCTATCGGTAACTCGACAAGCCGTTCTCCTTGCATGTCGCATATGGCTCCATCGTGATAATACTCTGGCGCCAACGGTCTTGGCAGGATTTGCGAGTTCAGATCGACGTGGTGAACCGGACAACGAAACGATGTCTCTTGCCCCGTCAAGGGGGACAGACAGACCGCTTCTGACGAATCCTTATCTGACCGATAGAGAAGATAACTCCAGTCCGGCCACAACACCGGAGCGCCTATGCATGCGCGGCTCGTCAGCATTTGATTGTTGATGAGGTCATGAATGGCGAACCGACCCCAATAGCCCAGATAGACCGACGATCCATCCGGACTTATCGAAGCGTCAAGAACGCGGTCCGAAACAGAAACGGTCTTCGGCGGTAGGTCCCGTCGTGTAACATCCCAAACGAGCAGCCGATCCGCCTGCTGGACAACGAACAGATTCTCGCGGGCAAAAACGCGGTCCGAAACAGCAACGGTCTTCGGCGGAAGGTCCCGTCGCGTAACATCCCAAACGAGCAGCCGATCCGCCTGCTGGACAACGAGCAGATTCTCGCGGGGTGACAAATAGCACCGAGACGCTCCCGAGCACCTCGGAGACAGGTCGTCCAAGGGGAGTTTCACAGGGGAATCAAGTTGGAGCACACAGATTACCGGCCACCCGACAAAGATGGCCATCGCAGCAAGGAACACTCCGATGAGATAGCGACGAACGCTAGGCATCCGACTCTCCAATAAACTATGCTGCAGCCAGATCACTTACTCGTCCGAACCGTCCGAATAACTATAGTCCGCTCTCGTCGGCTCCAGAGCTGCAACGGAAGCTATGCCACCTTTTATACGGGCGCTATCCTACCGTCTGGCGAGGTTTACAGGTTTTCTGTCCGCTTCTTAGCGTGCGTTTGCCCTGGGCCTTGGTCGGTTTCGTCGCTTCCCCTGTTTCCTCACCTTCGGTGGGTGCCGTCTGTTTCGCGGCCTTTTTCTTCTCCTGCTTGCCGTTGGCGGGTGATGGCTCGGTCGATTGCTCGCTCTTGAGTTTCGGGGTAAGTTCCAGGAACACACGAGTTCCAATCGGGGGAATGCGTTCAGTGAACGCGGAGAACACCAGATTGCTATTCGCGTCGCTGCTTTTCAAGGGCAAATCAAGCATGGCAGTGGAAAAATTGGATACGCAAATGAACTCGCCGCCGTCCGCATAGTAAAACCTCTCCCCGGTTTCCTCGTCCGTCCAGAATCCACTGCCGGCGAACACCCACGGGGACTGTAAGACCTTGCCGGTTTTGGTGTTTTTGATCCATTCCCGTGCCCGCGCACGGTGCTCTTCCCCCTGTTGGTCTTTCCAGATGACCTTCACTTCAATCTCTGTTCCCTGTGCTGGTCGATAGACGGGGCGGAATTGCACAGGTGGGCCGGGCTCCGCGCCCAGTGCCACCAGTCCGGCATGGACATACCGGGCTGGAGTATTCACGGCCACGATCGCTTCGTGTTCCTTGGTTCCTTTGGGACAGGCGAACATTTCCAACATGCCATTATTGAGACAGACCCGCCCCCCCACGAGAATCCGCTTCTTTTCGAGCTGCATCCACACCTCATGATCTTGGGTCAGTGGCACCCACTTCTTACCGGGTTGAAAGGGGAGCTTCGGCTTCGCCGGCGTTTCCCGCGCTTCTGCTTCCACTTTTTTCTGCTCGCCAAAGAGCGTGGCCGGTAGCATACTCAACAGGAGCACACACCACACGATCGTGGCCCAACGCTTTTTATCCCTCTCGGGGATGACTTTCTCCGCCGCGAGTCCGACCAACGGGAGGACGGCTTGCGTCGGGCAGCTTTCCACCCGGAAAAATCCAACCGCCTGAAATACATCTCCATGGCCGGGACGCGATGCGTCATCTCCGCTCAGATCGTGGACCACGGTCGTCCGACAACGGTCTAACAAGGCGATCGCACGAGAACGGATGGCAGCGAAGCCCCCAAACCGCCGCCGCGCGCCGGCACCGGGACTGGTGCGAGGCTTTTCTCCACCAGGCACGACACGTTTCATCCGCCCATTCGCAACACCACTTATGTCCGTCAGCCTCGCGTGACTCATGGTCACCCGCCCACGGCTCAACCCACCAGGGTCACCTCTTCGAACCGCCAAGGGGGATGTCAGCTTCGGCCTGAGTATTTTAGTCATGGTCTTTGTCCGTTGAAGAGAACATCAAAGCAGTCATGTCCGTGATCCGATCACAAGCGACATGAATTGGATCGTAACACTTTAGCCGATTGGCAGCCATGTGCGTCATCCGTTCCAGACGCTGTTTCCATCCCTATTCTTGCCGCTGAAGGAAGTACGTCAACAAGGGGGGAACGCTCTTTCGGGGGGCTGTATCGCGCGAGTGGGCTCCGGCGCGCCCTCCCGCCTGGACGAGTCTGATCGCGTGTCCCGAAGCCTGCGACGGGCCCGCCACGCCCGTCGAGACAAGGGTGGCACCGGCCCCTGGTGCGGCCGCCCTATGTCTCCACCAGCGTCCACACTGGCGTTGAGGGCCAATATATTTCAGGCGGTTGGATTTTTCCGGGTGGAACGGTGCCCGACGCAAGCCGTCCTCCCGTTGGTCGGACTCGCAGCGGAGAAAGTCATCCGCGACCGGTATAGTAGGGTTGCGTACCAATTTCAGAACCGGCTCTCGGGACCATCGCGGCCTTTTCTTCATATCGGGGGCAGCATATTCGGTGGCGCCATGATAAACTACCCGGTTTGCTGGCTCCCGACGGGCGGGAATATGCCTCCCGAGGCGGCATGGTCGAGCAACATTAAGGGGGGGCGCGCCAGAGGCTCGCGGCCGCGTGCGTGGAGTAGCTGGCCCGCCGGGGCAATTCTTAATGGCGCCTCCCGCAACCGGGCTACGGGCCATTTTGTCACGGCCGACGCAAGCCTTGGAACGTCGGGCCGTTAGCGGTGGAGTGAACCGCGGCGCGGTCAGTTGGAGTTATACCGGTCGCGGCTGACGTCGCGGATGACGTTGTCCGCCGCGAGTCCGACGTGTATTCACTGGTTTGGGACGGATCATCGGGGATGTCGAATAAGCCCTGATCGAAAACGTCATGGAAAAAGTCGGCGGAGTTTTCAACTCAAAGTGTAAACGTTTTGCGCCCTTCGAACGACCCAGACGCTGGAAAAGCGCTGGTTTCAGGTCGTGTCCGGGTGGGTGGAATTTGAACCCGTGACGGGTGCGGTCATAGCCGAAAAGGCCCCGAAATCCGGGACTGTACCAGCTAGTGGAGACGCGAAACTGACTGTTTGAGTTTTGAACAAGAGTGAAACGTAGTGGGAATCGCGGTAGCGATCGGGGAGAGACGGTGGAGGAACAACGGGATTTGCATCTAGGGAGGGGGGACTTACCCGCTTCCGAGCAGTGGAACGAATGGGTTCGGTATTTGTCATCGCGCCGGACTCCCGGCCGTTTGTTGGAATTGACTCGGCCCGCGCGGACGCATCCGCTGAAATGGGCCTTGCCGGATCGATATGAGGACCTGAATAATCCAACGCTACTGGACCAGCTTACGGGATTGAGTGCGAGGAAGCGTTTCGTTACCGGCGAAGTGGTTTCACGTTTGGGCCACTGGCTCAACGAATTGCCTCATTGGAAAGCGGACAGCCTGTTGGCCTTGGAGTGTCTCGCCTGTTGTCATGCACTTCCGCGGTTGGGACCGATCGTGTCGGAAACGCAATGGCGGGAGCTACTTAGGCAGCTTGAGACCATCGCGGAGGAAGCTGGCGGGATCGGGCTGGACGAGACACCGGTTACACACCAGTTGCTCCAAGGCGAGCTGCCCTTGACGCTTGCCTATCTATTTCCCGAACTGGACAAATACCAGGCGTTTGCTGGCCGCGCGGCATCGGCATTGTCGTTGGGGGCAATCGAATTGACCGATGGAGAAGGGCTGGTCCACGCGCGACACATCCCGCTGTCTCGCCAGCTGCTGGCGTGCTGGACCCGGTGTGGTGTCATGGCATCCGCGGCGGGCCTGGAGTGTTTTGATCGGGACGCTCGCAATCAATACGAATGGGCGGTGCGACAGGCATTGCGACTGAGCCGCGGTGATGGCTCGCTGCTGTTCGGCAGCGGCGTGGGGGGACGGTGGTGTCCCGACCTTTTTCGCACCGCGCTACGCCAAGCAAAGGATGGCCAGGACGACACGATCGCCAAACTGATCTTGCCCGGCAAAGGTGAACAGGTACCGGAGCGACAAGCGCGCCAGCTTCCCGCCCCGTCGGTTTATTCCGAGTGGGCTGAAGCCTGCGTGATGCGATCGAAATGGGCACGCAAGAGCCCCCGGTTCGCGTGTGTTTTTGACAATAAAGACCTTCGGACCGAATTGAGCACGCGGGGGCGGGTGATATGGTCCGGCGGTACGAACCCCCGTTTACATGTGAACGGGCAACGTCTCGCGATAGCAAGCAGCTGGACCGAACTCTGCTGGTTTACCGACGAGGACGTGGACTATTTGGAGCTGCAAGCTGACTATGACGAGGGTTGGACAATCCAACGGCAGATGCTGCTGGCACGCCATGACGATTTCCTGCTGCTGGCCGACGCGGTGATCGGGCCCGAGGCGGCGGAGATTCGCTACGAGAACCGATGGCCAATGGCGGACGAGATCGAATTCGTGCCCGAGGACGCGACGCGGGAAGGGTACCTGAAGACCGTTCGTCCCCTCTGCACGGCCTTGCCCCTGTCACTCCCTGAATGGCGCGCCGCGCCTGGAACGGGCCGTTTGGACATGGCGGACCAGGAACTGCGCCTCCAATTGGACGGATCCGGGCAGCGGCTTTACGCCCCCCTGTTTATTGACCTGGCCCCTCGCCGCTGGGTGGAGAAACGCACGTGGCGGCAACTCACGGTGGCTGAGCGGTTACGGATTCAGCCAGCCGAGGTGGCGGCGGGCTATCGCGTGCAACTAGGCCGCCAACACTGGCTCATTTATCGCTCCCTCGCGCCCCCCGCCAATCGAACACTGCTCGGCCAAAACCTCTGCCACGAGTTTGTCGCCGGGCGGTTCAACCTCGACGGCAGCCTCACCGAATTGATTGAAATTGAATAGTGGCCATGGCTGCCATGTGACATGGCTGCCACGTGACAAGAGTCATGGCGCGGCAACGCGAGCCTCCGGCATCCTCGGAGGGTTGGGAATTTGGCGTCGTTCCAGATTCCGCCGGGCCAAGATGAACCTCGAACTCCGTTCAGTCCTCGGGTCGATGGGCTTGGAATCCCAGCGTGCTTGAGAAAAGGGACGCCTGATTCCCGATCCGAATGCCTGCCGTGGAAAGAAACGCGGCTTGACCAATCCATGGTTACAATCAGGCGGGTCCGGATGGTATGATGAGGGGTCAGCTACATGTGAGATGGGGGGGCGAGTGCCACTCGCGATATGATTATTACTCAAAGTGTAAGCGTGTCGCGCCCTTCGAACGACCCAGACGCTGGAAAAGCCCTGGTTTCAGGTCGTGTCCGGGTGGATCGAATTTGAACCCGTGACGGGTGCAGTCATGGCCGAAAAGGCGCCGAAAGCCGGGCTTTACCAGCTAGTCGAGACGCGAAGCTTACAGTTCGAGTTATTACCATGGTAAATGAACGCTTGTTGGCGGATAATTTAGCTGCAGTGAAGGAGGAAATCGCGGCGGCGGCCCAGCGCGGTGGTCGCAACCCCGCCGATGTCACGCTGGTTGCCGTGACCAAGTACGTGGATGCTGATATCACCCGTGCCCTGGTACGGGCGGGCTGCCGCGCGGTGGCCGAGAATCGGCCCCAGACGTTGTGGCGAAAAGCTGAATTGCTCCAGGATTTACCCATCGAGTGGCACATGGTGGGGCATGTGCAGCGGAATAAAATTCGCCGGACGCTGCCCTTGGTGACCTGGATTCAGTCCGTGGACAGCACCCGCCTGCTTGACAGCCTTCAGAAGGAATCACGCCGCCTGGACCGGCGCCCGCGCATTTTGTTGGAAGTAAATATATCCCGGGATGCCGAGAAGACGGGGCTATTACCCGATGAGGCAATCGCGTTGGCTCCTCGGTTAAGCGAGTGGGACGCGCTTGACATTCGTGGCTTGATGGCCATGTCCGGCCGCTTAAGCAATCGCGACGAATGTCGCCGCGAATTCTCCGCGCTTCGCATGCTGCGTGACCGCATGCAACAAGAGTGTCCTCCTGGTGTTTCCTTGTCCCATCTTTCGATGGGAATGAGTGCCGATTACGCGAGTGCCGTTGAAGAAGGGGCCACAATGGTTCGGGTGGGGAGTGCTTTGTTTCAAGGACTCGACGCATGATGGTGCTAGGCGAGCATGCCGAGGGGCTCTTGCTGCCGGTCCGCGCCCAACCCGGCGCGCGCGCCAACGCGATCCGGGGGCTGCATCGGGGCGCCGTCAAGGTGGCGGTTACCCAAGTGGCGGAGAAAGGAAAAGCCAACAAGGCTCTGACCCAGTTCTTATGCAAGAAGCTGGATCTTCGCCGCTCGCAGCTTACCTTGTGCGCCGGAGAAACGACCGCTGACAAACAATTCATCGTTCGCGGGATTGGGCGAGATGAGCTGGTTGCTCGGATCGAAGCGATGCTGCCGGGAAAGGCATAGAGACGGGGCACCCGCCATGGCGGTCATCCACATGCCAAGGCCCTCCCCGCCAGAGACCACGCCGCTCCCGAAAGGGCAGGGGGGGGATAAGCAAGGGACTGCCGCGGCGTGAGTGGCGGGTTCGCGCGGCGCGGACCAGGCCGCGGTGGAAGGCGAAGCAAGCGTATTGCCGCCAATACGTTCATATCGCGGCGAGTCGCGCGATAATTAACGTCTTAGGGCGTAACAGGCGCGCACGGTGCGCGCATCCTTGACGTGAGCGACCAACGGGAGCGCACCATCCCTGTGCGGTGTCCCTATTTGGTTGGCGGCCCTGCCGCCTTAGGGAGCCGTAGAGCATCGAAGTTGAGTCTTGTAGAATGGATTCGTTGATGGCGAAGCAGCGAGAAGTCAATCCCCGCAATGATGTGTTTCCAGCAGGAACGCTTTGGAATCGAGTCCAGCGGACCACCGCGCGCGCTTTACAAAGCGGTGCCATGCAGCCGATTGACACGGAAGCAACTTACTTTTCGGATCGCGGAATACAGTTTCTCATCCGCGTGATTTCACGGTTGCGCGACAAGCCACCGCCCGACGAGGACCATAATCCGTTTCTGCCATGCGAAGAAGCGCTGTACGTGGCCAATGCCCTGGACTCACACCTCTGTGTCCTGAACAAATACAATGTCGTGGACCATCATCTGCTCATTGTTACTCGCGAATTCCAACACCAGGAAGCCCAGTTGACCCAGCGGGATTTCCATGCCCTCTGGCGCTGCATGCGCGAATACGAGTCATTGGGGTTCTATAATTCCGGAACGCGTTCCGGCGCCAGTCAACGGCACAAGCACTTGCAGTTGATACCGTCCGCCCCGGGCTGGGACACCAACGGGCATCCGGTGACTCTTTCTTCCAAACTCGATGCCGTCACGTCTCCCGTGGGGCGGGTCACTCGGGTCGATGGGCTTCCATTTCACCACGCGTTTGTTCGCCGGGATATCGACGATGCCAGGGACGTGGCGGGCGTGGCCATCGATACGCTGTTTCACTACCGCGAAATGATGTGTTACGTGGGAATCGATCTACCAGAGTCAATCGACGCGTTAGTGGCGACGCCTTACAATTTGCTTGTGTCCAAGCGGTGGATGCTCCTGGTTCCGCGGGCTCGTGAATGTTTTCGGGGAATCTCCTTGAACGCCCTGGCCTTCGTCGGCGCTTTCCTGGTACAAGACAGGAAACAACTGGCGCAACTCCTGGAGGCCGGCCCGCTTACGGCGCTGCGGACGGTCGCCTTTCCTCGGGCCGAGTGATCCACGTAGCGTAGGTAATAGCCATGATGGAGCGAGCAACTTGAGTGTTCCCTGGGGCGGGCCGAGCTGGGAACATCGCTCGAACTCCTTGAATCAGACCGTCATTTCGTTACCGCTTCCTAGCGAGGCCGACGACGCCAGCGTCCCCATGCCGATGTGAAATGCTCGTTTTGCCGCGTCCCCCGAGCGTTCGCCGCCGCTGGACCATGGGCGGCACGGCTGCTCGCGTGCCCGTTCCCGTTTCCATGGCCGTTTCCGTTTCCGTTGGCGTTGCCTTCACCCTCTAGAGCTTCATAAGCACTGGGAAGTCTCAAATCGATTTGATCGCCAAAATGCTGCCGCAATCGCTTTTCGAGTTCGGCGGCCGAGAACGCATGACCATTCGACTCAGCCAAACGTTCGTCGGGTGGAAAATACTTGGGATGGCGGCGACCATCCCGAAAGACACGAAACAGATTGCCCCACGTTGGCTGGAAAACCTTGAGCATGCGACTCATCGTACACAACACCAGCCGCACATCCAGCGTTAGCGTCGCGTCTTCCACATACTCCAAATCAAGCGCCAGCTTTTCAGCAACACTGTTCAGATTCCTATCGGGCGGCAAATTGATCTGGGCCAAGCCAGTCACGCCGGGTGGCACCAGAAGGCGGTCCGCGTAATCCGGAAGGGCAATGGACAACACAGCCACGAATTCGGGACGCTCGGGCCGCGGGCCCACGAATGACATCTCGCCACGCAGCACGTTATAGATTTGGGGCAGTTCATCGAGATGCAACATTCGCAACAGTTTCCCCACGCCAGTGGTGCGCGGATCATATTCTTCCGCCCATATAGCCCCCGACTCCAGCTCGGCATCCACCCGCATGCTACGAAGCTTGAACATGGTGAATGGCTTGCCGTCCTTGCCAATCCGGCGCTGCCGATAAATGCCCGGCCCGGGCGATGTGAGCCGGATCACCACTACCAGAACGCCGATAACGAGCGAAGCCGGTACCACGAACAGCAGAGCTATACCGCGATCAGCCATACTCTTCCAACGGAAATAGACCGATGGCGTCGTTGGCTCCAGATTCCGCTCGAGAATCGCACTCCGTCCAACCTCTTCGGAAACTTCATAATCTGGTTTCAGCCGATTTGCAACAGTCATCATGATCTCTCAAAGCTGTCTATCACGAAAGCAAAGCCATTCAATGCCGATCCAATTGTCCAGCCGCATCGACGTTACCACGAGCGTGGACCAACGTCAGCCGGCTCGCGGTGAAACGGAGAAGCCATAACCATCGGTTCGGACGTCCCGCCATCAAAGGCATTCTGGACGCGGGAACACGGTTGTCCCACCGGCTGCCTCCCCCTCCTCACAACGCCATTCCGGTTTCCCGCCACCGACGAGGTGATTGGAAGCGTGCTCCGTTTTGTTGCCGGGTGGACCGAGTCGCCAGATTCCGCGATGAACTCCCGCAGAAGGTCCGGAATCGGATCCGCGACCGAAAAATCAGACCCCGCCGGTAGACGACAGGAAAACTGAGCTTTGTACAGGTAAGGAAACAA
The DNA here is from genome assembly GCA_051745935.1 of Planctomycetota bacterium. GTDB lineage: Bacteria > Planctomycetota > Planctomycetia > Pirellulales > Pirellulaceae > JBNJEM01. Next base: position 14,026 of record JBNJEM010000113.1, read on the forward strand.
ACCATAGCCCAGCCGCGAAGAACTGGACGCTTCCCATTGCCCCCCCGTGCTCCACGCCCAATACTCCCGAAGCAAATGCCGATCGACACCGCGAGATCGAAACGTGGCTACCCAGAATTCTCCATGCAGTTGGGGATGCTCCGGACACACCACAGTCACTTTCTCTTTCGAACCGATCTGTTCGTACCCGGAACCACTGGTGCATACCTCCGGTGTGTGTGCTCCAACATATCCCGGCGGTCCCACAATTAAGGTCATGGCAACAGGCGTCCCACCATCTCCTCGCCGCACCGTCCTCACCAACGAAGCCGACGGTTGTAATATCTCTCGCGACACTTCATCCAATGTTCCCTCGGAAATGGTTGCCCAGTCCCCCATGGTCGTCGGAAAACTCATCAACCGCTTCGCCGCGATCTTTTCCCTATCCGAGATGCCCCACCGTCGCCGCAACGTACCTTGCATCCATCCAGACAAGATTGTGACAATCACAACAAGGCCAACAGTGGCGTTCCAACTAAACCACCTCAAGGTCAATTCCTTCCCAGTATAACCAAAAGGACCTCATAAACAATGCAGCAACTATGTTTTATTGAAAGGCCGACCGCTTTGGACACGTAGGCTGTTTGGACTTTAGCGATATCACCACCTCCCTCACGCCGCGCGGCGGATTCGCGATTTCGCGAGTGGTCGCGCGTTGGGGTGCTGAGTACCATTTTTCCGATTTTGAGACTCCGTTAGCCCTCGAACCGGAGGACGCCGCGGGGTGAAGAGTCACGGCACCTTCGCGTGGGGACGGGAGCCCCGTCCGCTGGCAGCATCCATGAGAATCCCCCTTGACCAAGGGGGTCCTGGCCTTGCGGTTCAAGGGGGTACGTCACAAGGGATTTGTGATCACGAAGCTAAGATTCTGCTTGAGACGGCTAAAGTGTGACCTTTTTTTGGATTCCTGTTTTTCAAAAACCAGTTCACCTCGAACGGGAGGGCAGGGACATTAAAACGGGGCCCGGCGACCGACAACTTCCGACAACGTGTCGCGCTGGGGCTGGTCACGGTTGCCCGGCCACGGCGTACTTGCTTTTAAGTTCAACCAGCCACTCGCGTTCCGTGGGGGGCAAAACGACGT
>JBNJEM010000114.1:0-15046 GCA_051745935.1 Planctomycetota bacterium
GAGGAAAGACGGAGAGAGTACAAGCCGGGTCGCTTGCGTTTCATGCGTTAGCGTACCCGCCGTGTTCCCTGAGGTTTTTTAGGTCTCTTAGAGGTCCTTACCGGCGAAACGAACGGCGCAACAATATGGATGGCAACGACCTAAAGTTTTTCCCCATCCCACTCCCGGACCGCCCCATTCGTGTCGGGCGTGATCACGATGCGTCGTAGGCGCGTCCCAGATACGCCACACGGCGTAATGCCCCAGTCTCTCTGTCGACCCTGAACTATCCGCCCTTCCTCTCTTTCCCACCTAGACTACCGCGGATTCTGGAGGGGGCGGCGCGTAGTTTGCGGTGGGACAATTCGCTAGAATGCGCGGGTAAAGGTCCGCGACACTTTCAGCTGGAGGGGGATTGTTCGCATTTCACGGTGGTTGATAAGGTTCATAGTGGTTTTTTCGTAGTGGGCTTAGTGGTTGATCGTTTTGCGGAGCCGAATCCGCGCAATGGATGGAAGGCTTCGGCTTTGATTGGAAGGCCGCGCGGTCCCGTGAAGTCACCGGGGGCGGCTCCTTCCGGATCACCCGCGAGTGAGGGGGGATTAGGGCGGATTCGGGCGGCTTGAGTTCGCTCGCGAATCGCGTCTTGCTTACCCCGGGGCGGGTCCACGGCACTCCCTGGGGCGGAGTCGGGGCGTTTAGAGGGTGCGGTTGGCCCGGTTTCGCCGCAACGTCGCATTGGGGCTACCTGGGCGTGCTGGGGCTATTGCGGATTCTGGGTAAACAGGGAAAGGGAAAAAGGAAATGGTATCAGGCGCGGACGTTTCGTCGCAAGAGCAAGAGTTGGATCGGGAGTGGGCAGCCGAGGAGAGCCTGTCGGAGTTTCCGTACAGCAAATCGAGTAAGCTCAAGATCACGTTGATCAGTTTGCATGGTCTCATTCGAGCTCGAGCGCCGGAATATGGGCGAGATGCGGATACGGGGGGGCAGGTGAAATATGTGCTTGAATTGGCCCGTGAGCTTGCGGAGCACGCTCAGGTACGCGAGGTGGAAGTGCTAACTCGCCAGGTCATTGATCCCAAGGTGGATGAGGACTATGCCCAAGTGGAGGAACGGATTTCGGACAAGGCCAAGATCGTGCGAATTCCGTTTGGACCGAAGCGATACCTACGAAAAGAGTCGTTGTGGCCGTTCATTGAAATGTTTATTGATCAAACGCTGCAGCATTTCAAGCGAACCGGTGTTCCGGACATCATTCACGGCCACTACGCGGACGCCGGGCTGGCCGGCGCCCAGATTTCCCGGCTATTGCATATTCCCTATGTATTCACCGGCCACTCATTGGGGCGAGTAAAACGGCAGCGGTTGTTGTTGAGCAACGTGTCCCGCGACTCGCTGGAGAAGAAATACAAGTTCGGGCTCCGCATTGAGGCTGAAGAAATCGCCCTGGAAACCGCTTCGATGGTCGTGGCCAGCACCAGTCAGGAGGTGCAGCAGCAATACGCGTTGTATGACCACTATGTACCGGAGCGGATGGAGGTGATTCCCCCGGGGGTGGATTTGTCCTTGTTTTCCCCGCCGGACTCGGATTGGCAACCGGGCCCGATCGCGAATGAGCTGGCTCGGTTTTTGCGCGAGCCGGAGAAACCGATGATTCTGACCATGGCTCGTCCCGACGAGCGAAAAAACCTGGAGATGTTGGTCCGGGTGTATGGTGAGAGCGAGGAATTGCAGGAGTTGGCCAACCTTGTCATGATCATGGGATGCCGCGACGATTTGCGGCGGTTGCCGAAAGCCCAACAACAGATCATCAGCAACGTGTTGTACCTGATCGACTGCCATGACCTGTATGGCAAGGTCGCCTATCCGAAGAAGCACGCGGCGGAGGACGTGCCGGAACTGTATCGTTTGGCGGCGGCGAGCAAGGGGGTTTTTATTAACCCCGCGCTGACCGAGCCGTTCGGGCTGACGCTCTTGGAGGGCGGGGCGGCTGGACTGCCGGTCGTGGCGACGAACGATGGCGGGCCGCGAGACATCATTGCCAACTGCCGCAACGGGCTGCTTGTGGACGTGTTGGACGAGAAAGCGATTGAACGCACTCTGGTTCGGGTGTTGACCGAACCGGAACAATGGGCTGAGTGGTCGGAGAACGGCATCCGGGGGACTCGCGAACACTACTCGTGGAAGAATCACGCGGATCGGTACCTGCGAGATCTGCGCGATATCCTTCAGCATTCCCCGCCACCGGTTTTGGTGAACAAGTCGATCTCGCGACGGTTGCCGGACTTTGATCGTCTCATTATCACCGATTTGGATAACACGCTCACCGGCGACGACGAGTCGTTGAAGAAGTTTCTGGATTTGTTGCGGGACAACGAGCATGTCGGGTTTGGAATTGCCACCGGGCGGAGGCTGGACAGCGCCATGGCATTGATCGAGGAATTGGGGCTGCCGCGGCCGGAGTTGATCGACACGGACGTGGGCACCCAATTGCATTACGGAGCGGGACTAACCCCGGATCGAAGCTGGCGAAAATCGATCGGGTATTCGTGGAAGCCGGACGAAATTCGGCGGGTGTTGGACAATGTCGCGGGGCTCTACCTGCAAGACGAGAGTAATCAGTCGGAGTTCAAGATCAGCTATGAGGTGGACACGCGGGTCAGCCCGAGCAGTACCGCGATCAAAAAAATTCTTCGCGGGGCGGGGCTGCGTGCTAAGGTTGTTATGTCGCTGGGCATGTATCTTGACATCATCCCGGTGCGTGGCGGCAGCGATTTGTCCGTGCGGCATGTCCTGTGGAAATGGGGATTCGCTCCCGAACACGTACTGGTTGCCGGTGACTCTGGCAATGACGCGGGAATGCTCTTGGGACGCCCTCTCGGCGTTGTCGTTGCCAACCACAGCAAGGAACTGAATCGTCTTCGGGATCGACCACGCGTATACTTCGCGAACGCCTCGCACGCGGCCGGCATCCTTGAGGGAATCAGCTACTACAATTTCTTGGATAAGATCGTCATCCCCAATGATCAGGTCGAATGAGAACCAAGCAGCACGGGACATTGCGTTCAAAGCCGATCTGACCCTGCAGCGACTGCAACCACGGCTGGAAGAGGTCTGGCACGCCACGCAAATCAACGAGGCCAAGCGGCACGAATTCGACGTGCGGTTACACCACTACTGGCACTCCCTGTTCGAGCTCCTGTTTCAGCTCTACGGATCCCGCTACGACTTTTTCTATCACGTCGAGCAGGTGCTGACCACGGCGGCGAGTGCGTGGGCGGACCGGCCCGAGGAGCTGCGCGAGCTGGATCATCATCGAATTAACGAACCGGATTGGTTCAATTCGGAAAAGATCGTCGGCGGCGCGCTCTACGTCGACCTCTTCAGTGAAAACCTGAGCAAGATGCGGGAGCACGTCGGCTATTTCAAGGAACTCGGCCTCAGCTACTTGCACTTGATGCCGCTCTTTGCCGTGCGGCCGGGCGATAGTGACGGCGGGTATGCCATCAGCAACTACCGGTCCGTCGACCCCAGACTGGGAACCATCGACGACCTGCGATTGCTGGCGCGAGATCTTCGCGAGGCGGGGATCGTACTGGTCCTGGACTTCGTCTTCAATCACACCTCCGACGATCACGAATGGGCTCGGCGCGCCCAGGCCGGGAACCGGGAATACCAGGAATTCTTTCATATTTTTCCGGACCGAACCTTGCCGGAGCAGTACGAACGCACGCTGCGCGAGATCTTTCCGCGGGTGCGCCGCGGCAACTTCACCTGGCATGATGGCATGCAGCGCTGGGTATGGACCACCTTCAACAGTTTTCAGTGGGATTTGAACTATGGCAACCCCGCCGTGTTCCGAGCCATGCTCGATGAAATGTTCTTCATCGCCAACACCGGCGTCGATATCCTGCGGTTGGACGCCGTCGCGTTCACCTGGAAGAAGATGGGGACGAGCTGCGAGAACCTGCCGGAAGCCCACATGCTCATTCAAGCCTTCAACCGGCTCGCTCGCATCGCCACGCCAGGGTTGCTGTTCAAATCCGAGGCCATCGTGCATCCCGATGAAATCGTGAAATACGTCAACCCGCGAGAGTGCCAGATCTCGTACAACCCGACCTTGATGGCGCTGCTGTGGGAATCGTTGGCCACGCGGAAAGTGACACTGCTCACCCAAACACTACGCCATCGCTTCCGCCTGCCACCCAATACCGCCTGGGTCAACTACCTCCGTTGCCACGACGACATTGGCTGGACCTTCGACGACGGGGACGCGGCGGCCATCGGCGTCAATGCCTATGATCACCGCCAGTTCCTGAGCGAGTTCTATTCCGGACAGTTCCCCGGCTCCTTCGCCCGGGGCGTTCCCTTTCAGGAGAACCGGGAGACGGGAGACATGCGCATCTCCGGGACCCTGGCGTCGCTGGCTGGCCTGGAGCAAGCCATTGAAGAGGAAGACGAGGAGAAGAAGGAAATGGCCATCCGCCGGATGCTGCTTCTGCACGGGATCAGCCTGAGCATCGGCGGCATTCCTCTCATCTACCTGGGCGAGGAGTGGGGGGAACTCAATAACTACGAATTCGTGAAGGATCCCGCCAAAGCGGGCGATACCCGCTGGATCCATCGCCCCCACATGAAGTGGGAGTACCTGGAAGAGTTGGACGACCACCTCGAGTCCGGAAACGGATCGATCCGCAAACGAATCTTTCGATCCGTTCAGAAGCTGATTGCCCTGCGAAAACAGTTGCCCGCCCTGGCCGGACAGGAGATGGAACTGATTGACACCGCAAACGAACACATCCTCGGTTATCTGCGCATTCGCGAGGGCCATCGCCTGATCGTGCTCGCCAACTTCTCCGAGACACCACAGGTCATGATCGGCAATAAGCTCCGAACAACCGGCTTGGGCCGCTTCTTTCATGATCTTCTCCAGGATAAAACCCATGGCACCTCGGAGCCCTTGCGACTTGAGCCTTACCAACTGGTCTGGCTGCAACACGTCTGAGTGTTGCCCCGGAGGGCCGGGACAAACGCCATCTTGGCGCCCCCTCAGGACGGGATAACGGGACCGCGACCCGCTGGATCCGCCCCGCACTGCTGCTGCCCTCCAACCGCTCCTCACGCCCTCGGCGATCGTTGCACGCGGTGGAACCGAAGTGTTTCACGTGAAACACTCCCATTACTTGATCCACAATGTTTCACGTGAAACACTTTCTCCTAATCGACGCTAGCAATACAACCTGATTGTTTCACGTGAAACACTCCGCTCCGCCTGACCGGCACTGTTTCACGTGAAACACTCGCCCTCAACCGGTGCTAGCACTACAATCCGATTGTTTCACGTGAAACACTCCGCGAAACTGCCGTTTCCTCGGACAGCCTCGTGCGGTTATACTTCGTCCCAGCAGGAACACCATACTGCCGCGGGGCAACCGTGCGCGCGCGGACATCGTGACAGGGAGAGACGCAGGTGGCCAATGTCTTCTGTGTGGCTAATCAGAAGGGAGGTGTCGGCAAAACGACCACCGCATTGAATCTGGCGGCTGCCATGGCCAAAGCGGATTGCCAGACACTGCTGGTCGATCTGGATCCGCAATGCAATGCCACCTCCGGCTTGGGCCAGCAACCCACGGCGCGTCATTGTTTGGTGCAGCGGACGCCGCTGCGCGATTCGCTGCGCCCCACGGGGGTGCCCAACCTGGTGCTGTTGCCCGGCTGTCGCAGCTTTCAAGACGTAACCCATCTGGCGGAAAACGCGGACGAGACCTCGATGTTGGAGCAACATCTCACCCACGGGTTCGGCGCGTTTGACTATGTCTTGATCGACTGTCCGCCTTCGTTGGGGCAACTGACACAAGCCGCGCTGCTCACGTCAACCGAGGTCTTAATGCCCATCCAGTGCGAGTATTTCGCCATGGAAGGGTTGACGCAAATGATTCACGTGATCCGCAACATCATGCAGACTCGCCCCGGCCGGTTGGAGTTCGGTGGAATTCTGCTGACGATGTACAATGACGCCCTGGAACTGACGCTGGAAGTGGACGCGGAAGTACGAGAATTCTTTGGTGAAATCGTGTTTGACACCGTGATTCCCCGGGATATCGCGGTCTCGGAAGCACCGAGTCATGGGAAATCCGTGATTGACTACGCCCCGCGGTCGCGCGGCGCGCGTGCCTATATCGAACTCTGCATGGAGGTACTGGAACGTGAGTAAGGACCGTCGATTGGGACGTGGCTTGGCCGCTTTGCTCGGCACCGAGGAGGAAGCACAACTCGCGCTGAATGCCAGCCATGAGGGCACGGTGGATCACGCGTTCCAAATGCCCAGCCCTTCCCCCGCGAATCCACCGGGCCACTCGGATACCCAGGGGGACGGGGAAGAAAACGGGATCCTGCATCTCAGTGCCGATGAGATTGACAGCAACCCCTTCCAACCCCGCCGCGACTTTCACGAAACGGAAATCGCGTCCTTGGCGGAAAGCCTCAAGGAACATGAAATGCTGCAGCCGGTGCTGGTCCGGCGGACGGGCGAGCGGTTTCAGCTCATTTCCGGCGAACGCCGCTTGCGGGCCGCTGTTGAAGCCGGCTGGACACAAATACCGGCACGGGTTCGCGAGGCCGATGACCAGCTCGTGGCCGAACTGGCGATCGTTGAGAATCTGCAACGCAAGGACCTCAACCCCATCGAAAAGGCACTCTCGTTCAAACGGTACTTGGATCAGCATCACTGTCCGCAAGAGGAGCTGGCCAACCGATTGAAGATCGATCGCTCCACGGTCGCTAATCTGATGAGGCTGCTGGAATTGCCCACCGCCGTCATTGACGCGGTTCGCGCCAACCAACTCACCGCCGGCCACGCCCGGGCGCTGTTGCCCCTGGGGGACGAACGGATGCAAACCGTGTTTTGCGAACAAATTCAAGAGCATGATTGGAGCGTGCGAGAGACCGAGCGGCAGGTGGCCGAACGGATTGACCAGGAAGACCAAGAGCCGTTGCGAGTCGTGAGCGGCTCGGAGTCCTCCAAAAAAGAACGCAAACGCAACGACCAAATCGCCGCTCTCGAACAAGAACTGCGAAACGCCTTGGGGACGAAAGTCGATATTCGCCAGAACGCCAAGGGTCGAGGTAAGATTGCCATCCATTTCGTAAGCCATCAGGAATTCGAGCGAATCCGAGCCATCTTGACCGAATCGTATGCCGAGCCCGAACGACAAATCGGATAAACGCCAACTCCGTCCTCCTCAAAAGCGGCGCCTTCGGCTTGCTCCGCGTGGTAGCTCTTTACGCCGCAAAGTCCGCTCAGGCCCGGACACGATACGACTCAGGCTGCACGTCGAGCGCTGCCGTCATGTCGTCCCAGGGCGGCTTTCCGCCCGGAAAAATCCGACCGCCTGAAATACAACCTCTGCGACGAGGAGGACTTCCGATGAACATCGATCCACACGAGTTTGAAAAAATCGCCGAAAGATTCGACAAGATGAGCCGTGATGAACGCGACGAGTTGCTCGACCGACTTGAGGTACGTCGCCTTACCCTGGCCGTGAACGGTTACGTCGCGATTTCTCGGCCAGACGGGACGCCGCAACAAGCAGGTGGATATGCTGGTGAAAGGGCGTCTCCACGCGGGACAGTTACAGTGGATTCTGTTGCATCTGGAAATTCAGTCGACGCCGGAAGCGGGATTCGAGCGTCGCATCGCGAAGTTCAACAGCGGCTTGTTCTGGGCGTTCGACCAGCGGGTGGTCGCGGTCGTGGTGCTGGCCGATCCGCAGGGGAATTGGCGGCCCCATGAAGACCAGTTTCAGGTGGGGGACTTTGAGAGTGGACTGACCTTCCCGATCTGCAAGCTGATCGACAAGCTGGCGGACGAGTGGCGGGAAGACTATTCGTTTCGAGGCCCTGCGGACGGCCGGTGACCCCGACGGACGGTTCCGCGCCAAGTGGCAGGTGGTACGCAGCTTGTATGACGCGGGATATACGGGGTGCGCGAGCTGTTCCGATTGATCGATTGGATGATGCACCTGAGGGCCGATCAAGGAGTCAGAACCGCTTAACCGCTAATGAACGCTGATAGCCCGACAAATCCAGATCGCCCCCTTTCGAGATTCGTGAATTCAAGTTCGAACAACAGGCCAATCATCGCCTGTTGGCACGCCTTGGGTCAGTCCAAACTGTCCCGTGACCGTTCAATTCTTGGCAACGTTGGGGACTTCCTTCGTCATGCATGATTCCTTGCTCGATATTCAATATTCAATTCCCTTTCCAGCCGCCGCCGGCGTCCCCCCTGATTACCGAAGCTGGAAACGTCGGCCACGCTCGGGGCTTGTGGGCCGAGCCCCTGCCCCGAGAGCAAGTCCCTCCTTTTCTGGAAAGCGGCTCAGTCACTTCTTGAGCACCACGAAACGCCGCATCCCTTGCCGCTTCACCTGCAGTCGAATTCCTTCCTTCAGCTTTTCCTCATCGACCGCCTGTCGGAAATCAGCGACGTTGGCGATTGAGGAGTTGCCGACAGCAACGATCACATCGCCGGGACGGAGCCCCGCCCGAGCGGCCACGCTGCCGCGCGCGACGGCCGCGACGATCACGCCTTCTTCGTCCGTGTCCACCCCGGCCTGTTCGGCCAGTTCTGGTGTCAGCGTCCGCAGTTGCATGCCGAGGTCACGGCGGGTTGCATCCCCGGCTGGTTCCCGTGCCGGCTCTTCTTCGTCCTCCAACAGTCCAATCGTCACCTGCAGGGTCTTCCGTTCGCCGTCGCGGAAGACGACGAGCTCGACCTCCGAACCGGGCTTGGTCGCCGCGACCGCGTTACGAAACTTGGCCGCCGAATTGACCGGATTGCCCTTGTATTCGACGACGATGTCCCCGGCGCGAGCCCCCGCCTCGTCCGCCGGACCACCAGCGACCACGTCCCCGATGAGAACGCCGTCGGTTGAGTCATATCCAAACGAATTGGCAAGCTCCTTTGTGAGGTCCTGGATCATGGCACCGAGCCGTCCCCGTTTAACTTCTCCAGTCTCAATGATACTGTCCATGATCTGCCGAGCCATATTGCTGGGAATGGCAAAACCAATCCCCATGTAACCGCCGGTTCGGGAGGCAATGGCCGTGTTGATCCCGATGACTTGGCCCTTCAGGTTGACCAGTGGTCCACCGCTGTTGCCCGGGTTAATGGCGGCATCCGTCTGAATGAAATCCTCGTAATCGGCGATCCCCATATTGGCTCGCCCTTTGGCACTCACAACCCCGGCCGTGACGGTTTGCGTCAAGCCGAACGGACTTCCGATGGCCAGCACCCATTCGCCGACTTTGATTGCATCGGAGTTGCCGAGTTCAACGGGTACCAAGTCCTCCATCTCAATTTTCAAGACCGCCAACTCGCTTTTGGCATCGGTTCCCACGGTCTCGGCTTTGGCTCTCCGGTCATCGGACAATGTCACAGTGACTTCATCCGCCCCCGACACCACGTGGTTGTTCGTGAGAATATACCCGTCCTTGCTCACGATCACGCCCGTGCCCATGCCGCGTTGCTGGAATCCCTCTTCCGGAATCTGGCCGCGAAAGAAGCGATCGAACCTGTCATCGCCAAAGAAGCGGCGGAACTCCTCGGGCACCTGACCGCGTTCGCCTCTCATCCCACCACCGAGATTGATCTTCTTGATCGAGCTAATACTCACCACCGACGGCCGCAATGCCTTGGTGACGTTCTGGAAGGCAGACGTCAGGTCCTTGGCTTCGGACAGTTGCTGCTTGGCCGCCTGAGACGTACCACGCTCCGCGGCATAGGTAAGCACGGACACGGTGTGGGGCAACATCGTTACCACACCCACGCCCACGACCCCCATTGCCAATACAATGACTAAAGCGAGCCACGTGGTTTTACGGTTGGTTGCCATGGTTCATTCTCCTGTTCTGGTGAAAACACTTCTGTGAGTCGATTTGTCAGCTGTGAGTCGATTTGTCACGTTGACCTGGCGTCAGGCTGGCGGCAAACCGGTCACCGCAGCCCTCCGCTTGCCGCGATTGCGAAACGGGGTCGCAACTTTCATGCCAGCCAAGTCAACGCCATCGGTCGGGATCGAGGGCGAGCCAGGGAGCGCGTCGGACGGGGGGACCGCGACCTGGAGACGGCGGCGGGTGGAAACGGACGGAGATGGCCAGACGGTATCGCCGCCGGCCAGAATGTCGCAGCCGAGCCCTTGAGCATGCCATTTTGTCCATCCGCCGGTCTCCGCTCGGGCGAGACAGTCGCTCGGCACTCAGGCGCCCCCCCGCCCATCCGCGTTTCGTAGGCTGGGGATCGAGGCCCGGTGACCGTTGAAGCCGGAGCGATCCGAATCCGTCCCGCCCACCACTCGGGCCCCGGGCCGCGGCTGGGATGGGGAAAAACTTTAGGTCCTTGTGGCCCGTTTTGTTGCGCCTTGCGTCCTGGCCCGCGTCGAATCAAGGACCTCAGGGACTGAAAGGACCAAAGGGAACACGGCGGACGGGGCTCACCCGTGAAAAAAGCCGCACGGCGTCTTCCGTTTCTTCATCCGTGGGTCCGTACTGCCATCCGTGGGCCTATCATGGCACCTGGAGCACCGCTAATGATCGTCACGGCGTGGGTGGGGAGAGGTCCAGTGTTTGAAACGAGGACGCGCAACAAATGCTGTAAACCTACTCCCGCTGGTTTACCCAATTTCCGGGATTTTGACCAGCCCGTGGCATTTGCACCTCGAAAAGCCTTTCCCCAATATGTGCAACGGACGTGCGAACGCCCGCGGACACCAGTCTTTTGCCCGTGAACGGTTACGGGCAGTTGCAGCTTGCGGTGTCTCGGTCCTGCTTTTCGATCCTGGCGTAACGCCGCCAGCTCACCGCCGACAACGCCATCGCGATTTTCACGGGGAACCGCTACTCCGTTCAGGGTTGCCCCCCGTTCTCTTTTTACTCAACGTGCTCCCGCAGGCTCTCGGCCCCCGTGATAGGGGCCGATTGACCATTGGCGACACGGCATCGACTTACACGGAGTCCGGCAACTCATACCCTTTGCGCCGGGGCGGGTTCAGGTAGAAGCTATTCGCTATCGGGCAGTTGGTGAATCGTTCCTCCTTTGCATCCCATTTGAGTTTCTTTCCGGTTTCGCCAGTAACGTGGCTGACCCAGCGGGCGATGTTGCCCAAATGACAAATGATGGCCGTCCGATGGCCCGCTTCGACGGAAGCGATGGGATCGCGGCGTTCCTTGATGCAGTTCAACCAATCCTGTTCATGATCGGTCCCCACCGCGTATTCATAGCCACGATGGATTCTCTCATCGGGATTCTCGAGCGGGCCCTCGATCAGCTCGCCCGGATCGGCTTTGTAACTGCCGCGAGTCACCTGAATACTGCCCGCTTCACCGATGAAACGGACCCCGCTTTTGCTCCCGCCGGTAAACTCCATGATGATATCACCGGGGTATTTCATGTAGACGGTCGGCTTGTTAGGCCCGTCCCGTCGGTTGCCGGGATTCTGTGGAGTACTATACATTGGCTTGAACGGTTCGCCCTCGACCCAAACTTCCTCCGGGCCGCTGTCATCCATGCCAAGCCCCCACTGAGCGATATCCAGACCGTGGGAGCCCCAATCGGTCATGTCGCCGCCGGAGAACCGCCGAACCCCGGACCAACTCGGCTTGCTGCTATTGTCCCAAACCACGAAGTTGTACGGTGGCATGATGGCGGGACCACACCACATGTCCCAATCCAGACCTTCGGGGATCTTCTCCTTTGGGTGTCTCGTTTCCTGAGGGCTTCGATAATCGGAAGCGATCACTCGGCTCATCTTGCCGAGCGCGCCATTGCGCACGTGCGTGATGCCAATATGTTCGTTCCGGCCCGAGCGCTGCTGGCTGCCGGTTTGGAACACACAATCGTACTTGCGGACGGCCTCGACAACTTTGCGTCCCTCGAAAACATTGTGCGTCATCGGCTTTTGGCAATAGATGTCCTTGCCCGCTTGGGCGGCGTGGATGCAATTAAGCGCATGCCAATGTAAAGGCGTGGCTATGACGACGCCGTCAATATCGTCTCGCTCCAAAAGTTTGCGATAGTCCTGGTATGCGTCGGCATTTACCATTTCGGCCCTCTGTTGGGCGCGTGGGAGATAAACATCGGCCACGGCGCCGATCACGACCCCGCTCCGTTTATGCAGCTTCTTCAGCTGACCACTGCCCATCTTGCCCACCCCAATGCTGCCGACCACGATGCGATCGTTGGCTCCAAAAGCATTGTGCGGTAGGATCATGGGAGCCGCGCCGACGACTCCGCCGACAATAGCGGTCTGCTTCAAGAATGAACGCCGATTCATGTTGGAACCTTTTGTCATTTTGATCTCCTCTTTTTCGATATTATCGCGACCAACTTGTTTTTCAGGCGGTTGGATTCTTCCGGGTGGAAAGCGGCCCGACGCAAGCCGTCCTCCCGCTAGTCGGACTCGCGGCGGAGAAAGTCATCCGCGACCTTTATAATCAATTCCAGCCGGTAGCATTACTGCTTGATGTTGCCCGCCTCAGGCACTGCCCCCGCCTCAGGCACTGCCTCGGTATCAGCTTCATGAGCGAATTGGACAATCCGTAACACCGACCGGAAATCGTTGCCGAAATGCCCCATATTCGAGCCGTCAACCACGTCAACTTCAAGGACGATACCGTCCACGAATCTCGCCACGGGAGCACCCGTCAAAACGTCCCACGAATCCGAGAAACACATCATCGCATTGTTCCCCGTGCCGGATGAACAGTCACCCGCGGAGAGATGGACATCCTTCACATCGTGAAGCGTTGACTACCCGGTAGTCTAAACGGAAACCGGTCGCATCGCAACGTATCGGGTGGCTGTTCGGCGTCTCGCCGCTCTTCCCCTTCAACCGTCAGAGGGTAAGCCGCATCATGGTTGAGCAACGTTATTCGCGAGTTTTTCGACGTGCCGTTTTTATCTTGCATGTTTTTGTCTTAAAATGCCAACTAGACAAAAAGATGAGAGACAAAACAAATGTCCGGCGCGACCCCAACCCGTAGCGGAACGGCCAGCGCGGAGCGCCTTTCCAACCGAAACATTTGAACCGACAACGGTATCAGAAAGGGGGATGAATTGGACAGAGAAACCCTAATGGACGCAGTGCGGTCGGGCCCCGTGGAGCTCTCAATGAATGACGGCCAAAGATTGGTGATTCCAAGTCCCGAGTTTTGCGTGGTCGATGACATTGCCGCCCATATTCTGTACCGGGCCGAGGATGGCTCGTTGAAAACAAAGATTGCCGCCCTCGTTTGCATCACGACGATCACACCGATCGAATCCTCTCAATCGAATTAAGCGTCGGCCACGAAGGCCAAAACGAACACCCACGGAATTCTCGCGGCCCGATGGGGCCAGTGGGGGGCGGAAACCGGGGGGCGAAGCCCGAGAGAGGGATTGGGAGAGGCAGCCGGTGGGCGGGCCCGTGGATGAGGGTGTGAAACGGCCAGGGCACGTCGATGATCGCGGACGATGAGCGGCCGGACGGCCAGCGCGGAGGCCTTTCCAACCGAAACATTTGAACCGACAACGGTATCAGAACGGGGGTGCATCATTGGTTTTGGGAAAGTGATAGCCGTTCACGGGTGCTGCTGCACGGCCTGGACACGCAAGGCCCGCATGGATGCCACGGGCTTGTCCCGTGGTGGATCGCGCTCGCCGCTACAAACCGGTCAGATACACCACTCCTGGCCTGTCGGTAGCGTGGAACGTAACGGACCACGGGACAAGCCCGTGGCATTTGCACCTTGAAAAGCCCTACTTCAAGATGTGCAAGGGAAGTGCGAACGTCCGCGGATATCAGGCTCTTGCCGGTGAACGGTTTCGGAAAGTGATGGTCCGGCGGCGTCTGTCCATGGCGATCAGTTCAGCTGCTGAATGTACGTGGCGTACGCCTTTAGCGCTGCTTTTTGTCGCGTGTGATATTTGGTCTTTTTCGCCTCGGATTCAATATCGGCGACCAGTTCGGACCGTTCCCGCTCCGTTTCAGGCACGGGCCTGGCGATCGCGACCAGCGGCGGGTCATCCGACTGTCTCAAATGCCGCCGTGCCTCGTCATATTCAGACTTTTCCAACAACCAGAGCCCCACGAGTCTGTGCTCAGTGGCCGTGCCCCGCCCCGCCGCGATCGACTGCCTGGCCTTCACGATGTAGCGGTACCGCGTGATGAGTTCGTCCCGCTGCTGGGTCAAAACCTTAAGCTGATGGAGGCGGTTGCGCAGGGAGACGGGGATACGCGGGTTCCGGCTGGTCACGCGTTGGCTCTTTTTCGCGGTGTCGAGAAGATCCCGTGAGGTCGCCAACGCTTCCTCCGTCCCTTGTTCCAACAGCTCCGGCACCAGCTCCAACATCTCTTTAGCCAGATCAATCAGAGGGGCAGGGTCGAGTCGTGAGGATTGCTTCGCTTTTTTGAGCAACAATCGGGCCCGTGTTTCAGCGGCCAAGACGGGGGTCAGCAGTCCGTGATCCTGAAAGAAACCGACCTTCCGTTCCCAAGATTCATACTCCTCGTCCGGCATCATGGCTTGGCTGATGCGTTCCCCCAGAATCCGCATTTCTTCGTTTGTCAGCGTTTGACTCCCGGTATCGGCTCGGCTAAAAAACGCTCGCGTCATTTCCAAATCCGCCTCGGAAACGGCCAGATCGCATAACGTCTTCTTCCGCTCGCTCTCTTCCTGCTCACTGATACATCGAGACGTCCTTAACTTGTCCAAAATCGAGTGAGCCAAGACCAACTCCATCTGTTCCACGGCTAAGTGATACGCCACGTCATAGGCTATGAACTGGTCCTCCGAACCCCGCTCCATGGCGTCCGCCTCGGTCGCCATTCTCCCGAGCAGATCGGCCAAGGCCTGTTTTTTCTCGACGGCATCGTTTTGCTGCTTCCAATCCCGATACTCGTCGTACTGGGTATACTCAGCCCTGTAGTCGTCACACAGTTCCTCATACCGCTGCTCGTCAATCGTCATGGACACGATACGCTCCAAATCCACTTCAACCGAGCGAGTCCCACGGGCAACCGTGATTTCTCTT
>JBNJEM010000115.1:0-14943 GCA_051745935.1 Planctomycetota bacterium
AGTCCGAGCAAGACGCCGCGCCGGCAGGGGCGGATGTGGGCTACCACGAACTCGGTGATGGGGAGAGCCAGCTCGACGGTCAGGCCGTATTTGTCGAAGTGCCGCCCCAGCGTGCGGTACTTGGCCGAGGCTTGTTTCAGGAGCCAGATTGCGTCGTCCAGTCGCTGGTCGCTCATCGCCAGAAACCCGGCCAGAAACGCGCCATCGGCAAGATGAGCCGCCGCACGGAGCTCCTGGGAGGCCTTCCGGTTTTTACCTTCCAGACATGCCTTGCAGCCATCGGCAAAGGAGCGTTCCGCCTTCGGCGTAAACAGGCGCTCAAAGAATCCCAGATCCAGCTGGTGCTGTGGTTCGGGCGGGGGCGGAGGCGAGAGGGTACGGTCGCGTGATCTGCTTTTCCCGGCATTCGCCCGCCACTTCAGCGTCCCTATACCCTTTACTTCGTCCCACTTCAGGGTCACGTCCCAGGCCGGACATGATCACCAACGCCGCGATGCTGAAGTCTCTCGTGGGCGCCCTCCTTCTTCTTCCGTGAGCCATGCCTGCTGCCGCAGCCATGCGGCGCGGGACTGTGTAATTGTCCACGTTGCCTAATCTCGATCTGTCGGACAGTTTCCGCATCCCCTTTGGTCTGTCCAATCCGGCAGGTTGTACCCCGCCGACCTCACCGAACCAGCCGTCAAGGCGTCTCCACGATATGGCGGATCCGCCGCAGACTCTCAGATCCAGACAAATAGATGTCCCTTCCGGCGAACGTCGGATAGCCGACGGGATCGACCCTGCCCATGACGTGGATGCACGCGTCTTTCGGGTCGATCCGAACCAGTACGTCCTGCAAGTAAGTCCAGGCGAATCCGTCCGGGCCAAGGGTCAAGTGCTCGTAGACGTAGGATGGGTCGACCCAATGCGGCCAGTTGGCATCGGTTGAGACCGGCGAGGGGAAAGACTTCCGGAAACCTACCTCGCCCGTGGTCACATCCACTCCGTAGAGGATGCTGCGATCGGGGTGTTCCCGGTCTGCGGTCAGTCCGAGCAGGCGTCCAGGCGCCACCTCGGCGATCAGCCCGGTGGTCCGTGCGTTCGCGACCGGCGCAATCTCGCGACGGATCTTCCCTTCGGCCACATCAAAGAGAAACAGCTTGGCCTCTTCCGGCATCAGGTTGTCCTTCAGTTCGCTCGGCGCCGTCGTCGTAGAAATTACGATCTGGTGGCCCTCGAGCACCGGGACGATATAGTGTACGGCGTACCCGCTGAGCGGTTTCCAGAAGCCGTCGAGCTTCCCGCTCGTGGTATCGTACCAGCCCAAGCCGCCGCCCGTGTAATTCCGTTCGCCGAAGCCACCGAAGTAGACTTTGCCGTCGGCCCCCAGCGCGGAACTGTGCATGATAGCCACGCGCGTTTCCCGGAACTCGCCCAAGCGGCGAGGGTTGGTCGCCGGATGGTTCTCGTTCGCCGACGAACGTCCGGGCGGCCCGCCCTTAGCGAACGTCCAAGGCCGCTGGGGATCGTAGACGAAAAGTTGGCCTCCAGGGTAACCGCTGGAGTAGAGCTTGCCGCCGCAAACGATATGCGTGTAGGGCGCATGCCCCGGCCGCGGGCCGAGAACCGTCGTCCGGCCGGTCTGTGGATCGAAGGCGAACACGCCGACGTAATCGTCGCCGGTCCCGTACAGTTGACCGTCGGGTAATCGCACCGGAACGCATCTCTTGTGGATTTCTTAATTAATGTCATGCAAGCCTTTTCTCATTGCTGTACTTTCAACCTCGTTCGGTGTTGCACAGCAACCCCACCGCTATCGCCGCGGCTCTCTTGGCTGACTCGGCCGTGTCGTCACCGCCACCGCCCAATCGCCCTCGGTCCGCGCCTGCCAATGAAGGTCATCGGCAACGTCGCCGAGATCAATCTCCTCATAAGGTTTGCGCGTGTCGACTGCCACTGCGTCACGCTCTCCCGCCATACCGCTAAGGTCCATTCGCAGCGACTGCTCATTCTCCCAGTAGAACAGCAGAACGGATTGGTCCTTTGTGCCTAGACAAGTCCCGTTCGTCCGGTCTTCATCCCGCACCATGCTGGTCGTGAAATAGCGATCGTGGAAGGTCGCGTACGTTTTGATTTGCTCGCGGTTCGGGAACGCGTCTGATTCCCCAGTTGCCCCGGGCTGATAGCCCCAGATATTCGCGACACCCCCAGCCATCATCGAACGCCATAACCCCTGCCGCACCATCTCTGGTGTGTAATCCTTGTCGGGGTAGGGACTCGGGTCACGCACACGGAACCGATCCTCCATGAACACTGGTTTCGTCGGATGCAGTTCCAACGCCTTCGTGTACTTTTGCAGATCCGGCTGGTGCGTTTCAAATCCAATGTAATCGAGCCGATCGGTGAGCAAGTCCTCCAGCGGCGTGCCGTGCCGATGGGTGCGACCTCCGAGCATGTGAGGCCAGCCCATTTGTTCGTGCATGTGCGAATGCCACACCTGTAGCTGATCCACATCGACCCACTCCCAAAGGTCAAACCCGTAGCCCATGGTCCAACCGGGCAACGGCCCGAGCCGAGCAGAAATGTATCGCTGTAACCGCCTATCGGCTTCGCCGTTAATACCTCCGACAAGGCCGATGGGCGTCATGGTGCGATTCTCATCTCCCCACTTCCACAGATGCACCATTCCGCCGGCCTTGTAGGACGCTGTGATCAACCGCTCAAGTGTTTCAAAGGTGCGAGGGTCTGGATTCGGGTTCTTCTCCATCGGTCCGGAGTCACGCTCCTCCCGACGTGGATCCACGCCGCTAGGCACGTCGGCGTCGGCATCACGCCGATCGCGATGAATGTCGTACCATCGCATTGCCACACCGATATGTATCCCGTTGAAGCCATGCTCGCTGTACCAGCGACGAAGACCGGATTCGATGCGTCCTGGATTTTGGTAGTACATATAGATCGAGGGGCCCATGACCAGCTGTGGCACAAACGCTCGGCCGTTACCGCTCCACATCCACTCATGATCATTGCTCGTTACGAACCCTCGCCCGAGCACCGCATTGTCATTCGGCTCAACCTTGACGGTACCGCTCAGCCCGTCAAGATCAGCCGCGTCGGCGCACGAGGTCTCGAAGCTCCACCACCCGACCTTCGTCCCAGTGAATCGGAATTTCCACGTGTCGGCCCCACCATGAAACATTCCCGTCCGAATCGTTTCCCCGGATTCGTCGTGCTCGAACACGACCCAGGCCACCACGTCAAAGGGGTTTATTGCATCCCCGACCGTCACGTCGTCAATCCGCCACTCCACGAAAGGGTGCCATTGCTTCACCGATCGCTGCTTGAATTCCGCGCCCTCCAACACACTGCCGGTAACCGCCAACAGTAGCGTAGCAGAGACTGCCATTATCCGTTTCTGGCCACTCGTTATTCGATTCATCATGCTATGTGTCCTTTTTATCTAATCCGTAGTGCGTTGTGTCAAACGTGGGTAAGTCAGGCAGCACGGTGATCGTCGGCGTTCGCTCGGTTGAAGACCGACAAGGGCCGGTGGTAACGCCTAAGAGAACGCCCATGAACATCGTGGCCAAGAGAGATGTTTTCGCCATCTGATGCCGGCTCCCGCGGTTGGGGCCTGCAGAACGCAAGTTTTCATTCGGTAGGCAGTGCCCGCATCGCCCTTCGCTTGCGCAGTAGGCCGTACTTTCACCAAGCGAAAGTTGACACGGATTGGGTCACGCGCCGTCAGTGTGCCGCTTCGGTCAACAGACACAGCAAAACATGCTCGGCTACCGCGTCGTAATCGCTTTGAGATCGGTCCAAGCGATGTTGGAGATCCAGTTGCACAAACACGATGTGACCTTCTCCCGAAGCAGCGGGGACCATGGCCATCACCGTCGTGTCAGGTTCCTTGGCCCAGAGGATCTTCTCGGCATCAGCCATTACAGCCCCTTCGATAGTACCGAATGCCACCGTGCCGGCCAAGCCGTTCCATCGAATCAGCCACTGGGGATCAATGCCGTTAAGCCAAGGTATCTCTCGGTCCCTGTACGGGAAAACACGAGAGAATCGGGGATCATGCCTGATCTGGACATCACACAATGCCGGCCAGTCCCAAGCAGAGCTCGCCAAGACCAACATCTTCCCACCCGCACGCAAGAAGCGGTCAAGCATTTCAGTTTGGGCTTTCTCGCCACGAGAAAACCGCGAGGCATCCCAGACCACGACCACATGCGTTTCGGGCGACAAGCTACCCAGACGTGACGACATCTGCAGGCTGTGGGATGCGAAGAATCGCTGGGCGGCATCATCACTGCCGAGCACCACGAACTGCTTCGTCTTCAATTTCTCGGATACCGTGGGAGGGGGGATGGCGCGCACGAATCGCTGACTCAGCACGGGACGCCCCGCCACGCCGGTCAGACGTGCCGTCAGCCAATAGCATCCCTGTTGATCCGGCAACCGCCAGGAGATCGGGACTTGATCGATGGAATCAGCGGGCAACACAAAGTCGAACGTCCACTTGCTCATGGGCTGGTCGAAGCATTCAGCCGGGCCCCGAATCATCGAGATTCGTCACCTCTATGACTCGCCCGGCGCGGCCGCCGAGCGCATTTGCGCCGAACCCTTCAGCCGTCGGAAACGCTTTGACAGAGACCGCCTTCGCCGCAGACGCGTCGGCATCTGGATGTGCTGGGCTAGCCTGCGAGCGCGGATGCGCCGAAGTATCTTGGCCTGCGGCGCGCGTGGACGAATGGACAAGAGCCGCTAGACCGGCCAGCAAGAAACCACATGTCATCGTCGCCGACCTCTTTGGCGACGCGGTGACCGCGCGCGTTGGTGCCGGTCTTGCCATTCTCCCACTATCCGAATCCGCTTGCATGTGGATGTTCTCCTTTTGTTGCGGTGCATATTAGTCCTCCGGCAGCGCAATCCTTATGTCGAACGGTTCGTAGCGGATGGACTTCAATGCCTGCACCTCGGTTACGCAGACGGCGCGTTGCGGTTTCAGCCGGTACTTGACGTAACGAGCCGATATGGGCGTTTCCAGCGACTTCGCGTGATTCCAGCCTCGGGCGGTCTCTTCGTCCGGCAGGAAGTGGTTGATCGGGATGTCCTTCCGCCAAAGGTTCAGCTCGAACAGGCCGTGGCTGCTGTAGTTCTCGCCGTCCAGAGAAGTCAACACTTCGACCGTGTCTTTCACTTCGCCGCGCAGGGCGTCCCACCAGGGCCAGCCGGCGGTCAGGTGGATGCGGAAGGCTTCGATCGTGTCCGGCTGCCCCATGTGGACCGTGATTTCGACTTCGCCGCTGTTCGTATCCCAGATCGCACCTGCGGTGGGCGCCATGCCGCCGGCGTAAGGCGGGCCGACGATACCGTCGGTCAGTTTCGCAAGCTCCGGGTCGTCAGCGCCCCACTGGCCGGTGGGCGGCACCGAGACAGTGTACGGTTTGCCTTCCAAGAGATTCGGCCCATACGTGACCCAGCGGTCGACGAAACGCTCGCCGCCCACGTCCCGGCCGTCCGAGTAGCCATAGCGAACATCCGCATTCGTCCCGGCAAGACCAATGCACAACGAATCCACGATCGGGTGATCCGCGCCGCCGACGTTGATTGTATACCGGGCAGGTGTTTGTTCCACGCGCTGGGTGTGACTGCGTTGGACCAGCGAACGGTCCGCTTGCACTTCGCTCCACTGGAACGTCACCTCCAAAGGCCTGACCTCCGGAGCCACCGGCTTATGATTCACCTCCATCCGCACGCCGTAGATGCTGCAGGCGTTCGACCCGGCTTTCCTGGCGTTCAAGCTGTACTTCATCAGCACCGACCGAGTCCCCGCCGGGACCGCATCGACGGTCTCGTATCGAATCACGTCCCAAGGCGGTTTGGTATCGGTCAAGCGGTACGTTTCGGTCCACGTCTGCCCATTGTCAAACGAGTGTGAGAGCCAAATGTTGGCGTCCGGTGCCCGATTGTAGAGCCGGCCGCCGTAGGTGACCCGCGTGATGTCTCCCGGCGCGTCGATCCGGTAGATGACGTAGGCTTCTTCCTCGGCTCGCTCGGCATGCATTACACCCAGATAGCCCGGATGCTCTTCGCGTGTGGCGATGTTGTGTTCCTCAACCACGTACGGCTTGTAAGCCTCGGCCTGCAAATCAGGCCATAAGACGATGGAATCGGTCTGCTCGCCAAGCCCCACATGGATCGTGTTCTTGCCCAGCCGCAACTGGGGCTGCGTTTTGCTGTTCAGCATCGTGGTCGATTGCCACCGTCCGGTTGTTAGCGCCACCCGAACCCCAATACGTGGAGAATTCCAGAGATTGAGCCAACGTCGCACGACATGTCACACATGCGACGGCGAAAACGAGCAGTCGAATCCAAACAGTACACATGGCGATCTCTTCTTTCGCGATTTGGTGCTTTGTGAGTTTGGTTCGGTTCTCCTTGCCGGATAAGTATCTCAAGGCTCCGTGGCACGCACGCCGGCGGTCGCTTGCATCACGGCGTCAATATCCGCTCCGGGATCGGTGCCGTCGGTAGCAGTTCCCTTAATGCTGCTTTGTGGGAGAATGCGGTACGTCTTGCGATCGACACCGGCCTGCTCGAAGGAATCGAACCAAAGGTTGTTCGGCGGGTAGACGTTTGGGTTCGTGCTCCGGGCGCGATCGCTGCCGACACGAATGATCGTGTTGCCCTCAAAACGGCTATTGCCTTGGATGTGCGTCCCCAGGCCGCGATTCCAGGGGCCCAGCCCGTCGCAGTGCACGCCGTAACTGCCCGGGGTGACGAGATTGTCGATGAACACCAGGTTGTCGGAGCCGGTTTTGGTTTGCGAAATCATGTTGTAGCTGTTCCAAGCCGTGTTGTGCCGCATCGTCAAGTCGACGCCGCTTACCTGGAACATGATACTCCCGCCTCCCTTGCCGCCGAAGTCGCCGTCGTGGCCGAATCGCTCGAAGAGGTTGTGTTCGATGAGAATCCGCGAAGTCGGCGCCGCACCCGGCACGACCGGGCCCGAACTGCTCCAGCGGGCAATGCTGAAGCCGTTGCGGCAATTCACGATCCGGTTGTGGCGGATGGTAACGTCGCTGGTGGTGTCCCACGGCCGGCCTTGACTGGGGCTGGCGCTCTTCAGCACAAAAGCGAATCCCGTTTGGCCTTCCGCCCAACAGTTTTCAAAAACGTTTCCTTCCAAGAGGACGCGCCGGCCCACTTTAATCTCGAACAGGTTCTTCACGACCCAGTTGTCCGGGTACTTCAGCTTCGACCACGACGGGTCCTTGTAGAAGTGGCACCGCCGGATCTCGATGTCGCTGGGCACCATGCACTCGGCGGAATTCCTCGCGCCGCCGAACATAATGTTCTCCGACCCGCCTTCGAGAAAGCAGTTCTCAATCTTAAATGGTCCGGGGCCATTCCACGAGCAGATGGCTTGCGAGTCGATGCCGTGGATGTGGCACTCGTCGATCCAGGAGTCGATGACCGCCGCCGCCCGGCTGTTGAGTGTGAGTCCGCGCTGGCTGTTGAGATCCCGGTTGCCGTGGATGTAAACGCGGTCGAAGATGAAATGCGAGGGCATGTCCTCCAGCTTTGTACTCTGATGCGATATCTCAACAATCGCGTGGACCTGCTTCACCTCCGGCGCCACCGCGAACTCGATGCCGACAAACCGGTAGTGATGGGCGCCCGGCCGCGTGCGAAGACACGGCTGGCCATTGCGATCGGTGACGAGCTTCGGCATATGCCCCGCAAAGGCGGGCGCGATGCGCGTGCCCGACTCGGGAAGGCGGCTCTCGGCCGAAGACGTCACGACGATCCAGCCATCGCCTTCCTTGTCCGGCAACACGAACGTGCCCTCGTACATAGCACCCGCCTGCAAGACGATCGTGTCTCCCGGTCGGGCCTCGTCAATAGCTTCCTGAAAGTCACTGTCGGCCGGCACTTCGATGGTCTTTCCCTGTTGCTCCGGCATGCGAGTGTCTACCGAGACTCGCGGCAGTTCCGGTCGTTTGAAGGAAACGCCCTTCTCAGGCAAAGCCGGCGCACCCTTCTCTTGAGCCCATACAGCACCCGAGACAATGACCGCCACGATCCAAGTAATGCAGGCGAAGCTAGGCCATTTTTTCGTCTGAGACATCTTGTTTTCTCCCATCAGATCAAGATACACCGTGCTCTCACGTACCATAAATGGCCTTTTTCCTATAGGTGGAGTGTGGTTCCCACGGCGCAAAGCCGACGTCATATCAGTTTCAGCCCGAAACCGGGAGTGTCGGGCACTACGAGTTTCCCGTCTGTGATCTTGTAGGCGGAATAGTCGATTTCCGGAGCGCGTCCGGGAATGCCTTCGATGATACAGACGTTACCCACTCCGGCGGCAAATTGGGCGCAGTAGTACGTGCGTGGCGTCCACATCCACAGATGCGGTGAGGCCTTAATACCAGCTTTGATCAGTTTGGGCATCAGCCTACGCCAACGAGTGAAACCAACGATGCCCAGATCTAGCACAAAAACATCGACGAGTTTGGCTTCCGCCAAGCGATATAGCCGATCGGTGAACTCCTCAACGTATCCGCCGTGTCGCGTCAGTGGCTTGGCTTGACGCTTGCGTCGCTCGCCGTCGGCGAGCAATGCCCTGCAACCGACGTTGGCCATCGAGTCCTTCAGCCGCTTAAGGCCGTCGTAATCCTCCTCGAACGGTTCCTCGATCCAGTACAGGTCGCAATCGGCGACCGATTGAACGTATTTGATCGCTTCGTCGACCGTAAAGGCATCGTTCGCGTCGACCAGGATTCGGCAGTCAGGGAATCGCTTTTTGACGGCGCGAGTGACTTCGATATCGCGTTGAAGGCCTTCTTTGCGAGGCATCCATTTGAAGCCACGGCCGATCTTCAGCTTGAATGCACGATACCCGGCGTCGTAGTCCTGCTGACAGGCGGCCAAGACGGCCGGAATGCCACGAGGTGCATCGGGTGGCCACACGTCTTCCATGTAGATCGCGCCGCTATAGAGCAAGGTTTGTCTCGGACCGGCCGCTCCGATCAGCTTCCACACGGGCAAACCCAGAATGTTGCCCGCCAAATCGTGCAGGGCCTTGTCCAGCGCCCCGGCCTCGTCGGACGAACCGGTTTCGACGTCGAACAAGTCCCCGACTCGCATACCGATGAACGGTTGCACCGCCTCGTCCGCCAAGTGGCACATGGCCCAGCCTTCAGCGCCCTTGTCGGTTGCGATGGTTCGGACCCGATACGATCCGCCGCCGCCCACCGGTCGACCGCGCGAGTTTGGGCCAATCGAACGCGGGTAGCGATCCCGAACTTGCTGGCCAGTGATCTTGACGATCCGATGGGCCGCGAGTTCTCTGTTGGCTGCAGCTTGGTCGAAATTCCAATTCCCCACTCGATCAGATGCTCGGACATCCGATCGCAAATCCTTGAGGATAAGCGATCCGCCGGTCGCGCTCGCTACCTGAATAAATCTCCGACGGTGCATTGTGTTACACCTCCGTGGTTGTCATTGCGGGAGTTTCAGGTGATCTTCAACGACGATCTCACCAGGGCGCAGACAACTGCGATGCTATTCGGCCTTTCTGAGCAACTCCATGACCGAAAGAACGTCATCTTTCACGTGGAATAACTCTACTTCCACCACGTCGCCATTGTTTAGCGTCTGCAGTGTCTCTCGATGCCGGCCGATCAAGCGCGACTCGTGGTGCAGTTCAATCGGCAACGATTTCCCGACTGCCTCTTTGGCGTTCTTGGCCTCATTTTGTCGCCAGACACGACCGACTTTCTGGACTTGGAGTGTGAATGTTCCTTTATCGTTGTTCTTCTCGGCAATCTTTCCGAACAGAATGCCCTTAAAGCCAAGCAGCTCCCCGGGAATCGGGCCTTCCGGCAAGTCTCGCTCGGCTTCTTCACGGCTGCCTCGCTCGAGCACCTTCAAGTCCACAACCCGTTGGCCTTCGAGCATCGCCCACGAGAGCGACACACGATCGCCAACTCGCACCGTTCCGAGTTTCTGCAAGACTTCGCGGTCGAGACCGCCCTCCCGCCACGGCGGAATCATGCGTACCGGATCCTGGCCTTCGGCAGTGACTTCGATCCACCTGTCGCCGAGTCCCGTGACAACTCCTTCGATGACTCCCTTGGCCACTTCACGTTCGGCTTCTTCACGACTGCCCCGGTTCAGCACCTTCAAGTCCATGACCCGTTGGCCTTCGGGCATTTCCCAGTTCACCAAAACCCGGTCTCCCACGCGAGCCTGGCCCAGCTTTCTTAGCACTTCGCGGTCAAGGCCACCGTCTCGATTCTCTTTAGCTTCCAGCCACGGCGGAATCAGGCGAACGGCTTTCTTGCCTTCGGGCTTGACTTCGATCCAAATATCGCCAAGTCCTGTGACCACGCCCTCGATGACGCCCTTGGCGACAATATCCTGAATCCACTTCTTGCCTTCTTCCTCAATCCAAATCACGCCAGCCTCATCACCCACGTTCAATTGCGAGACTTCGCGCACGGCCAGCGTTTTGGATTCTGGCACATGGAAGGTGACCTCTTCACCCGATGCCGCTTTCAAGGTCAACGACAATTTTGTTTTCGCCGCGACGACGCCCCTGGCATCTTCTTTTTCGCCCGCAAAGACTCTGTTTGCACCCTGTTGGAGTACTGTCGGGCCGTCGCCAAGCTGGCACATCACCGCTCCGGCCAGTACGGCCACTTTCACCACTACATGTTTCGCCTGACCGTTCATGCTGTTCTCTCCTTGTGAAGAATCCAAAGAGTCGACCGTCGTAACAAACTCAGTCCCTTTCACTTCGATAGGGCCGAGCGGAGTCACCAGGGAAAAATCGCCGCGTTGTGGTTGGATACGTACGTGTAATTTCCCCTGATGCAATTCGATCCTCTCATTGCCGGGTGTGCCGCGAATCGTCAGAAGTTCGGCCAACTGTGCGCGGTTAGGCGCTCGTTCGCGGATCATGTGCGCCTCGTCATCGCGGCGTCCTTCGAGGGCGACTTCTCGGGCCCGAATGGCCCGTTGAACCACCTCGGCGGCGTCCCTCTTCTCCGCCTCCATAAGTCCATGCAAAGCGATTTTAAGTACTTCCACCTGCCGCCTCATAACATCTCGATCTCGCTCTGTCGACCGTTCCTCTCTCTCCCGTTCTCTCGCCTCGGGGCGTTCTCGTTCGTCCCGGGCGAAAGACTCATTGACTACGCAACTGAAGAAACGGTCGCTTCTCACACTCTTGTCGTCGTTGGAAAAATGGGCTCTTTCGAAGGAATAGAATCATGAACTGCATTATCTACGGCGAGTTTTGCTTTCAGATGGCCGCCCGTCGCACCACTCCGGAGAAAACGCATGAAATCACGTCCTTCCTTCGATGGTGGCATTGCCGTGAAGACGAGTGTGATGGCCCTGACCCTCCTTTTGTCAGGTATCGGACTCGGTAATTGCCTGGCGGCGGACCTCGCTTCCGAGCCCGGTGAGGTGATCCCGGAAACGCCGACTTTGACGTGCCTGGGAGTGCGCTGGTGGATCGGGAGCGACGACAACGCCAACGCGCGAATCGCCGTGGCCTATCGCCCCGTGCATGGCCCCAACATCAGCAGGCAAATGGTAGTGTCCTTCTCATGAACCTGGCTTTCTCGGTGTTGGGGAGTGAGGGTATCACCTCTCCCACCGCTCTGGAGGGTAAAAATGGGTGTCTCTCGTTGTTACAGGCTCCATCCATCTCGGTAGGGCGGGTTGATCAATTGGTTGGCCTCGTCCGAGCTGGTGAACAGCAGATTGTCGCCGTCCCAGAGCAACTTCTGGTTGGTGCGGATGGCGATGTTGCCCAGCAGCACGACTTCGGCCAAGTGAGCGGCATGGTCGACGAAATTCGATCCGGCTGGCTTGCCGCCTTTGCAGGCATCGATCCATTCCTTGTAGTGGCCCGGCGACCGCTCCAGCACTCGCGGCGGAGCGCCGATCTCCTGGCTCTTGCTTTCGGGAATCAACCGGTGCCCCAACAGCTTGCCCTTGTCGCCGACGATCAATAGCCAGTCGCCTTCGCCAAAACGCCGGCCGGGCTCCAGTTCCGCGGGCCGCGGCGGGGTCATCCCGCCATCCCACCAGGTGATGGTGAATGCTGCCCGGTCACTCGCAGCTGGAAACTGCCATCGTGTGATCGACGACTTGGGGGCCGTCTCGTTGGCAATTTCGGGTCCAACCTGGTAGTTCGACGAGCAGGCTTCGACGCTCGTCGGATGGCCCGGTTTCAATGCCTTGAACACGGCCGAGAGTTGGTGGCAGCCGATGTCGCCCAACACGCCCGTGCCAAAATCCCACCAGCCGCGCCAACTGAAGGGATGGTAAGTCGGATGATAAGGTCGCGCGGGGGACGGACCGAGCCACAAGTCCCAGTTCAACTCTGGCGGAACCGGCGGCGTGTCGGTAGGACGAGGAACGCCTCGGGGAGAGATCGGCGGGCGGCGATTCGATCCGGCATGCACTTCGCGAACGGCGCCAATTGCCCCGGAATGGATATATTCACAGATCAGCCGGGCGCCTTCCCCGGCCTGCCCCTGGTTACCCATCTGTGTGGCCACCCCGGTCTGCTTGGCAACCTCTCCCATCATCCGCGCCTCGTAGACGGAGTGGGTTAGTGGTTTCTGACAGTGAACGTGCTTGCCCATCTTCATCGCCATCACCGACACGACGGCATGGTTGTGATCGGGCGTTGCGCAGACCACTGCATCGATGTCCTGTTGCGTTTCGAGCATCCTACGAAAATCGCTGTACTGCTTGGCATGCGGAAAATGCTGAGCGTTTCGGGCCACCGCCCGCTGATCGACGTCGCACAACGCGACGATGTTCTCGCCTGCACAGTTGCGAATGTCGCCGCTGCCCATCCCGCCAATACCAACACCGGCGATGTTCAGCTTCTCGCTGGGCGGCGTGAACTTCGGCCCTCCAAGTACATGGCGAGGGACAACAGTTACCGCCGCCACGGCGGTTCCCGCGGCAAGCACTTCGCGACGATTGATCTGACGGGTCGGTTTCATTCGTCATTCCTCCTGGAAGTCCACATGTCGCCATGCGGCCGGTTTGGGGTGGGAGCTGATGTGCCTATGGATATACAGTATACCGGAGCGTAAACGACACTACTATTACCCGTCGTGTCCGTGATTGTGGGTGGACGCTCGTGAAACAGGCTCGCCGTGAGTTGTTTCAGACCATAACCAACCTTCTTTTCCAGGAGCGGATGATAGCTCGATCCCTTCTTGTGGGCATATTGGCGCAAACATTCATCAATACGATGGACGCGGGGCATCGTGTCAGTAAATCTGCATCTTGGCCGAAGTCCCAATCGCCACAAAAATCGAATTTCAAAAGTCGCGTTGTGAGAAACAACTTGAGTCCCGCGTCGACGAAGGAATGGAGACAACGCTCGCTTGAATTGATCCACGGTCGTTTCAGGATACCGCGAATCTCTGAAAGAATGAAGAAGGTTGACGTAAAAGCATCGGTCGGTGTGTGGAAAATAAAAACCAGCTCCAACGATCCGGTCTCGATGCGGGTCAAGTCCCGTTGTCTCCAGATCAAAGACAACCAGATCAGCGGTTTTGAGCTCGATGTCGAGTCTGGCGACATCACCCTCAATCCGGCGTTTCGGCGTTTCGGCGTTTTTCGTGGACATATTTTTGTGCGGCTTCAACGATAAGATCGGTTTTCGACCGCCCCGTTTCCTTCTTCTTCTGGGTCAGTAACTCATCAAAGCCCTCGGGCAGCAGAAGGCGAATCGGTTCGGGGTCCGGTTTGGGTTTGGAGCCGAGCGTCTCAATGATCGGCATCAGATTAAGCAGTGCGTTATGACGGTCGCCGTCAGATGTCCCTTTCCCCAACTGCTTGATTATTCTCTTGTCCTCGGCACTGACTAATAGCACTAAAGGCTTACGCTGTCCCCGGTTACGTGAATGCTTTGCCATGTCTGGCCTCCTTACCCCGGGGCTCATGGCATGCGCCAACGTAGTTGCGGATTGGTCGCAGGCTAGGATTGGTTACACTCCCGGTCAGAGCCTCTTTATTCAGCCTTTGTTGCGGATTGGTCGCAGGCTAGGATTGGTTACACTGTTGGATCCCGTAACCTTGACAGGCAATCAGTTGCGGATTGGTCGCAGGCTAGGATTGGTTACACTCACCCGCGACATAAGCCGGTATTCGTAGTTGTTGCGGATTGGTCGCAGGCTAGGATTGGTTACACTTCACGGTAAGATATGATGGAGCATGGGTACGTTGCGGATTGGTCGCAGGCTAGGATTGGTTACACTCGTCAGGCGTTCCAGCAAGCTGGAGCACGGGTTGCGGATTGGTCGCAGGCTAGGATTGGTTACACTTGAGCGGCCCCATGTGTCCGTGATACCGCAGTTGCGGATTGGTCGCAGGCTAGGATTGGTTACACTAACACGTGGCGGCCCGTGGCTGGGAGACGCGTTGCGGATTGGTCGCAGGCTAGGATTGGTTACACTCAACGCGTCTGGCTCCTGGTATGTCACGCGGTTGCGGATTGGTCGCAGGCTAGGATTGGTTACACTTCCAGGCTATTGCGGGGCGCCTGTGCGATCGTTGCGGATTGGTCGCAGGCTAGGATTGGTTACACTCGAAGCCATCCGGCGCGAGCGAATTCACCTGTTGCGGATTGGTCGCAGGCTAGGATTGGTTACACTGCTGGCTCAAGAGGGATTGCGGGTGGTGGTGTTGCGGATTGGTCGCAGGCTAGGATTGGTTACACTGACGTTGAACGAAGTGACACGTGAACCGCAGTTGCGGATTGGTCGCAGGCTAGGATTGGTTACACTGTAGACCAGTACGTCCTTGTCCATCGGTGTGTTGCGGATTGGTCGCAGGCTAGGATTGGTTACACTACACCGCCTGCTAACTCGTGTTGTAGGAAGGAGATAGGAGGAAGTCGCTCTCAGAAAAGCT
>JBNJEM010000116.1:0-14919 GCA_051745935.1 Planctomycetota bacterium
TGAAGATCTCACATTTCGTGAGATCCGCGGACACCAGATCAAGTACGATTTCGTACTTGAAAAGACGGGCCTGGAGACCCGTCCTACATATACTTTTTGTAACGTTAGGGTACACGTATGGAATTCACTCGCCCTCTAACCGATAATGCGCAAAGCTGGCGAGGCTTCCACGGCAAGCATGATGTCCGCGTCCTCACCGGGCCTCGCCACCGGAACACGGACGGACCGGCCGGCTATCAATCACACGGACCAGCGCATCGTCGAACTGAACCAGAACCGCGGCTTTTTCGAACTGCCGAGCTGCCGCATTCGCGAGTCGCGGGTCGAGCGGGACGACGCGGGTTCGAACATTCAGACTGTCCACCATGCTCGCACTGTTTTCGCCGCCAGCGGCGGCACTAGATGAATCATTCAGCTTGGAAAACACATTCATGGAAACAAGAAGAACAAACAGAGTTATATGTCAGGGGGTTGGATTTTTGCGGGTGGAAAGCTGCCCGACGCAAGCCGTCCTCCCGTTGGTCGGACTCGCGGCGGAGAAAGTCATCCGGGACCGGTATATCCTTCTTCTGCTATTCACCCTACTGATGTCCTCAACCGCTCTGGGACAGAGGTTCCTCGTCAAAAACGGCCAACCTCGCGCCGAGATTGTGATCGCCGACGACCCGCCGCGCGCCACGAGGTTGGCCGCTCGCGAATTTCGCGACGGCGTCGAAAGGATCTCCGGGGCGGATTTGTCCATCGTGACCACGCCGAACCCGCGAGTCCCCGTCAAGGTCTATGTGGGGCAAAGCACGCACACCGAAAAGCGGAACATCACCGCCGATGGCCTCGAGCACGGCGCTTATCGCATCGTATCCGGCGAGAACTGGATGGTTCTTATCGGCGACGATACCGACTTTAGGCCCATCGAACCGTGGCCGCGAAGCAACAGTGACTGGGTGAGCGGTCGCGTACATGCGGAGTGGCATCGGATCACGGAGTCCAATTGGGGCAATCCGCTCTCGCAGCTGCGCAAACACTACACGGGGCGGGCAACGACGTTCGGCACCCGGGATCACGAATCGGTGGCCGAGGATGGCACGGTTCATGTTTGGGGATTTGACGAGCGCGGCTCGTTCAATGCCGTGTGTGGCTTCCTTCGAAAATTAGGCGTGCGCTGGTACATGCCGGGAGACGTTGGCGAAGTGGTACCATCACTGGCTTCAATCCCCTTGCCGGAAATCGACGAAACAATCCGGCCGGATTTTCCAGTGCGATCGTTCAATATCCGCTTCGGCGTGCACGGCCCCGAAACAGCGCGCTGGGCGATGCGGCTGGGTATTCGCAATCCTTACGGTCTGCAGACCGCGCACGGCCTGCACCACATGACACACAACGAGCACACTCTGAAGACACATCCGGATTGGTTCGCACGCTACGGCGGAAAACGGGATAACCAGCTTGGCCAGCGGCTCAACCAGCTATGTTACTCGAACGAGGAACTGCTCCACGAGACCGCCCGCTTTGTGCGGGCACAGTTCGATCATTACCAGTTCGATGTGGTCTCGGTCATGCCGCCGGACGGATACACGGCCATATGTCAGTGCGAACTCTGTGAAGGCAAGGATACGCCCGAACGGGGTTATCGCGGTGGATTGTCCGACTATGTGTGGAACTTCGTCAACCGCGTAGCCAAAGAAGTTCGCAAGACACATCCCGACAAGATGATCTCCAACTGCGCCTATGGCACGTACACGTTGCCGCCGAGGACCATCGACCGGCTGGAACCCAACGTGCAGGTGATCATCGTCGGCGGACGGCGTCCCACGGACAGTCAACGCGATGAGGTCCGCGAACTCCGAAAAGCCTGGTTGGCCAAGACGGACAACCCCATCATGATTTTCGAGAATTATCCGTTCACGGACCGCGGGTTTTATCTGCCTGCCTATATGCCACGGGTGTTGGGCGAAAGCATCAATGCGACCAAGGGCATCTCGCGTGGTGAGGATATCTGGCTGAGCGTGCGGCAGGATTTCCACGAAAACGACATCGGCTTCAATCACTTCCTGGTCTATTTCACGGCCCGCATGTACTGGGGCGGCAAGCAGCAGAATGTGGCGGCACTGTTCGAGGAGTACTGCCATCTGTTCTACGGCCCCGCGGCAGAGGCAATGCAGGCGTTCTTCGAGTATTGCGAAGCCCACTGGCGTGAAATGGAAGAAGACGAATCGAAAGCGAATCGCGCGCTGGAGTTGTTCGCTGCTGCTCAGGCTGAAGTCGACAAAGGCTCCATCCACGCGAAGCGTCTCGAATTCATCGATGCGTACCTCGACGGTCTACGGCAAAAACGCGAACAACTGGCTCAGAAACGCGGGCCGGTTCCGCGACTGCGGCTGGTCGGCAACCCCCGCGATGAAATCGTTGTCGACGGGAAACTCGACGACAAAGCGTGGCGAGAATGCCCCGTGGCCTCGACCGGTCATCTGCGCGAATTGCAAACCGGTCGTCAACCGATCTTTGGCACGACTTTCAAAACGGCCTGGCGCGGCGGCAACCTTTACTTCGCCATCCGCTGCGAAGAACGGGAAGACGCGAAGTTGAACATCGCCACGACGCGCCGGGAAGATCAGGCGATTTGGTACGGCGACGTCGTGGAAATCCTGCTCGACACCGAGTCGCACAGCTACTACCAGCTCGCGATCAACCCGTCCGGTGCGTTCATCGACCTCGATCGCGGCGTTCCCAAAAATCGCTGGTTCGATTGGGACTCACGGGCTGAAATCGCCACGCGAGTGGCGGACGACCATTGGACGGTGGAAATACGCATCCCGGTGGTCGAGGATGAAAATGATCCGCTGCATCAGGTGATCGGACGCAAGCCGACTCAAAGCCTGCCGTGGCATATCAACATCTGCCGTCAACGTATTCGCGAGAACGGGTCCGAGTATTCCGCGTTCGCTCCGACCGGTACGCCTAGCTTTCACGTTCCACTGAAGTTCGCGCACTTCTATAAAGGCCGCTCCCACCAATTCGAAGCCGACCCGACCGTGACGGACTACCTCATCGACAGCCGCGCGGCGCGGGAACTGGCGCGTGATCGCGAGTTTGAAGAGGCACTCGCCGCGTTCGTCACGTTGGCCAATCGGGACGGGGTAACCGAATACCAACGATCGATCGCCCTTCAACAGGCCGCCGACTGCGCCCGCGATCTGAAGGACTACGAGCGGGCCCGGGAACTCGCCGGTCGGATTCCGATCCCAGCCGTCGCTGACACCGTCCGGATGCAAAACCTGTTGGCCCAGCGCGAATGGCATGAATTGATCGAGCGGTTCGGCGCGGAGGATCTTGCGCGGTGGCCGTTTTGGCAGGCTGGCGAGGCGTACTTCGCCCGTGGCCGCGCTTACATCCATGCCGGTGCCGGAGAGAAGGCGGAGTCCGATTTACTGGCGGCGTTGGAACTGACTCCGGACGACCGCCTCCGGACCAGTATCCTGCTGAATCTGGGGCGTAATCGGGAGACCGTCCTCGAAGACAACACCATGGCACTGGAAGCCTACCAGCGAATCGCCGACCAACGGAAAAACACCGGCAGCGCCGACTATTTTCGCGGTGTTCAGGGGGCGGCGAGGATTCTGGCACTCCGTGGTGAGTTCGACGCGGCGATGAACACGTTGGATCGGGTGAACGTCGAGGATCTTCGCGGCTACTGGCGTGGTTCCATGCTCCTCTCGCGAGGCGCGGCGCTAACGGCCGCCGGCCGCACGGATGAAGCCCTGAAGACCTATGGCGCCATGCTGACGGATGCCTGCGTGGAACCCGTCCATCGCCGGAAAGCGAAAAAACGGATTAATCAAGAACATCCCGACCAAGGATCCGAGAATGAATAATGGTCTAGGAACCCATGACAAAACCATGCGGATCTCTCATAATCCAAGGGATTTTGGAAGCAAAAGCTCGGTTTTGTTAGGGGCTGTAAGAATCCATACTCTAGCCGATCGGCCTCACCTCTGACGCGTCGACGGTGATCAAAGCCACCGTCTGGCCGGCACCATCGACGAATTCAACCTCGTAGCCCTTGCCACCTTTGTAGACATGCACGACCGTACCGACACCGCCGCGGGAGAGCTTTTCGTTCGGAGGATCGGTATCGAGAACCACCAAGGAATGTTCAGAGATCATTTGCCGGAATCCGGATACGCAGTAACAAGTCGTGGTGGATCATCATCCTCCACGATCCAAACGGTCATGACATGTCCTGGACGGTGCCCGGGTGCGGCGATTACGCCCACCGCGTTGGATTCTACACCAAACTTCGTGATTTCCGAACCGAATGTCTCGCACTCGCGAGCAATCGCAAGCAAGTCTTCCGCTAACGCACTGTCATTTGATCGGGTGTAGCCGAGGGATTCAAACCAAACAGCCTTCGAGCCACCGTCAGGATGGTCGCGATTGAGGAGGTAGTCGCGAACCTTTTCGGCTGCGACGACAGCAGATTCTGCATCAGGAATCGGCATCAAGTCTTTGTGACAGAACGACCAATACCGACAAAAACGATGCCAACGATCATTCCCATCGCGGATGCAGGCTTGCTCGGTCGCATTCTTGCCCGTCGCATGATTGAGATTAGTTAACGAACGAATTGCATCACCGGGCCGGCGGTGGGGACGCTCCACTTGAAGTTGGCCCGGTCGCCGGCTCCGGCGCATGCGCTGGTTACAGGGCCTTTCGCGTTTCAACCCCTTGGAACCTGCCAAACCGCCCAGACCGCGACCAAGCGATCATCGTCGTGGACGTCATAGTAGATGGAAAGGGGCATGACCGTCAGAATTCGTGTGTCTCCAGCACGCGATTCGCCAACCTTGCGCGGCGAGGAACCGAGTATGGCATCGATTAAATCGGCGGCACCGGTAACGGCTTGGCGATCGACTGCGTCCGTCCAGATCTGCGCGAGCGTCCGTTCAGCCGTAGGTTTCCAGACCACGGTGTAGTTCATTTCGCACCCAAGGACGTCCAGATTTCCTTGAGAGGCCGGCCGCCTCGTTCGCTCTGCATCTGATCCAACTCCTCCGCAGAGTAAGGGCAGTCGTCGCCTGGTACGGCAATTCTCGCAGGCACAAAATGGCCCAGTCGTTTACCAGCCTCATCGATCAACTCGACAGGTTGGGCAACAGCATCGAGTTCCCCCTTCAGGGGCTCATGGATGGTAATTCGATTCACGCCAGCAACTCCTCTGCAAAAGCCTCGTATTTGCCTCCGCCTAAATTATACCCCCAGCAGAAGTAGTCGGGCAATGAGGCCCCCGCCATGCGAAATTCGAAATCGAAATTGTAAACACCCTAAACCGAGAAGGTTACGGTACCGCATCGGGTACAGCATGTGCAAAAGGGAGTCTCGGGACACAAGTGTTGTTAATATACCGGTCGCGGATGACATTGTCCGCCGCGAGTCCGACCAACGGGAGGACGGCTTGCGCCGGGCACCTTTCCAGCCGGACAAATCCGACCGCCTGAAATATATACCGGTCGCGGATGACATTGTCCGCCGCGAGTCCGACCAACGGGAGGACGGCTTGCGTCGGGCAGCTTCCCATGCGGACAAATCCAGCCGCCTGAAATATATCTCCGACATTGGCGGACCGAGGTTTCTGACTTCAGACGGCGAAAGCGATACCAAGAATTGAATATTCCGTCCACGGACCCGGCCAGCTGACGGTATCAGGGTGTAGGGGACTGGCTCGGACGCGGTTGCGGCCCACGGCGACGTCCGACCAAGGATTGCGTTCACGGATTCTTGCGGATTCTTGAGAAGACCGTTGCCGCCTGTTAGCGGGGGGGAAGCAACATGCTGCCGCCAAATTCGGCGTTTCCTCGCAACTCATTGCGGCAAAGTGGTTAACGACGAGCGGAAGGCGTGGCCCCTCGGCCCAGCCATGTCTTACCGTTTGAACGGACGAAAACAGGGCTCGACAGGTATATGTACATGGCGTGCTGGATGACGCCGTCTGGAACGACGCGATGTGCGACTTGGAGGAAAACGAATGGTCCGGCGACGTGTCAAGGGATTCACTTTAATCGAACTGCTCGTGGTGATTGCCATCATCGGCATTTTGGTCGCGCTGTTGCTTCCCGCCGTGCAGGCGGCCAGGGAAGCAGCCCGGCGCACGCATTGCAACAACAACTTGAAACAGTGCATGCTGGCCATGCATCTGTACCATGACTCGCACCGCGCGTTTCCGGGCATTATGCCGTATCAACAGCAAAGCTTCTCTGTTCAGTCAAAATTGCTGCCGTTCGTTGAGCAGGCCAACCTGCGAAATTTCATCGACTTCGACAAGCCCATTGTTGGTCAAGGTCCAGGCGGCAGCCTGGCAGGCGACAATTCCGAGGCGGCGAGACATATCGTGCCGGTTTTCCGCTGTCCCTCCGACGGGGAAAACGAAATTTACACCGAGTTTTTCACACTGGACCCGGGCCAGGCCTTCGCGGGTGGAAACTACGTGATCTGTACCGGCTCGGCCACGGGTACCAACTACGATATCCGCCACGGGACCGACGGGCTTTTCTACCTCCATTCGTACCGAAAAATGGCGGACATTATCGACGGAACCAGTCACACCGTTGCCATGTCGGAGACCTTGCTGGGCGATCATACGCCCGGCACGCAAGGTCCCATGCCGCCGGGCACCAATTGCTCACGCTGCATGGCACGGGGGAACGCCTGGTTGTCTCGCACTCCGGGCCCCGGATATCCGGGAATCAGAAACCCCGACATCCCGAACGATTTGCTATCCAATCCCGACAATGTCTGGGTCGGTTGGCGTGCCATGGCCTGGATCATCAGCAAGCCGCAATTCTGTTCCTTTTCGACCTACAGCCCGCCGAATCCGCCGTACGCGGACTGGGTGGCCATGGGAAACGGTTTCTTTTCGGCCCGCAGCCAGCATCCTGGCGGTGTCAACGCGGCCATGGCGGACGGCAGTGTGCAGTTTGTCAGCGATTCGATCGACCTCCACACATGGCGAGCCATGGGAACCGTTGCGGCGGGCGAGATGATCCGCGAGGATTAGCAGGGTGGATTACTCACCCATACCAAGCTGCACGAGTTGCTGTCGAGCGGTTCGTCGCGAATGGCGAGGAACGTGACAACGCGGCACGACAGAACCGCTTATGCACACTGATGAACGCTAATGCCTGCAAAGGGTCCAGCCAGGACAAAAGACTTTTTCGCGACAGCTTATCAGGCTCCATGCCTGCCACCAGCGGCGCGGGCTCAGACGCTTTGCTTTTCCCAGGCCAATCAGTCAGAATGAAGTGAGTTGCATCTCGGTTGGGGCATGTTGCATGGCGCATCGCGGCGGCCCAAAAGTTGATTCCCGGTGG
The DNA here is from genome assembly GCA_051745935.1 of Planctomycetota bacterium. Taxonomy (GTDB): domain Bacteria; phylum Planctomycetota; class Planctomycetia; order Pirellulales; family Pirellulaceae; genus JBNJEM01. The sequence goes on from JBNJEM010000116.1 coordinate 7,362, forward strand.
CTTGATTCAGGATTGGAGGCTCAACGATGCGATTTGGCCCGGCACTAACGCTTTCCGTGCTTGTTGTCCTGGTGGGAGCGGCCCATGTTGTTCAGGCTGAACAGCCCTCGCCAACGTGCCCTGATTATCCGGACCACGCCGATTTGTCTGTCTTTCGAGATGCCGGCGGCGTGCCGCGGCCCGTGAGGACCGCCGAAGATTGGAGCGTGCGGCGGAGGCACATTGTGGCCGGGATGGAACAGGCCATGGGACCGCTGCCTGATCGCAAAGACCTGCCGCCGCTCGCCCCAGAGACCGTCGATCGCGTCGAGGGTGACGGTTTCACGCGACTGACAATCCGTTTCACGACCGAGCCGGGCGACCGGCTGTCGGCACATCTCTATTTGCCCGACGGATGCGATGCCAACCACCCGGCCCCCGCCATGCTGGCTCTGCATCCCACCTCCCGCTTGGGCAAGGATCGAGTCACCGAGGAAGGTGGAAAGCCGAACCGCATGTACGCATTCGAGCTGGCCCGGCGCGGCTACGTGGTACTGGCCCCCGATTATCCGTCGTTCGGCGATTCGGCGGACTATGATTTCTCAACCGATCAGTACGCGTCCGGAACCATGAAAGGAATCTTCAATCACATGCGCTGCTGCGATTTACTGCGGTCGCGACCGGAAGTGGATCCACGGCGTATCGGCGTGATCGGCCATTCGCTCGGTGGACACAACGCCATGTTCCTGGGCGTATTCGACACCCGGGTGAAAGTGATCGTCTCCAGTTGCGGGTGGACGCCGTTTCACGACTATTACGGGGGCCAGATCGAAGGTTGGACCAGCGACCGGTACATGCCGAGGCTGCGCGAGGTATACGAGTTGGACCCCGATCGCGTGCCGTTCGACTTTTACGAGGTGGTGGCCGCGTTGGCGCCGAGGGCGTTTTTTTCCAGCTCACCGCTTCATGACCACAACTTCGATGTAGCCGGGGTGCGCAAGGCCGAGCCGGTAGCCCGCCAGGTGTTCCAGTTGCTCGACGCGGAGGAGAATCTCAAAATCGTGTATCCCGATTGCCGGCACGACTTCCCGCCGGCAGTCCGCCGCAAGGCGTACGCGTTCGTTGATGGCGTACTGAAACAGTAGCAAAGTGGCGCTGTCCAATTAGACGCTGCTCTAGTTCTCCGGTTCCAGCCGCCGTTTCAACTGTGACTCATAAAGGTTTTCAGGTCGGAGTCGCTTGGGTGGAGTGGGCTCGAACCAGCGCCCCTCGGGATCGGTCATCGGTTCTTGATCCGATTTGACGCCGACGATGTTGATCAGGTCGGCGGCCCAACCCGCGGGAAAACGCACGGGCCGCTCGGTTCGAATATTCCACCACGTGGTCCACCCGCCGCAATGTCTTCCCAGCTTCGCCCCGCCGCCCGATCTAAAGATGTTCGTACCGACACCGGCGTCGATGTCGGAAAACAAATTCGCGTGGTTGGCGTATTTGTGGTGGTCGAACGTTAGATCCTCGCCGCGACCGTCGACGGTCACGTTGCCGGCCGAACCTCGCGTCATGGTGATATCGTGGATGAACTTGGTCTGGAAATCGAAGTTGGCGAGAAGCGAGTCCGTTCCGCCGAGCGTGATTCCGTGGTGTCCGGTGGCGTTGCGGCCGCTGTCCCGGTCGCGATCGGAGCCCCAGACCACGTCGGTCACCGTGGTATTGCCTCCTCGCAGGAACAGGCCGCTGTCGGCGTGGCGGATAACGATATCGCGAACCCAGCAATTTCGAACTCCGCCGTAGGCAATCGCGTTGTATCCCAGCTCCGTGAAATGGCCTTTGTACGGTGTCACGGGAAATTCGAAGGAAAGGTGTTCGATGCCGACCTCCTCGACACTGCTGCTGGCCGGGGTCAACACGGGGTTCCATTCCAAACGGACGTCGGTACGCAGTGGGCGGTCGAAGACCAGTTGTTTCGAGTCTGGCTGAACGCGTGTCACGCGGGCGATCCAAGTCTCACTGACCGGGCGCAGGTTGTCGATGTTGCCTGGATCACCAGCGTACAGGTGACGGGTCAGCGTTCGCGCCTCATCGTCCCGAAGCCTTAGGCAAACTTCGTCGCCGCGTTCGAACTTGTCCGTCCGTTCCACGACGAGGGTTCTTTTCCCGCGCGCGGCCGGCGCCGTCACTTTCGAGAGCGTCTGCTTGTCCCACCGGCCCTTGGCCCACACGATCCCGCCGGACCAGGAGTAGTTCGAGGTGGGCCGGCCCCCGGTGGTCGCCCCCATATTCGACCGAATCTTCTCCAAAGGTTTGGGGACATGGAGAACACTCTTTTCCGGGCCGGCCCCCTGCAACACCGTGCCGGCGCTGCGAATTTCAAGGATGTCAGTGATCACATAACGTCCCCGGGGAACGAAGATCGTTTTGCCGGCGGCGTCCTTCAAAGCACGCTTGAACGCGGCCGTGTCATCGGTTTCTCCGTCTCCGGACGCGCCGAAGTCCTTGACGGTCACGTCGGGACGAAGCGTCGGAAGATCTTTTTCACCGCGATGATAGCCCGCATACGAGAAATCCGGCAGCCGGCCGCCTGGCTTCCACTGCTCCCCTGCCCTGCCCCACAACGGCGACGTTTCCGTGTCGGCCGCCGGAGCCGATCGTCCGCCCACGAGAACAATGCATCCAACAAGCCAAACGGCACAAACGATGAAAACGCGAAATGGATGTTTCATGGGATACCTCGATAAATAAAAAAGTGAAGTGGCTCAATGATCTCTAACACGCCGCGCCGTGAGAACCTTAGCTGAAATCCGCCGCAAGGGGTCGGAGGGTTGTATTTCAGGCGGTTGGATTTTTCCGGGCGGAAAGCTGCCCGACACAAGCCGTCCTCCCGGGTCGGACTCGCGGCGGAGAAAGTCATCCGCGACCGGTATAGATGCGTTTTCATTACGCATTTTCCCCACTCCGCCACGAAAAGGGGAAGTCGCTGCATTTGCCTACCCGTTACTCGACCAGCGGAGCCAGGTTCCAGCGGGGGCGTTCCCAGTAACTGGTTACCCAGAGCAAATCCGAGAAGAATGTGTGTTGATGCTTTTTGCGGAACTGAACGAGCTGGTCCAGGGCCTGCCGGGCTTCGGTCAACTGTTGCTCGGGGACATCTCGATGACCGTCGAAGGCGGCCGCCAGATCCGCCGTCAGTTGGGCATGATCGAGCCCGATTTGCAGGAATCGGACACGCTCGGCATATTCAGGTGAGGAAGCCGTGCGTGCGGCTTCCAAGGCTTCGGCGAGTTTTTCCCGAGCCGGCTCGAAGCACGCCGGCGGAAAGGCTTCATGGGCACACAGCGGATAGGCGCGGTATCGGAATCCCACGTCGCGAAAAAGCTTCAAGAAACGCATCATATTCTCGTTGGCGTAGTTTTCCCAATAGTCCCAGTACTGCTCGACTTCCTCCGCCGCTGGCTCGACCCCATTTCGCCCCGCCGCTTTCGTTTCGCCAACGTACACACAGGTGTGCACATCAGTCGGTACCTGGGACTCTTTGACCACCTCCATGGTGACACCGGTTGCCTCCCGCACGTGCCGGACAAGTTCTTCCGCCGCATAAGTGGCTGTTTTCGTGGGCGCGTCGGCTGTCACCACAACCCCCCGCGCCTCACCACGCTCCACCAGACAGATTTCGGCTCTTGCGGGCATGGCCACCGCGATAAGAACCGGCACAAAAAGCACTAATTTAAGCATAAGGTCGCTCCCGATCAATCTTTGTCGCGAAACCCTTCAGTCCTTTTCCCTTAGGAATCACTCAAGAACAACTTCCGCAATTCAACGCGCCTCCAAGTCATCCGGCACAATGGCTCCGAAAGAAAATGCGGAAGTTAATTTTGAGCCGTTTCTTACAACCTCCATCCTTCACGGTAGTCGGCCTTCAGCAGGCCGGCGGCCTTGGTGTTGTTGGTGATCGCCATGTCCCAGGGCGAGAATTCGATCGGCCCCTCGATCCGCGTCGCGATATTCCCCAGCATGAGGAACTCGGTGAGGGGACCCCCGTAATCGAAATTGGACAGCGCCGGGGGACCGCCCTTGCAGGCGGCGACAAATTCGCGCTCATGGCTGCCCGAGCGCGGAAGCGTCGCTTCCGGGCGCTCGAAGTCCTGGAAACGCTCCTCCGGAAGCAGCGAATACTCGGTGTTGTGTCCATTCGACAGAAGGAAGCCGTCTTCCCACACGACGAGCGCTCCAGCATGCTCATGCCAGGGACCCGGGCCACCGGCGACCATGGGGCGTCCGACAATCTCTTGAAATTTCTCCTGCAAACCTGGAGCGTGCAGGCCGTTGTACCAGGTGACGTCGATCGGTGGCAAATCGCCGCGACCGGGGAATGCGTAGGTGATGATCTCCCATTTGGGAAATGTATTGTGGACGATTTCCGAGACCTTTGCCTCAACCCGGATTTTTGGAGGCTTCGCCTTCCCTTGGTTATCGGGGGCCTGCCACAGCTCATTCAAACGCAATCCGCGAAAGACAATATTCGAGCTGTGAACCCCCCAGTTGCCAAGCTGCCCGGTGGCAAAGTCCCGCCACCTATGCCAATGCATCCAATCGCGATGATAGGGCCGCGAGGCGCGGGGGCCCAGCCAAACGTCCCAGGCCAGCCACTCGGGAACCGGCTGCGAGCCCTCCGGCGTATCGCGTGGTCCGACGCCGCCGCCAGTGTTCCACACGATCACCTCCTTGATCGGCCCGAGCAGGCCTGACTGGATTAGCTCGACCTGTTCGCGGTAGGCATGCGTCGCGGTGCCCTGATTCCCCAACTGTGTCGCGACTTCGCATTTCCTCGCCAAGGCTCGCAAAGCACGCGATTCCTCGACGGTTCGCGTCAAGGGCTTTTCGCACAGCACATGCTTTCCCGCCCGCATGGCATAGGCCGAGATCGGAGCGTGATTATGATCCGGAACGGCGATGAACACACAGTCAATCTCGCTTCCCTTCTCGTCGAGCATCTTACGGAAATCACGATACTTCGGCGGATCGGGAAGTTTCTTAAAGCCTTCGGCGGCGCGCTTCCAGTTGGCATCGCACATCGCCACGATGTTGCAACCGATGCGGGGAACACAGCCCACGAACCAGCTGCCACGGCCGCCGCATCCGATCAGCGCCGCGCCGATCCGCTCATTGGCCTGATACCCAAACGCGGATTGGGCGTTCGGTAGAATCGTGAATCCCGAAAGACCGACTGCCGCCGTCTTCAGGAATTGCCGTCGTTGTTGCCGCTTCATGAGATGGTCCTCCGTATAAGGTTATCGGTCGACATTTCCCACTTTTCCGTCCAATGCTTGTGGCCCGGATGCACGAGCGAGTGGCGGACCGAAAACGGCCGCGTTCCTGAATACCACGATCGCCCAAAGTCGACCATTCTTCAGCATCCCAGGAGCTTCCGCGACGGCGAGCAACGCTCACTCGTCCCCGACCACCGCCGGCGTGGCGAAATCTTCCTCCATATCGTACGGCAGCCGGCGTACCACCTTGCCTTCCCGATCGGCGAAGTAGAGCCGAGAGACCGAGAGTTTGTCGGAGTGGCCGTCGGCCCAGAGCACGGCGAAGGGGGAGTCCGGCTCGGCATTCATCACCTTGCGGACGTAGGAATTGTTTCGGGGGCTGTCCTTGGTCACGTTGCGAACTTTCTTCCAGGTCGCTCCCTCGTCCCCACTTTTCCACACGGCGATTTCGCCACCACCGCCCCAGCGTTGGGGGCCGCGCTCGGTGGGACCGACGATCCGCCACGTGCCGTCGCTTTCGACCCAGATCGCGCCGGTATCGTAGTTATGGGTCGAGCTGGTGACCGTGTGGATGTTCCACTCGCCGTCCTTGTGATGCAATACTTCCCAGGTCCGCGGATCGCCCTGGGGGCCGGGCCGATGGTCGGAGGAGGTGACCACCAGAATCAGCGGGTTGCCGTCACGATCAAGGGTGATGCCGTTCAGGTACACGAGACGGTCTTCATCGGAATACGCCTTCACGCGGGCCGGGTTGCGCGGATCGACGAGGGGTGGGGCGATGGTTTCACCACCGATCGTCCGCCAGCTCTTGCCCAAGTCGCGAGTCTCAAGATAGTAGAGATCCGTGCGACGGTCCGGATGACCCTTGGGATGCCGATTGAAGGCCGTGATGACCCGCCGTCCCTGCCGGAAGGAGGTCTGGTACTGCCCCTCCATGCCGGCCAGCTTCCGGTCTGCTCCGCGGGAGCCGTCCGGATGGCGGAAATTCCAGTAGAGTTCCCGCACGCCGGTGTATTTGGTGAAAAGCTCGAGGATGCCTTCGTCCTCCACGTACCACGGCTGGGGATAACAGATTTCGTCGGAGGAAATCAGTTCGAACCGCTGGATGTCATACGGCTTCACGCTCCGATAGACGAACCCCGGACGCGAGCGGGCACGACCCGCTACGTAGACCCAGAGATGGCCCTCCGGATCGATCGTCAGCGAGGCATTGTCGTGCGGATCGTCGACGCCACTTTTGTCGTGGACGACCGTCGGTCCAGGCACGCGGTCCGTCTCGTGATCGTAGCAGGAGATCATGTTGTAGAGATAACGTTTTCCCTCCTTGGATCCCCCGTAACAGAAAAACGTCTTTCTTACCTCCGGCGCGTAAACGGCAATCGGCACGTGCTTGGCGGTGTAGGTGCCGAGACCACCGGAATACTTATCGCCGTAGTCCCAGTAGCCTTTCCAGTCGCCTTTGCCGTAGGGGACGTCGGTGTACTGGCCGAGCGTGAACCAGATGCCGCGGTAGCCGTCGTCTTTGGGTTTGAGGGTTCCATCCTCGGCGGCCGAGGCAACCGAAATGCACGACAGCATCAGACAGAAACAGAACATAATGAGCCGATTCATGATGGGCCTTTCTCGTTTGGAGTCGTTCACTTGGAGGCTTCACGTCGCGATCAAGCCGCAAAAAAAGGAGCTTGTTGTTTTTCGGCCGAACTCAATTCAAACGGATCTTGTGCCTTTTCAGAATAACCTCACGGGGCGGTCACCAAGGTCTCAAGCCATAAGGGGCTGCTCGAGTCCGCCACCATGGCGTTTGGCGGAAGAGGACGCCCCAAGCCGTTGTATGTCTCAATGACGGCGGCCAAGGCATCCCGGACGTTAGCCAGTGCCGCCTCGATCGTGTCGCCTTCGGTCACCAGTTCAGGCAACAGTGGCGAGGTTACCGTGTAGCCGCCCTCTGGCTGCGGCGTTAATACCAGTGGTATCTTGTATTGCATCGTTACTCTCCCAACTGCTACGGGACACACGCCTCGGCGGGTGGCTGAGCGAGCGGCAAGACGCATTCCCTCTCCAGAAAACAGGGATCGCGAGCGGAGCCAGTGTGCCGGACAATCCAGAGGCACGGTGAATTGCGGCGGGTGGCACTGGCTGAGCGAGCGGCAAGACGCATTCCCTCTCCAGAAAACAGGGATCGCGAGCGGAGCCAGTGTGCCGGACAATCCAGAGGCACCGCGGGTGGCACTGGCTGAGCGAGCGGCAAGACGCATTCCCTCTCCAGAAAACAGGGATCGCGAGCGGAGCCAGTGTGCCGGACAATCCAGAGGCAC
>JBNJEM010000117.1:0-14904 GCA_051745935.1 Planctomycetota bacterium
GGCCTCGCCTGGCGGGATTGTTGCAAACGGTCAGTGGCGTCCAACCCGCGTTGTTTTGAAAAAGGTCTTCCCATCGCGGCTTTGCCCCCATATCGCGACGGGGTCATCGCCGGCGCCCGGGGGCACGTCGCTGGGCGACGTCCGGACATCATCGTAGCGAATCCACCCGTTGACTTGGCCGAAATCTCCGCTTGCGGTTGCTCCAAACCAGCCGTCCTCTTCTTGCAGTTTGACTTCAAGTGGGTGTTTCTCATCATACACGGCCATGACGGCGGCGATGGACAACCTCCGCGTCTTGTTCACGGTTTCCGCCGTGACGTGCCAATGGTCGGCCACCTGCTCATGGTAAGCCGGTGGGATGCCTTGATTGTACGGTGTATCGAATTGGCTGCTCTGGGACAAAACCAGTTCTTGGGGGCAGGCCAAGTGCACGTCCAGCGTGGCGTCCTGACGCTGGGAGGTGATCCTCGTGTTTCCGAGGTTCATTTTTTCGAACGCATGCAGCATCCATTGGAACTGGCTGGGACGGGGAGCCTCGATTTCATCCAGCAACAGAAAGAGGCCGGGACGAAGGAATAGAATATGCCGAACCCATTCACGGAGTTTGCCCGTGTACGCGGGGGTGGCATCTCCGGCGACGTAACAATAGCCGGGTCGATCCTCGAAATCCACAATGGCCCCTTCCGCGGCGGCGGATCGTATTTTTTGTCCCTCTCCGTTGACCAGTATGCAGTTGTTTGCCTTGGTGGACCGGGTCCATTGGGCGTGATGCGGCTTGCCGTAGGAGGGGCCGTAGTATCCCGAGGGGATGGCGAGGGCGCGTCCGCCTTTCATGATGGCGAACGCGTTTTGGTCCGCGTGGCTGTGCGAGACACTGCCGTAAGGACTGCTCTTGAAGATCAGGCATGTATCGTGTTGCGGATCCGACACATCGCTGTGCAGTCCCGCCCACCCGACGCTGTTGAACGCCCGGGCATTGGGTATGTCCGTTGGCGTTTGGGCGGGCAGTTCGTCTTCGTGGAGCAAGGAGAGGAATCCCGTGGAGCCGCCCTGGTAGCCGGGGATTTGCTTGACCCACCAGCCGATATACGGATCGTCGTACCGGTGCGCGTGAAAGGCCATCAGTTCCGCGTAACCGCTGCCGCGACGGACTCCCGGACCGCCTTTTTCGGCACTGTCGCCAAAGGGACGGATTTCGCCATGATTGGCCGTGCAATAGAAGAAGAAATAGCGGACATTCTTAAAGAATGACCGTTGCCACAAGTTGTAGTTCGCCAGTTGGCGCAGCCCTTCGAACGCCGGGATATAGAAGGTGTTGTACCAGAGTCCATAGGCCGTCCCTTCCGCCCAACCGCCGTCGATTCCCGCCCAATGAGGGTAGAACGTCAGCAGGGCCTTGAGCGAGTATGTCAGCCAGGTCTTCGCATCGGGGGTCTCGCGGCCCATTGCCAGGGACATGTCAGTCAAGTAGGCGATGAGTCGCCCGTCATGGCTCGTTCCAGGATACGTCAGATAATCCCTGCGCTGCAGCCGGCGGAATGTTTGCCCAGCACGCTCGCGGCACATTTTAAAAACAGCTGACTTTTCATTTTCATCGAGGGCGTCATAAAGCCAGTCATAGGCGATATGGGCGCATTTGGAGAAGGACAGTCCCGGTTCGTCACCCCATTTGGCGCTGACCGACGTGACATCATCATCATCGGTGGGCCAGGCGGTGATTTCGAGCAGGATTTTCTTGGCGGCGTCGGCATACTTTTCTTGGCGTGTCATGAGGTAGGCCAGAGCCAGGTCCATTAACGCGCCGTTGACGTACCCGCGAAAATAGCCGAAGTACTTTTTGTATTCCAACCGCCGCGTGACGGGATCTTCGATCTGGTGGTAGGTCGGGTATTCGGGAACGCCCTTGGTCAACGCGCGTTCGGCGGCGGCTTTGCAGGCATCCCAGGATGTTGCGCGCGTGGACGACAGGGTCGACCGGACGGCGTCCAAATTGGATTTTGGGTACAGGATGCGAGGGTGTTCCGCGGGAACGCGGCTGAGAAGATCCGCCGGCTCAATCCAAGGCAGCGCTACCGCGTTTTCTCGGATCGTGAACGATTGCCTTCCTCGCCGAGCCATCCCGTTTCCATTTTCATCCAGCGCCACCACGTCCCATGCATACGTACCGGCGGGGAATACCTCGTCGGGGCAATGCACGGGGGACTGCCCCGCGTTTTGACTGTAGAGGCGTTGCCCATCTTCCTTGAATACCTCAACCCGGTAGCTCGCGGCGGAAGGGCAGGGCAGCCACGCCAGGCCGGGCGGCGATATCCCCAACGCCACGCCATCGTGGGGACGCGGAAAAAGCATGCGCCCGGAGTTTCTCTCCTCCAGGAAACTCGCCGGTTGTTTCGCCCGGGCGGTTGGCGTTCCCACCGGGAGAATCGCAGTAGCGCCCGAAGCCGCCGCTGCCTTGAGGAAGCTACGTCGTTTCATGACCTGGCTCCTGTATGATTGGGAAATCTTCACCTGATGCTAAGTCCCTTGCCGCCATCTAGCTTCGGGCGCGGGCGAGGGCGCGTCAATCGGGCACCACGATTTGACCGCCACGATGGTCGTGCGTATGATTTTGCGACGCCCAACTAAAGAGAGCGGCTCAGGACGGGCCTCGCGCGGCTGGAAGCGCGAATGAGCGGAACGCGTCGTGGGTGGTGGGTCGTGCCGGTGGTCGGAGAGCGATATAACACGGCCAACCACTCTAAAGAGACCGTCATGGTCCATCTGTAAGGGTTAGGCCAGACGTGTCGGCGAGTTCGCCGCTTGTTTTTTTGACCAGGGGCAAAACGGGTTTTATATTCTAAGTGGTCGACGCTCCGTTCTCTCCGTGGTCGGCCAGCCTTACCTACATCGGTACGAGCCGGGCGTTCGCGTGGAGCGCATGAGGGCGTGTGGGTTTCACCAAGCACGCCCAGTAATGCCCCGCGGTGGCCTGTTTGTTTCGTACCTTCCCGCCGAGCTACGATGGATCGACACTATGCGAATTGCTTTTTCCCTCGGGCGCAAATGGATCTGGCTGACACTGCTCGTTGGCATCTGTTTGAAATCGGCGCCGGCCCCAGCGCAAGTTCGGATCCCCGCCGCCGCCGTGGCGAATCAGGAGACGCTGGAAGGCGTTTTGCGTCAGGGCAAGTTGATGGAGGAGGAGCGGCGATGGCGGGACGCGCTGGATCACTACCAGGACGCGTTGCGCGGTCACCCGGAGTGGCGCGAGTTGCGACACCGGCTCGCGGTGGCTCGGACGCACATGGACGTGGCCCGGCGGTACTCGGATTCCAGCTTTGTGGAGTCAGTCCGGAAGCTGAGTGAGCAGGAGGCGCAGGATCTGCTTTCGGAGGTTCTTTTGAAAATCGACACCTATCACGTCAGCACCCCCGCGTGGGATGAGTTGGTCGCTCGAGGCGTGCTTAACCTGAGAATTGCCCCGTCCGAACCGGCATTTGTTAATCGTTTCCCGCAACCGGTTTCGGCGGAGGTGAGCGACCGGTTCACGCAGGATGTTGAGCGGATCCTGGATGGGAACCGGATACAAAGTCGCCTTCAGGCCCAAGAGGTTATCGCGTCGATTACTCCAATCGCTGTCCGGGACCTCTCGGTTTCCCCCCAGGCCGCCGTTCTGGAATTTACCTGTGCCGCCGTCCACTCGCTTGATCAGTATTCTTCATATCTCACGGGTGAGCAGCTGGACGAGGTCTTTTCCCAGATCGAAGGGAGTTTCGTGGGGTTGGGGATCGAACTGAAGACGGAGGACGATGACCTACTGATCGTCGACGTGATTCCAGGGGGCCCAGCCGAGGAAGCGGGAATCGCGCCGCGGGATCGAATCATCGAGGTGGATGGCAAGACGACGCGCGAAGTTTCGACGGACACGGCGGCGGATATGTTGAAAGGGCCCGCGCTCAGTGACGTGGAGCTTGTGATTCGTTCACCGGACGGGACTGCGCGGCGTGAACGGATACAACGACGTCGCGTCGAGGTTCCAAGTGTCCAGGACGTGAAGATGCTTGACGAGGCGGACGGCGTGGCGTATCTGAAAATCGCGAGTTTTCAGAAGAGCACGAGCCGGGACGTGGACAGTGCCTTGTGGAAGCTTCAACGGCAGGGCATGCGTTCGCTGATCGTGGATGTCCGGGGGAACCCGGGAGGACTTCTGAACGCTTCGGTGGAAGTGGCTGACAAGTTTTTGACAGACGGAGCCATCGTGTCAACTCGCGGTCGAAATGGGCGGGAAGATTTTGATTATCGAGCACACGAAGTAGGCACTTGGCGGATTCCGTTGATCGTGCTCATTGATCATGACTCGGCCAGTGCGAGTGAGATTTTCGCGGGAGCCATCCATGACCAACGGCGAGGCACGGTGGTGGGCCAGAGAAGTTATGGGAAAGGAAGCGTGCAGGGGATCTTTCCGCTGAGTCAATACAAGGCGGGGATTCGGGTTACAACCGCCAAGTTTTGCTCGCCCAGCGGTCGAGAGATCAGCCATGGGGGCGTGGTTCCCGATATTGTGGTGGAAGAGGAAGCACGCCACGTCGTGGCTCGTCCCACGGAGGGGGCCGAGATACCCGCCGACGAGGCTGATTCGACGTTGGAAATGGCGCTGGATGTCGCTCGGAAATCGACAAACTACACCGCTGCCGGGCCCCGGTGACATGGTCGTCGAGCGGGCGCCCCGCGTGTGAGGTTCGTCCCGTTCACGCTTGGAAGCCATAACAAAAGCCTTAGGATCATGTTTTTTCGCCTGGCTCACTTAGTCACGCACCGTTGGATGTTGGTTGTGGCGATTTGGCTTGCCGCGGTCGGCATCGTGCGTGTAACGGCGCCCCGGTGGGAAAACATCACGCACGACGGCGACTTTGCCTATCTGCCCGGCGATATGCCGAGCGTGGTGGGCGAACGGTGGATGACCGAGGCTTTTCCGCGACAACGGGGTCGCAGTCAGGTGGTCGTGGCGATTGCACGTCGGCACGCGGCGATGACCCGGCGTGACATTGATGTGGCCTATGATGTGGCCCGCCGACTCAAGAATTTGTTGGCCGCGGCGCGGTTAGCCCGAGCTCGGGAGCTGAAAGGCAAGGAGACGAGGTTGCGGCGAGACGGACAGCGTGGCTTGGCCGACGACGTGCATGCGGAATTCTCGCGGGCCGTCGAGCAGGCGGGCGACGCCCTGGAGGAAGCCCTGTCGCTGGACGAGAGACTGGCGGCGAATTGGGGAGAGCGGATTGAGGCCAATCCGGCGGTGGCGGCGGCTGAACCGCCGCGATTGGCGGAAATCTATCATAATCGGGCCCTGTTGAACTCGCTCACCGGCAACGCCGAAGCGGCCCTTGAAGACCGATCCCTGGCCGGAAAACTCAACCCTCGCTTGTCGGATGCCGGCGATCACGTCCTGCCCAAGGGGGCGGCCACGCTTCCTCTGATTGATGTGTGGACGTGGCGGGAGGACTTTTTTGGGGACAAGTTGGTGAGCCGGGACCACTGTGTTCGGCTCGTGGTATTGCAGCTCACCAGCGAATTCATGGCCGTTGACAATATCGCGGTCGTGGAGCGGATCGAAGCCGAATTGGCGCCCGTGCGGAAAGATATTGACCAGTGGACGGAACGCGGTTTGTCGGTCGTCCAATCGGGTTCCGCGGCGGTGGGGGCTGACCTGTTGCGCACGGCGGCCAGCAGCATTAAGCACACGGAACTGTTCACCGTGGTCCTGGTCGTGCTTATCTTGGCCTTCGTCTATCGCTCGCCACTCCTCGTTGTGCTGCCCGTCGTGACGATCCTGGTGTCGCTGGTCGTCTCGACCGGATTGGTGGCCCTGTTAACGCAACTGTCATCGGTCCCCGGCTTCGGGTGGTGGACGCTCAAGGTTTTCTCAACCACGAGAATCTTCGTCGTTGTGATTCTCTTCGGGGCCGGCACGGACTACTGCCTGTTCCTCATCGCGCGTTACAAGGAGGAACTCGAAGCCGGCCTGGCGCACGACGCGGCTGTCTCGGCCGCCTTGGCCAAGGTCGGCCACGCGCTGTTGGCCAGTGCTCTGACCACCGTCTTGGGGTTGAGCATGATGTTCTTTGCCGAGTTTGGCAAGTTTCGCTATAGTGGCCCGGTCATCGCATTGTGCCTTGCGGTCACTCTGTTGACATGCACGACACTCACTCCGGCCATCATGACGGGGTTGGGCCCCGTATTGTTCTGGCCGTTTGGCGTCGGGGGCGGGCGCCGTGGTTCAACCGCCAGCCAGCACGGCGTTCGTCCGGGACGCGATGCCCGGCCAGGCGGGGCCGCCATGTGGCACTTCATCGCCCGCTCCCTAGTGCGGCGCCCCGGCTCCGTGTTGGTCGTCTCCGTACTCGCGCTGTCCCCGTTGGCCGTTTATGGCGTCGTGCATGGGCGGGATGTGACCTATGATTTCTTGAGTGGACTGCCGCCACAGTGTCCCAGCAAGCAAGGGGTCGAAGCCCTGCGCCCTCACTTCCCGGTGGGGGAAAGTGGGCCGGTGACCGTGTTGGTGAAGAAGGAACAGGCGAGGTTCCAATCGACGGAGGGGCGTGCACGAATCCGTGGTCTGTCCGACCAGCTTCATCTGCCGGGTGTCCAAACCGTTCGCAGCATGGAAGATCCATTGGGCGACTATGCCCCGGGCGAGAAGCCAGGCATTCTCAGTTCCCGGGGCCGGCGGCTACGCATGCTCCGCGCCCACCCGCGCACCAGGGAGATCTTCGTGGCTCAGTCGCCTGAATTAGCGGGTGACGTGGCCCGTTTCGAAGTGATCCTGAAACATAACCCGTTCTCGCTCGACGCGATCCAGGTGGTTGATCGCATCGAAGACAAATTACAGGCACTGACCCAGCGGGCGGACGCGTTTTGGTCCGGCGCCGAATATGCCCTGACCGGAACCACGGCCGGAATCCGAGACTTGCGGGCGGTCACGCGCCGGGACAATATCCGCATCAAAATCCTGGTCGTCCTCGTTGTCCTGGCCGTCTTGTTGGGCATACTTAAAAGGCCTAGGTCACCCATTCAGGGGTCCGCTCACCAGGGCCGGGTTGGAAGTGGAGGCCAGGTGGGGGCGGCGGCCGTTAGACAACCCACGGTTTGTCTCTATCTGATGGCGACCGTGCTTTTCAGCTATTACATCACCATGGGCATTACCACGCTGTTCTTCTCCATCGCCTACGGAGACTCGTATCAAGGCCTGGACTGGAAAGTTCCCTTATTCTTGTTCGTGATCCTTGTTGCCGTGGGGCAGGACTACAATCTCTATCTAACCACTCGCGTATTTGAAGAACAGGGGCGGCTGGGCCCTTACGCGGGATTGCGGCGGGCCGTGGTCCGAACCGGTGGTATCATCACCAGTTGTGGCATCATCATGGCCGGTACGTTTTTTTCCATGACCAGTGGCGCGTGGGGCTCGCTGCTTCCCTTCCTGCCCGAATCCATGTCCCCACCTTACGGGGCCCTGCGAAGCATTGTTGAAATGGGGTTCGCATTGGCCGTTGGCGTCCTGCTGGACACGTTCGTGGTACGTTCTCTCTTGGTGCCCTCATTCCTCGCCCTCGCGGTCGGTTGGCGTAAACGGACCGCCATTCGCACTTCTGGAGAGGCGTGACAGGGTGCTGCAGGGACTTCGAGTTTTCATCGCTCAGCTTCGCACCGGTACGTCGGCTCGCCCCCTGGCGGTCCCGATCGTGGCGTCCGTGAAACCCTGCTCGGACACCGCCCTTGCCCAGTAAGCATGCAGAGCGTGCCTGCGTGGCGCGCATGTTTTCACGATATTGTTTAAATTCCAGAACGGGTAAAAAAAGACGTAAGTTGTTGTAGTGAAGAGATTAACGAGTTTTGTCCGGGCGCGGTGGTTTCCCGTTGGCACTCGCCTTGCGTTACCACGAACCGCATCAGCCGCGTCTGTTCGCCGGGGCCGTGGTCGCTGTGAGAGCGGGGTGATGCGAAGTCGATTTCGCGGCACGCGCCGTGGGCGGTTTCGAAAAGGTTCACGGCTCGGCGGAGAGGCACGCGATTGATGGCGTGGGCCGGCCCAACCCGGCGCGCATTCGGTGGAGCGGCGCGCGGGCAAGTGTTCCGGGGTGTGCGTTTGCATGGTTCCGATGTCATGGAACCAGCGGACGGCGGTTCGGGGTGAGCGTATGGTGATTGGTTAATGCGGTTCGTTAGAGAAAAGGGAGACAAGGTGACGCCAAAAGAAGTATTAGCTCTGTGTCGAGAGAAGGATGTCAAAGCGGTCGACTTAAGGTTTATGGATTTTCCGGGATTGTGGCAGCATTTCACAATCCCGGTGAGCAAGTTGGATGAAGATGTTTTTGAAGATGGACTCGGGTTTGACGGCTCAAGTATCCGCGGTTGGCAGGGGATTCACGAAAGTGACATGTTGGTGGTCCCCCAGCCGGAAACCGCGTTTTTGGACCCGTTCACCGAGCTTCCCACGGTGGTCATCATCTGCAACATCCAGGATCCGATTACCCGCGAGGACTACAGCCGTGACCCGCGCAACGTAGCGCGGAAGGCCGTCAATCATCTCAGAAGTACGGGGATCGCGGACACGGCATTCTTTGGTCCCGAAGCCGAATTCTTCGTGTTTGACGACATTCGTTTCGACCAAAGAGAGCATGAGGGGTACTATCATATTGATAGTATCGAAGGCCAGTGGAACCGGGGACGTGTCGAGAATCCCAACCTCGGGTACAAGTTGCGCCATAAGGAAGGGTATTTTCCGGTTCCTCCGGCCGATCAGATGATGGATCTGCGCAACGAGATGATGCAAACGATGATCGACTGTGGCTTGGATGTTGAGTGCCAGCACCACGAGGTGGGGACAGCCGGTCAAGCCGAGATTGACTTGAAGTTCAACAGTCTGGTGCACTGTGCGGATCATCTGTTGATGTACAAGTACATCACCAAGAACGTCGCGACCCGTCACAACAAGTCGGTTACGTTCATGCCCAAGCCGATTTTCAGTGACAACGGGTCAGGCATGCACACGCATATTTCGCTGTGGAAAGGCGGCGAACCGTTATTCGCCGGCAGCGGCTATGCGGGAATGAGTGAACTGGCACTCAACGCGATCGGTGGCATCCTCGCTCACGCCCCCGCGATTCTGGCCTTCACCAACCCGACGACCAACAGCTACAAGCGATTGGTGCCCGGTTTCGAGGCGCCGGTGAACCTGGCTTATTCGCAGCGCAACCGGTCGGCCGCGATCCGCATTCCGATGTACAGTCCAAGCCCCCAGGCAAAACGTCTCGAATTTCGCTGCCCGGACCCGAGCTGCAACCCGTATCTGGCGTTTTCGGCGTTGTTGATGGCGGCCATCGACGGGATTCAGAATAAGATCAATCCCGGCGAACCATTGGACAAGGATATCTACGACCTGCCGCCGGAAGAGGCCAAGTCCATTTCCAAGACGCCGGCTTCCCTGCATGGCGCGTTGGAGGCCCTGAGAGTGGACCACGATTTCCTTCTTCGCGGTGACGTCTTTACCGAAGACGTTGTTTCGACGTGGGTCGACTACAAGATGGAGAACGAAGTCAAAGCCATGCGATTGAGGCCGCATCCCTACGAGTTCTGTCTCTATTACGACATGTAAACCGTCTGGATTTCCGCGCCTCTTCCATTCGTTCCGGTCCCGATCCCCCCAAGGTGTCCTGGGCGCTGTGTCCGCTTCCGGCGAGCACGGCGCCCCGACGCTGGGGTGGCCTGGTGAAAAGCCCGGACGTTGGCAAGCTGGCGCTGCTATCTTTCAGGCGGTTGGATTCTTCCGGGTGGAAAGCTGCCCGGCGCAAGCCGTCCTCCCGTTGGTCGGACTCGCGGCGGAGCAAGCCATCCGCGACCGGTATATTCATGGATGCGAGCGACGATGGTTACCGGGTCGGGCCATGCGTCGTTACCGGTTTCCGATCGCGTCATGGATCGCCTTCGCGGTAACGGGTTTTATGACGCCGCGTTCGGTAATCAGCGCGGTAATGAGTTCGGCGCGGGTGACGTCAAACGCGGGGTTGTAGACTTTCACGTTGTCCGGAGCCGTTTGTTTTCCCAGCCCATGCGTGATCTCGCCGGGGTCCCGTTCTTCGATTGATATTTGGTCGCCATGGTCCAGGGAAAGGTCGAATGTGGACTGGGGGGCGGCGACGTACAATGGGATATGGTGCGCCCGTGCCAGAATGGCCAAGCCATAGGTGCCGATTTTGTTCGCCGTGTCCCCATTCGCGGCAATCCGATCGGCGCCGGTGATCACGGCGTCAATCCGTCCCTCGCGCATGACTTGAGCGGCCATGGAGTCACAAATCAGGGTGGTATCGAGGCCACGTTGCATGAGTTCCCAGGCCGTGAGGCGAGCACCTTGCAGGAGTGGGCGAGTTTCATCCACGTAGACGCGCAGCCGTTTCCCTTCGTCCTGGGCGGCGTACAACGCGGCCAGGGCGGTGCCGTATTCGGACGCTGCCAGCCCTCCGGCATTGCAATGGGTTAATACCCCCATGCCATCGCAAAACAGCGGCGCGCCGTGGCGTCCAATCGCCCGGCAAATGGACCGGTCCTCTTCGTGCAATGTTCGAGCTTGCTTGAGCAGCGCGGCGAGCATCTCGGCTGGAGACGCTTTACCCAGCAATGATCGGCCACGCCGAGCCATGCGTTCCAGTGCCCAGAACAGATTCACGGCCGTCGGGCGGCTCGTCCCCAAGTACTCGACCACGTCGTCGAGCGACTTGGCGAGCGCGGCGGCGTCGGTGGCGTTGGCTTGCCGAACCCCGATCACGACGCCATAGGCGGCCGCCAGACCGATGGCGGGCGCCCCACGCACTTTCAGGCTCTTGATCGCATCCCAGACGTCTTCCACCGTATTGCAGCAACACGCCTGCATTTCGGTGGGCAGACGTGTCTGGTCGATCAGCCACAGATGCCCGTTGGTGTCCCCGTCCCAACGAAGTGTTTCCCATTTTTCATTGGCCGTCATCGTTCTGGACCGTTTCCTGAAGACGAGCATTCTTGGCCGCGACCTTTTCCTGCAACCCCCGCTTGAATTCAGCGAGCTTTTCCGCCAGCGTCTCATCGTACGTTGCGAGAATCTGGACGGCGAAGAGCCCGGCATTGCGCGGGCCTCCCATTCCGACCGCCATGGTCGCGACCGGTACGTCGCCCGGCATTTGGACCGTGGAGAGCAGCGAGTCGAGACCACCCAGTTCGCGAGTGGGCACGGGCAGGCCAAGGACGGGAATCGTCGTGTGGGCGGCGACGACGCCAGCCAGGTGAGCCGCGCCTCCCGCCGCCGCGATGATGACTCGCAGTCCTCGTTGACGGGCGGTCGTGGCATAGTCCTGGACCAGCGCGGGGGTGCGATGGGCGCTCATGACACGCACTTCACAGGCCACGCCAAATTCATCCAACGCCGTTTTGGCTGCTTTGATTTTTGGCCAGTCGCTGTCACTGCCCATGACAATTCCGACCAACGGCTTAGCCGTTTTACTCATATCTTAACTCCCACCATTGCAAAAAAACTCAAAGGTTCGAAATCACCCTTGGTCATTCAGTGTCCAACGGCGAATGGTCCAATTGGAATGTCCTGGCGACCGCCTCGTTCGTGACGCGTCCCTCGTGAATGTTCACGGCGGTTGAAATCTCGGCATATGCCTTCGCCGCGCGTTTCACGCCCAAGTTGGCCATTCGCAAAGCCCAGGGCAAGGTCGCGTTGCAGAGCGCGAACGTGCTGGTTCGTCCCACCGCGCCGGGCATGTTGGTCACGCAATAGTGGACGACGTCTTCTTCAATGAACGTCGGGGCGCTGTGGGTCGTGGGGTGACTGGTCTCGACGCTGCCCCCTTGATCAATGGCCACGTCAATGATGACACTGCCCGCCTTCATGATTTTCAACTCTTCCCGACCAATCAGGCAGGGCGCTTTGGCGCCCGGAATCAACACCGACCCGATGACTAGATCGGAAAGGTGAAGTTCTCCGCGGATGATGTGCCGGTCACTAAACAATACGTTAACGTTGGCGGGCATGATGTCATCCAAGTATCGGAGGCGGTCCAGGTTGATATCCAGGATGGTGACGTCCGCCTGGAATCCGGCGGCGATCTTCGCCGCGTTGGCTCCCACGATTCCTCCGCCCAGAATGGTAATGTGCGCCGGTGCCACGCCCGGGACGCCACCCAAGAGGATCCCCCGGCCCATTTGCGGCCGTTCCAGGTACTTGGCGCCCTCCTGAATACTCATGCGTCCCGCCACTTCGCTCATGGGCGTCAAGAGCGGTAGATGGCAGTGCTCATCCCTGAGTGTTTCGTACGCGACACAGGTTGCGCCGGATTCAAGCATGGCGGCGGTCAATTCCCGGCTGGCGGCGAAATGAAAAAAGGTGAAGAGCACCTGTCCGCCCCGGAGCATTGACCACTCGGATTCCTGGGGCTCTTTGACTTTGACAATCATGTCCGCTCGGGCGAAAATCTCGGAAGCCGATGAGACCAGTTCGGCCCCCGCCCGCAAATACTCGTGATCGGATAGCCCCGAGCCCACGCCGGCGCCGGCCTCCACCAACACGGTGTGTCCGGCCCGAAGCATTTCTTCCACGCCGACGGGCAACATCGCCACCCGATATTCATCCCGTTTGATTTCCCTTGGCACACCCACGATCATAATGCGTGTTTTCCATCCCCAAGGCGGTAGGGCCGCCAACCAAATAGGGACACCGCACAGGGCCGGTGCGCTCCCGTTGGTCGCTCACGTCAAGGATGCGCGCACCGTGCGCGCCTGTTACGCCCTAAGACTATAATGTTTCCGCGCACGAACACATCGACCCGTTCTTTCGGCGGCTTCGAACGATCAATTCAACACAATCCATAGGCCGACGAGCAGAACCAGGCACACGATTGACAACGTGACGACGACCGCCACCCCCAGGCCATGCGATTTGGATGGGAGACGTGGCCTGGCACGACTCGTGGCCGCGTTGCCATCGCCCAAAACAAACTCTCCCTGTTGAGATTCCCTGGATGCCGCCGCCACTTCGCTCACCGGAACGTCCGCGCCGCGGGGGTCCCCTCGCAGCGACGGAAACACCGAATCCCCTGTCCTCCAATCGCTCCACCCCTCCCGCCACACCAGTGAATCCGCGCTTATCCGCCCTTCATTGAGCCAGCGTCGCATGATCTCCCCATCCGCTGGACCATATTGGCCGCCGCTGGGCGGCCGGACATACCACACGGCTTCGGGCACCTCGGAGATCGCATCGTTTTGCTCGGCGGCCGGCTCGGCGGACGCGGACGTTACCTGATCCTTCGCCGTCGAACTAGCCGTATGCACGGCCTGGTTCGACTCGGACTCGACGGCAGCCGCCGCCCGAGCGGACTTCTTGTTGTTGTCGGCATGGCTCGACGCCCGCCCCCCCCGATTGCTATTGTGCTCATCCCCCAGCGGTATGCGCACCTTGGCGCCGCAATGAGGGCAAACCCCCTTTTTGCCGGCCAGGAACGCTTTGACATGCAGTTTATTGTCACACCCGTGGCAGCGAAACTTGATTCCCATGGAAAAACTCGCGCGCGATACTTGAAAAACGACCCGGGCCCCTCTCCAAAACGAATCACTGCCTGCCGTACACGTACAATTCGCGCTGCCAGAATTGTCCCCAAAATCGTGCGGCGAGCATGTGAACTTGCATGCCATCAGCGAAGACAAGAGCACTAGATTGGCTGCGATCCGATTCAGTGGTGAGGTACAATGCGAACTTCGATAACTTCAATTATACAACCGATTCGCGACATGTGAAGAATCCTTGTCCCTTCGGGGGACATCAGCGCTGGAGGAGGCCGGCTCGATCAACGCGATTCGGCGCCCCACCGCGGACTGCTGGAATGCTGGCGGCACATGGGCTAACGCCACCGGATTGAACACCCCGCTTCCCCCTGTACTCACGCCGTCCAGGCGGCCAGCTAGCCCTGGTTGCCCTGGTGCAGGGGAGCGGATATACCAGTGCTGGTGGGAGCAAGTCTTTTTCTTGGGTGTTGATCCGGTAAGTGGTACAACGATGAGCGATCGGAAGCAGAATGAGTCGAGCGATGGGGAGGGTGGGCCACTGGAACTGGCTTTGGTGGGGGATTTGTCCGAAAATGATGTGGATATATCGGACAAACTGCTGGGGGTTCCCGGAGGCTCCGCGTGTATCCTGTACATCAATTCTCCGGGTGGCAGTGCCTATACTGCCATTTCACTGATGAACCTGATACGTTTGCGTCGTTTGCGGGTCACGGGGGTTGTGACGGGTGAGTGTTCCTCAGCGGCGCTGTGGCCGTTTGCTGCTTGTACGCGCCGACTGGTCACCCGCTATAGCGTGTTGTTGTTTCACCCCATGAAATGGCAAAGTGAAGAACATGTGCGGTTGGCCGAGGCAACGGAATGGGCGCGGCATTTCGGTGAACTGGAGCGGGATATGGATCACTTGTTAGCGGATCTGCTGGGACTGCCATACGAGGAATTGGTCCGCTGGATGCGACCCGGCAGCTACGTATCGGGGCAGGAATTCGCCGCGGCGGGACTGGCTGAACTGGTTGCCCATGACGAGATGCCGGATGTGTGGGATGAAGGCGATCGCGACGAGTCGCGGCAGGGGCACGGTGGCTGAAAGGAAGAAAGGATGGGCACGATGAGTGGGAATTCATGGCGGCTCACCAAAGTATATTTCAGGCGGTCGGATTTGTCCGGATGGAAAGCTGCCCGACGCAAGCCGTCCTCCCGTTGGTCGGACTCGCGGCGGACAAAGTCATCCGCCCACGTATGTTTCAGGCGGTCGGATTTGTCCGGATGGAAAGCTGCCCGACGCAAGCCGTCCTCCCGTTGGTCGGACTCGCGGCGGACAAAGTCATCCGCCCACGTATG
>JBNJEM010000118.1:0-14822 GCA_051745935.1 Planctomycetota bacterium
GCGGTTGCGGGCGGATGCGGGATTTGCGGTTGCAAATTGCGGGATTGTCGCTAAATTGGGTGTCATGGTCGATGGACTTATGTTATTGGATGTGTAGGTAGTAGTTGTATGTAGGGACAGTCCTGACGGACACGGGGGTTTTAGAAAACGTTGGTATTGGCGCTGGAAGTAAGCGGTGCCAAACGCGAGCAGAGGAACGACGGTAGCAAATGACGATTACGAAAGAGCGGAAGCAAGAGATTATTCAGGAATATCGGCACGACGACGACGATACGGGGTCTCCGGAAGTGCAGATTGCCATCCTGACGACCCGAATCAACGGTCTCACGGAGCACATGCGAGCCCACCCGAAGGATTTCGCGAGTCGCCGCGGACTGCTGGCGTTGGTGGGGCGTCGTCGCCGTCTATTGGACTATGTCCGGCGGGTTGATCCGCAACGGTACTTAGCTGTGATTGGGCGGTTGGGCATTCGTAAATAGGCCCGGCTGGAACGACGCCTTGAGTCCGGCTTTTCAGGGCCTGTCGTTGCATATTTCAGGCGGTCGAATTTGTCCGGATGGAAAGGTGCCCGACGCGAGCCGTCCTCCCGTTGGTCGGACTCGCGGCGGACAACGTCATCCGCGACCGGTATATCGTTTTTCTCTTGCTGGAAGCAAGGCTTGCCCGAGGGGTGATGCCGTTTCTTGTTTGCTTCCGGCGTGTCCGCGCTGGGGTGGTGATCGCCGGCGGTCTATGTCAGGGCCCAAACGATGTTAGGAAAATGGACGTGAAGGTACGTGTAGAAAAGCAGATTGGCAGACACATTCTCTCGATGGAAACCGGACAGTTGGCCCGACAGGCGGCCGGCGCGGTGTTGACGCAGTATGGGGGCACCGTGGTGTTAAGCGCGGCGACCAGCGGGCCGCCGCGACCGGGCATTGATTTCTTCCCGCTGATGTGTGATTACCGCGAACGGTTTGCCGCGGCGGGAAAGTTTCCCGGGGGGTTCCTCAAGCGGGAGGGGCGGCCCAGCATGAAGGAAACGCTCACCTCTCGGCTCATTGACCGGCCGGTGCGGCCGCTGTTTCCCAAAGGGTTCGTGGATGAAGTTCAGTGCCAGAACTTCGTGTTATCGAGTGATCGCCAAAACGACGGCGATGTCCTGGCGATGAATGGGACTGGCGCGGCGCTGATGGTGTCGCCCTTACCGTTCATGGGACCGATTGCCAGCGTGCGACTCGGTCGGATTGACGGGGAGTTCGTGGCCTTGCCCACGCACGAAGAGCTGGAGTACAGCGAATTGGACATGATCGTCTCGGGGACCGACGAGGCGGTGGCGATGATTGAAGGCTTTGCCCGGGAGTTGCCCGAAGAGGTGATGGTGGAGGCCATCACGCATGCTCACGGGCTCATCCGAGACATCATTGCCTTGCAGCGCGAGTTGTTTGAAAAGGCGAACGTGGAGAAAGTGGAGTTCGTCCCGCCCGAGGACGATGGCCTGTTTGATCAGCTCAAGGAGAAGTACTACGAGGCCTTGGAACAGGCGAAGCAGACCGAAGGGAAACAGGCCCGGGCGGACGCGGTCAGCGCCCTGCGTGAACGCGTGGTTTCCGAGATGATCCCGGATCCCGAGGCGGAGGACGCGATTAGTGAGTCGGCATTGGGGGAGGCGTGGCATCGTTTGGAAGCGGCGGTGATGCGGAACTTGATACTCCGGGGCACGCGTCCCGACGGGCGTGGCCACAAGGACCTCCGCCCCCTCACCTGCTTGGTGGATGTCTTGCCGCGCACCCATGGCTCGGCGGTGTTTCAACGGGGTGAGACGCAGGCGCTGGTCACGGTGACGCTCGGCACGACCCGGGATGAACAACGGGTGGATGGGTTGGTTGACGAGTACTCCAAGAAATTCATGCTCGACTACAACTTCCCGCCATTCTCGGTGGGCGAGTGCCGTCCCATTCGCGGGCCGGGACGCCGGGAAATTGGCCATGGCGCGTTGGCCGAGCGGAGTGTTAACCCGGTGCTGCCGGAACCTGATGAGTTTCCCTACACGATTCGCATTGTGTCGGATATCTTGGAATCGAACGGGTCTTCATCCATGGCGTCTGTTTGCGGGGCCACGCTCGGTCTGATGTCCGCCGGTGTCCCGATCAGCAATCCCGTGGCCGGGATTTCCATCGGGTTGGTCAAGGAATCGGAGAACAATTACGTCCTGCTGACTGACATTCTCGGCGATGAGGACCATTTTGGAGACATGGACTTCAAGATCGCGGGGACGCAGAACGGGATTACCGGCATTCAGCTCGACTTGAAGATCAGCGGCATTTCCGAAGACATCATTCGAGCCACGGTAGAGCAATCGCGGGACGCCCGAATCGAGATTCTGCGGAAGATGCTGACCACCATTGCTCGGCCCAAGGATGATATTTCGCCATGGGCTCCGCGTTTGATCCGGACCTCCATTGATCCGGAAAAGATCGGCGCGCTGATCGGTCCCGGTGGTAAGAACATCCGCATGATTCAAGAGACGACGGGCACGGTCATCGAAGTGGACGACGAGGGATGCGTGACGGTCGCCGGTACGGGGAAGGAGTACGTGGATCAAGCGCTGGCCCAGATCGAAGCGTGCACGGCGACGGTGCAAATCGGCAAAATCTATAACGGGCGGGTGACCAGCGTCAAGGATTTTGGCGCCTTCGTGGAAATCTTGCCGGGCCGGGATGGACTCTGTCACATTAGCGAACTCTCCGGCGGCTATGTGAGCAGCGTGGGGGATGTCTGTCGTGAAGGAGACGAAATGAAGGTGGTGGTCATCGATGTCGATGAACACGATCGGGTCAAACTGAGTCGTCGGCGCGCGATGGAAGAACTGGGATTGGAGGATGAAATGGCTTCAACCCCGGAGGGCGCTCACTCGGAGCGAAGTGATCGGGACCGGGGGCGGCGAGGTCGTGGTGGGGACCGCGGTCGGCGCCGCGAATAGACCAGCCGCGGGCCTCGGCGGGAACCGGTCCCGGCGGATTGCCGCGAAAGCCACGACGATGGGGTCGCGGTGAGGAGAAGGCCATGGCGTGGGGCGAAGTGGACGGATGGTTGGCCGCCCCGTGGAGACCGGACGCTCGAGGCCACGGCTCGGTGAAATCGGCCCGTTGTTTCTCGGGGCCCAAGGCGGGAATCGGTTAGGCCGGAGCACGCGGCGCCGCGTGCCTCCGGTTTCACTTTTCTGAATCAGCACGTTGGCACGCCTCCTCGGTTCGTGAGGGTCTGGGAAGGGATGGAGCAGTTTCGTCGGTGGATTTCAAAACGCCCTGGATTTCAACGCCTCCGATTGCAATAGAGGGTCTGGTGTGGTGACGGAGAGTTCAACGGATGTGCGGGCAAGGTCGCAAGAGCAGCTGGACAATCTGGTTTCGCATTACCAGGAATTGGCGGCGTTGACAGGTGCTCTGGCGCACGAAATCAAGAACCCTTTGGCCGTTATCCGCATGAACATGGATTTATTGGCCGAGGATTTTGCCGATGCGGAAACCCCTCGCGAGCGACGGGCGCGAGGGAAGTTCGGCGTCGTCCACGACCAATGCACTCGCCTGGAGGCGATGCTGAACGATTTCCTGAAGTTTGCTCGTGTCCAGTCGCTCGATCTGGAACCAGGCAATCTGAATGACCAGGTGGAGTCGGTGCTGCGGTTGTTCACCGTTCAGGCCCGGGAATCGGGTATTCGCATTTCACGCCATTTGGATAGCGAGTTGCCGAGCATCTTGTTGGACACGGAAACGTTCCATGCCGCCTTGCTGAACTTGGTCAAGAATGCGATCGAGGCGATGCCGGGCGGTGGCACGTTGACGGTCATCACGCGTGGCATGTCCAATGGGGTGGTGTTGGATTTGATCGATACGGGAAGCGGCATGGATGAGAACACCGCCTTGCACATGTTCGATGCGTTCTACTCCACCAAAGATGGAGGGACCGGCCTGGGCCTGCCCACGGCGCGGCGGATCATCGAATCCCATGGGGGTCGCATCAGTGTACAAAGCGATGTCGGGTGGGGAACGAAGTTTACCCTGGAGTTTCCCACCCCGCGGCGGATCTGAGAACAGCGTTGGGTGGCACGGGCCGAGCAAGCGTCGCAACACGACGCCGTTGCCCGAAGGCAACCAATGCGAGCGGAGACCGTGTGCACCAACGAGGCTACTATAGAGGCTATTATACCGGTCGCGGATGACTTTCTCCGCCGCGAGTCCGACCAACGGGAGGACGGCTTGCGTCGGCCCGCTTTCCACCCCGAAGAATCCAACCGCCTGAAATATATTGTGCTTCAGAGGGCTTAATAGATACGTTTCCTGTATCATCAAAGCATGTCCAAAACGAAATCACCTTCCCCGGTTCCAATTCGCATCTTGATTGTCGACAACGACCCGGCCATGGCGACCGCCATGGCGGAAAGCTTGGATCGCGAGGGGTACGTCTGCGTCGTCGCCACCTCGGGCTCCGAAGGGGCCAAGCACATTGAGCGGGACTCGTTTGACGTCATTATCACGGACCTGGTCATGAATGACGTCGATGGCATGCAGTTGCTTAGCTTGGCGAACGAGTACCTTCCGGATGCCGAGGTGGTCATGGTAACCGGCCATGCCTCCGTGCCGAAGGCGGTGGAAGCGATGCAGCAGGGGGCGTATATCTTCCTGGAGAAACCGGTCACGCCGAGCCGTTTGCGAGCGGTGGTTGAGCGAGCGGCGGACGCGGTTCGCCTGCGGCGGGATAATCTCGAGCTGAATCAGCGGCTGGACGAGCGGTTCGGGTATGAAGGGATCGTTTTCGGTAGTCGCCAAATGCAGCAGGTCATGGATCGGGTCCGCCGGATTGCCCCGACCGATGCCACGGTGCTGATCACCGGCGGAAGTGGTACGGGGAAAGAACTCATTGCTCAGGCGATCCATCAGAATAGCCCTCGAAAGGGCAAACGCTTATTCCCCATCAACTGTGCGGCGGTGGCGGAGAATCTGGTTGAGAGCGAGCTGTTTGGACACTTGAAAGGGGCGTTTACCGACGCGCGGACGGACCGAGTGGGGGCGTTTGAGTACGCCAATGGCGGAACGCTCTTTCTGGACGAGGTGGGAGACATGCCGCGGGCGACCCAGACCAAGTTGTTACGGGTGCTCGAAGAGAACCGGATTACGCGCGTCGGGGACAATAAGCCGATTGACGTGAATGTGCGCGTCCTCTCAGCCACCAATCGCAGCCTGGAGGAAGCCGTTGCCAACGGCGATTTTCGGGAAGACCTCTATTACCGCCTGAAGGTGGTCACCGTGGATTTGCCCCCTCTGGCAAGCCGTCCCGAGGATATTGTGCCGCTGATGGAGGACTTCCGCCGACAGTTTGCCAAGCATCATCGCAAGAACACCGAACGGTTTTCACCAGCCGTGCGCCGGCGATTCTTCAGCTTTGATTGGCCTGGCAACGTGCGGCAACTGCGTAACGCCGTCGAAACCATGGTGGTCTTGGATATCGACGGGGTGCTCGACATCGACGATTTGCCGCCCGAGTTGGCGGATGCGCGGCCACGAGAGGGGCCCGCGTCCGGCGGTTTGGACCATTTGATTGGACAGCCATTGGATACCTATGAGAAACACGCGATTGGCGAGACGTTGAAATTGACCAATGGCAACCGGGAAGAAGCGGCTCGGATTTTGAATATTGGAGCCCGAACACTCTATCGCAAACTCGAAAAGTATGGCCTCAGTTGAGTCCGGAACCCCCAATAATCGTGAAGTCCATCGGCACGGGCTCGGGTGGGCAAGTATCGAAGTGGCGCTGGACAACGAGTCACGGCCGGAACAACAAACAACGCTAAACGACGCGGAGTGGCGTGTCTGGCCGGTTTGTAGCGGCGAGCGTGAGCCACCACGCAAACAAGCTCGTGGCATCCATGCGGGCTCCCGTGTCCAAGTTGTGCAGCGGCGCCCGTGAACGGCTACCCCGCGAGTATCCCCACGATGAACACGGATTTCAATGGACAAGCTTTCATGACCGCTGATGACCGAGACATCCGCAAGCTGCCGCCGAGTGTGGTCAACAAGATCGCGGCTGGAGAAGTCATTGAACGGCCGGCGAGCGTTGTGAAGGAACTGTTGGAAAACTCGGTTGACGCCGGCGCCAGTCAAATCGACGTGTCGATTGAAAAGGGAGGGGCCGCGCTGATTCGGGTCAGCGATGATGGTCGGGGGATTCCGTCGAAGCAGTTACCGTTGGCGGTCGCGAGTCATGCGACCAGCAAGATTCGGGACGCGGATGAATTGTCTCATGTTGGCTCCTTGGGTTTTCGGGGGGAAGCGCTGGCTTCGATCGCGGAGGTGAGTCAGTTGGTGATCCGCAGTCGCGCTCGCGGCGCCGATGCTGGCGCGGAGCTGGACGTGTCTGGCGGCGATGTGGGACAGGCACGTCCCCTCGGGTGTCCGGTGGGGACGACCGTTGAGGTTCGAAACCTGTTCTTCAACACGCCGGTACGCCGCAAATTCCTGCGGACCGCCCAGACGGAGATCGGGCACGCCAACGAAGCCTTCACCCGGATTGCACTGGCCCATCCGGAACTGCACATGAAGATCCAGCACAATGGCCGGGTGCAACACGACCTGCCGGCGGCCGATCGGTGGTTGGATCGAATCACGGCCTTCTTTGGCCGGGACTTGGGAGATAGTTTGATTTGGGTGGAATCGGAACAGCAAGGGGTTCGCTTGCGAGGCTACGTGGCGGACCCCAGTGTCAGTCGCGGCAACAATCGGATGCAGTACGTATTGCTGAACGGCCGGCACATACGTGATCGTTCGTTGCAGCACGCGTTGAGTGAAGCGTATCGGGGGCTGTTGTTGACTGGCCGGTTTCCGATCGCGTTTCTGCGGTTGGACATATCTCCCGAATTGGTTGATGTGAACGTACACCCCGGCAAATTGGAAGTTCGCTTCGTCGACGGCCATCGGCTCTACAGCATGCTGCTTGGCACGCTGAGGAAAAAGTTCCTCACGATGGACTTGACCGCTCGCGCGACAACGGACGAAGCGTCGCCGCGGGCCGCCGCTCAGGGACACGATCGCGAGGCGGCCCAGCAGCATCGGCAAGCAACGCTGCAATGGGCGCGTGGTGAGACGGCGCCGTCGGATTCTTCGTCGACGGCTTCGCCGCCGGTAAAGAACCCTTCTGCTTCGGTTCCTCCCTTTCGGCCATTTGGTTCCGAGCCAGCGCCCCGTTCCGACGCGCGGGCGGCGGCACCGCCAACCAGCGATCAACAGTCCGCCGGGGGGTCCGAACCTCAGGAACACGCGGGCATGCAGATTCACGATCGGTATTTGGTGGCTGAAAGTGAAGATGGTTTGGTGGTGATCGATCAGCATGCGTTGCATGAACGGATTCTGTACGAACAATTGCGTGAACGAGTTTTGAAAGGAGCTTTGGAGTCCCAACGGTTATTGGTGCCGGAGCCGGTGACATTAACCGGCGACGAAGTGGCCACCATACTGGAAGCCCGCGACCTGTTGGCTCAGCTGGGGATCGAAGTGGATGCCTTCGGCGGGGATACCATGTTGGTATCCTCGTATCCCGCGATGCTGGCCAATTTGAAGCCGGCGGAGGTATTGCGGCAAGTCGTGGAACAGTTGGTTGCGAAGGGTGGATCGCCCGACCGAAGCGACCTGCTGGACCAATTATTGCATATGATATCATGTAAAGCGGCGGTTAAAGCGGGTGATCGGCTTTCAACGGACGAAGTCACCGCGTTGCTCCAGCAACGCCACCGTTTCCACGATACGCATCATTGTCCGCACGGACGGCCGGCGGCTTTGTTGTTTACGAAAGAAGAGTTGGAGAAGCGATTCAAACGGGTTTGAGCAGGAGTGAGGCCCGGCGTTAGTCGAACAATGATACCGCTGCCGGTCGGTGTCGTGTTCCATTGCCTCAAGTACGATGGGCCTTCGAGCCCGTGGAAGCCACAATGCAACGGTACGTCACGGGCTCGTGTTTGGGGGGGCAGCGTTGGTAAGGTGGGTGCCGTTCGTGCCGCTGTCGGTCATGATCCGAGAGTTCGCATGATCCGGCTTGAACGGAGACAAACGGGCACTCGTGGCTTGGAAGGCGAAAAACGGGACGGCGTGTTCCCACGATTCCTTTCCATTTGCAGTCTACATTCTCGAGCATGAAATAATTCAGCTGATGATTTGTGTAAGTATTGCCCGGGGCCGCCACAAGCATGTGATGGCGGAACATCGCCATTTGGTGGAACAAGGCGCGCAATTGGTCGAGATCCGGCTCGACTATATACGGCGCCAGATCAATTTAAAACGGTTGCTCCGTGATCGTCTCTGCCCGGTGATTGCGACCTGTCGTCGTGTCGAGGATCAGGGGAAATGGGAGGGGAGTGAAGAGTCACGTTTAATGGTACTCCGCTCGGCCATCGCGGATGAAGTGGAATACGTCGATTTGGAGTCGGATATCGCGGACTCCATTCCCCGTTACGGAAAAACGAAGCGGATTGTGAGCATGCACAATTTCCGCGAGACTCCGGAAAACCTCGAGGAGATTCACGAACGGCTGAGCCGGCAGGATGCCGATATCGTCAAGATGGCCACCATGGCCAACGACCCTCACGATAACGTGCGGATGTTGCAACTGGTGAAAAACAGCCGCATTCCCACGGTGGGCATCTGCATGGGGGAAATCGGCGCTCCCTCGCGCATTCTGGCGGGGAAATTCGGCGCCCCGTTCACCTATGCGACGTTCCATCACGAACGGACGCTAGCTCCAGGCCAACTCAGTTTTAAGCAAATGAAAGAGATCTACGGATACGACCACCTCAAGGCGGACACCGCGGTCTACGCGGTGGTTGCGGACCCCATTGGGAACAACCCCAGCACGGTGGTTCACAATGCCGGTTTTCGATCCCTGGAGATCCATTCGGTCTGCGTACCGTTCCGGGTGCCGCGCGAGCATCTGTCCGGGTTCTTGCAGGACTGCCGTGAACTCGATATTTCCGGTTTGATGGTGGCCCATCCCCATCGCGAGTCGATTATTCCCAAGTTGTCGAAGCTGGACAAGGCGGCGGAGCGCATTCACGCGGTGAATACGGTGGCGGTGCGTCCCCCCGATACCCTGCTGGGATACAACACGGACTACCGAGCCGCCGTGGTGGGATTGATCAAGGCAAGCGGCGTTTCCTCGGACGATGCACTGCACGGCAAACGGGCTCTGGTTTTGGGCGCGGGCAGCATCGCGCGGGCCATAATCCACGGGTTGCGTCACGCAAACGTGGATGTCGTGATCGCCTCGCGCACCCTGCAACGGGCCCAGGAATTGGCCCAGGACTACGAATGTCAAGCGGTTGGGTGGGATGCCCGGTATTCGGTAAGAACGGACATGCTGATCAACTGTACGCCCATCGGCATGCACCCGAATGTCGATGACTCGCCCTATTCGGTGGGACACATCAGACGCAACTGGATTGTACTCGACGTCGTGTACAATCCGGAGCAGACCCTGCTGATCAAAGAGGCGCGTGAGCGAGGTTGTCGAGTGGTCACCGGCGTGGACTTGTTCATTTGCAAGGCGGCGCTGCAGTTCAAACTCTTTACCGGCCAGAATCCACCCGGTGATGAGATGCGCAAAGCCCTGAAACGGACAACGGGCGCGGCTAAGTTATGAGGACATGACGGTGGGCGACGTCTCCCAGGACTTGGGCCCAGGGGGGACGCCGTGATTCCCTGGACCCAAGGCCCGCGTTCCGTTGACCGGGTGGCCACGCTCGCACTGGGTCCCTTTGGTTCTTACGGCCCTTTCGATCCCTTTGGTCTTTATTGAGTGGTGGTAGCATGCGAGGCCCGACAACACAGGCGGAATCCGCTTGCGGACCGTGTCATGGTTTCCCGTCGGCGGTGTAGAAAGACTTGATCTGGTGAACTTCATCCTTGACATACCGATGGAAGTGAGGCTGACGCTGTTGTTCTTGCTGGGCGCGGCGTTGGGCGGACAGTTGAACCGCGGCATCTATCGGCTGGCGTGGAATTGTCGGCCGATCGGCCCCTGGTCGCCCCCGTTGCCTGATGCCCCCGCTCGACGCGGGATCGACTACGTGCCCGTGGTGGGCTGGTGGGGGCTGCGTCGTGAAACGCCTTGGCATGGCCGCGGCTATTGGGTGAGACCACTGTTGCTCGAGCTGGCAATGGGGATCGGCGTCTGCGCGCTTTATTGGCTGGAGGTGGACCGGCTGATACTGTGGCCATCGATTGACGGGATTGAAAGTCCCGACCCCGCGGCTGTTCATGCCCAGTACTTCAGCCACGTCATCCTCGTCTCACTGATGGTCGTGGCTACTTTCATCGACTTCGATGAGCAGATGATTCCCGACGAGATCACGGTCAGCGGAACGGTCGTGGCCTTGATCGTGGCGATTGCCTTGCCGGCGTCTCTCTTGCCAACACACTGCGTGTCTCGTTCAAACACCGTCGAGTTGGCTCATGTGGTACTGACGTCGTCGACGGTTTCGCCCGAGTGGTCGGGCGGGTTGGGAGGGCCTCATTCTTGGCCGGCCTGGCTGAGCGGCCACGCGGGGCTAGGGGTGGGCTTGTTGGGAATCGTGGCTTGGAGCTTTGCGATCATGCACAAGACGTGGACCGTTCGGCATGGCGTGGTCAAAGCGGTGCGATACATGGTTGCCAGTATCGTGCGACACGGCACTTGGCGACTTCCCTGCGGCTGCGCCGGGCTGCTTTTGGCGGCCACGCTGGCCACGTGGTGGTGGGGGCCGGCGGCCGGTAATGAGTTGCGGTGGCAGAGTCTATTGACCGCCATTGTCGGCATGTGTTTTGGAGGGGGATTGATTTGGGCGGTGCGGATTATTGGCGGGCACGCGCTCCGCGTGGAAGCCATGGGATTCGGGGATGTGACGCTGATGGCGATGATCGGCGCGTTCCTCGGCTGGCAGGCCGCTTTTTTGATTTTCTTCCTGGCCCCCGTGACCGCCGTGGTCGTTGCGCTTGCGCAGCGGCTATTGACCGGTGATCGGCGGATTGCCTTTGGACCCTACCTCTGTTTCGCCACCTTGATTGTGGTCTTGTTCTGGGATTCCATCTGGACCCATTGGGCCCGTCCCATGTTTTCGCTCGGCTGGTTTATCCCCGGAGTCCTTGCGTGCTGCCTCGTCTTGATGGGAGGGCTATTGTGGGGGTGGCGTATCTTTCGAGACGCCGTTTTCGGCTGGGCCTGAAGCGGGCTCATGGGAAAAGAGGCAGGTATACCGCCACCTGGCAACGGCGAGACAAACGCCAAGCGGATCCATCCCGTCGCGTGCCGGGGGGTGTCCCGGCAATACGTCGCGGTACAACGCCACTTTGGTTCGACCCGTGAACACAAAGCGTTGTGTTAGCTACACCGGCCCCGTGCCAGGGGTTAGGGGTTTGGGAACGAGCCGACCGACATGGTTTTGTCAGGGGTTTTTGATTCCACGTGTGTCGTTTTCGTGATCGTGTAAAGTAGATGTTTTTCTTCCAATCCGTCCATGATCCACAACAGGACGCGAAGGTTTTGCGGCGTCGGGCGTATGGGGTGATTTGCATTGAAGACGAGCGGCTCCAGAGAATTCTCCTGCGCCCCTGGCCCAAACTGAGTTCAGTCCCCGAGATCGTGCTGTTGGGCACTTGGTTTCACGATCGGGCGTCCGGAAACCGCTGCTGGCTCTATTACAATCAACCCTTTCAACACCGTAATTTTCTCGCGCTCAGGTACGTCGTTTCCAGCCGATACGCGTCGTTCCGGACCTTCCGCGGCGCCCTGGTTGTGCTGGACGAAATCGCCCGTATCAAACAGTCGGACGCGATTGTATGTGAGGTGAGTAATCCGCGGATCTCCGATCGATTGCTGCGACGCTGGGGGTGGGAACGCCATGTACACGCCAGCCGCCGACGCCACTTCATCAAGCGATTCTACGGCACCTACCCGGATCCGGGGGAGGCACGACGGTTGATACCAGATAAGGACAGAAAAAGGGGGCAAGACTGAATCGCGCGATCATGTGGCCAAATCAAAGTTAACCCCAGGATTGCAAAAAAGTGTGATGCCACGGGGCTTGTCCCGTGGTGGTTCACGCTCGCTGCTACAAACCGGCCAGACACACCATTCCTGCCCGTCGGTAGCGTGGAACGTAACGGACCACGGGACAAGCCCGTGGCATTCGCGCCTAGAAAAGCCTTTCCTCAATATGTGCAACGGACGTGCGAACGCCCGCGGACATCAGTCTTTTGCCCGTGAACGGTTACCTTTGACAAGAGCTCGGTTTTGTCACGGGCTCTTGAAACTGGCGCGACATCGTTCAACGTCGTTTGGGAACGGACGGGGCCGGGATTCTTGGAAGCGTTGGCGCTGCCATCTCGGGTTGTCCGACTAGATATTGGAACATCAGGTAATCCACCAGGCCGTGGTATGCCTCGCCCACTTGAGCCATGCACTGTCGCGCGTACTCGTTGAGGAACTCCTCCGCTGCCACGCGCTGGGGGCCCTGCTTCTGGCATAGGCGGACGGCAGCGCTCTCGATATCCGGTTGAATGGCGAGGAATCCATTCTCAGCTGGCTCCAACACCTGTTGGATGTCATCAACGGCCTCTTGATATTTCAGGTGGGTTGCCAGGTTGTGGACCAGGCGGAAGTTCCACTGAGGTTGCGCTCGGTCAATGCGGGTAAAATTGGCGGGTTGATCCCAGGTATTCGGCAAATCGGTTACCCCAGCGTATACGGGCACGAAACAACTGGTGTTCGCCGGCCCGTAGGCGAACCAGAGGCAGTTCCCCACGGCGTCCGGCAAGTTCTCTCGCAGTTGAGCAATGAACACGTAGCCGCTCGTGGGCGTGCAGATGGCACGGCGCGGTTTGATGTCCAATAGGTTGAGCAGCTCCGGCGGGCCCCAGGGACGCGCGAGCGGGCTCTTCTGATCTTCCACCTGGAAGCGGGCATGTTCGGTGATGTCGAACGTAGTGCCCTCGTAATCATCCCGCATGATGGCCATGAGTGTGCGAACCCGAACCGGTTTGTCGGGTTTGACCGAGAAAGGATAACGATCTACCGCGGGATCACCCGTGGCTTCGAGTCCCATCGAAGGGGCTGCCAGGCTGAGAGCTCTCCATTCGCGGAGCGAGTTGGATTGGTTGCCTGGCCCGCCGTAGACTTCGTACCACACGAAGGGCTGTTCCGGCTTCCAGAACCCCAGTTCTCGCGCCAGCGAAAAGATGTTCTTCGATGCCATGAAGTGGTCAGTGTCTTCGAGGTCGACCGTTCCAATGCGGCTGCGGTTGGCGCTGCAGCCCACCTCGCCGTCCGGTATCCTTTGGGCACACCACACTCCACCGGCTTTTCCGCTTTCCGGACTCCAGTCCTCGCCAGGGCCAAAAATCTCCATCAGCCATGTTTCCTCTTCGTCCGCGATCGGCAAGGCGACGCCCGCCTTGGGGGCCCGGTAATACAGAAATCCATATTCTTCGACCATGTCGCCGATGACTCGAATCGCCTCGCGAGCCGTTTTCGCTCGCAGCAGGCCATTGGCGATCAGCGAGGTGGTCCAGTGATTGCTATTGGGGCCTACCACGCCCTCGTCGCAGGCCAAACCGGGTCGCATCGGCAAAAACTCGATAGCAATGCCGACCCCGTGCTCGTTCAGCCCCCCGGTGGTCATGCTTTCCACGTTCCCTCCCAACAGAATGCTGCGATGAGTACGCGTGACGGGAAGATGCCCGACCAAATCGTATCCTTCTTTCAAATCCTGCTGGTACTCCTGAAAGTCTTTCGGCCTGGGAACGTTCCAGTACATGGGCAATCTGGTATCGGGCGGATAGTCTCGGGCCGGCATGGTGTATATCACGCCCATGACGTCGCCGTCACAGGAACTGGCCATCAACACGGAACCGTCCACCGTGGCTTTCTGGCCCACCAACAGCGTTGTACATGCTGGAAGCGAGCGATCCAATGGAAAGATGAAACAGGGAACCAACAGTAGAACCATGTTTTGCTTGACAAGAGTGCTTATGTGAACCTTACCCATCCATTCATCCTTTCGCGTGAAACAGGACCCGGCGTGTCGTCCTCGCGGAAACGGTGTCCATTATAGCCGACAGAATGTTCGTCCGGCGAGCTTCGGCCCGGAATCAAAACGGGGGGCCTTGTTTCGCATACGGAGCATGATTGAAAAGACGGAAAATCAGACGCGGAAAATCAGACGGTCTGGCTTCGGGCCACAAACGGGTTCGAATGAAAAGGAAACGGAACCGTCGATCCCAGCTCTTCGGTTTCCACGGTGTCTCAAAATACCAAGTGTCCGGTGTCAGGCCATGCGAACGCCGACGCCGTTCAATCATGCCCTTCAATTCCACAAAACGCGGTCGGTATTGGTATGACCTCCATCTGCTCCTGATTGTGGAAAAGCGAGAGAGACTCAACGATTTGAACGAACTGGCCACGATTCGCGACCGCCTTAGCTGACGAGCCTGATTCACCCTCGAGATGAACTCGCGGGGGTCTGTTGGACCGGCTCCCATTTCCCGCCCGCCCCGTTCCTAATGGCACGGGATTAAGCCTAAGAGGCGGACAGAAAACTCCGGCAAGCGTTGTTAAATCGTTCACATTACAAGGGTTTGCGGTGACGTTTACAGGTTTTCTGTCCGCTTCTAAGAAGGGTCCGCCATTTTACCCTATTGAAGCGGATGTTCCAGCTCTGTTTTAGCGTAAGTTGTTTATTTACAACCAGTTAGCGTGTTTCAAGGGCGGAAGCGTAGCCACTGAATATTTTGGATAAAATGTGATGTTTTTGTCCTGCATGTTTT